>CALVLT010000013.1 GCA_944340905.1 uncultured Clostridia bacterium
GAGCCGCAGTCCGAGACGGTGTGGCGCCAGGCGGACACCTATAAGGTGCCCCGCATCGCCTACGTCAACAAGATGGACATCAACGGCGCGGACTTTTTCCGCGTCGAAAAGATGATCCGCGAGCGCCTGGGCGCCAATCCCGTGCCCGTGGAGCTGCCCATCGGCAAGGAAGATACCTTCCGCGGCATCATCGACCTGATCGCGATGGAAGCGGAGGTCTACTATGACGACCTCGGCAAGGACTTCCGGAAGGAGCCCATTCCCGAGGACATGATGGAGCTTGCCGAGGAGTACCGCAACAAGCTCGTGGAGGAGGCTGCCTCCGCCAACGACGAGCTGATGGAAAAATACCTCGAAACGATGGAACTGACGCAGGAGGAGATCATCGCAGGCCTCAGGGAACGCTGCCTGAAGATGGAGGCGGTGCCCATGCTCTGCGGTTCCTCCTACAAGAACAAGGGCGTGCAGTTCCTGCTCGATTCCGTCATCCGTTTTCTTCCCAGCCCTCTGGACGTCGATCACGTGAAGGGGATCAATCCCAAGACGGGTGAGGAAGAGGAGAGAAAGACCTCGGACGACGAGCCTTTTGCAGGTCTTGCGTTCAAGATCGCTACCGATCCGTTCGTCGGCTCCCTTGCGTACTTCCGCTGCTATTCGGGTACGCTGTCCGCCGGTTCCTATGTGTATAACTCCACCAAGGACAAGAAGGAGCGCGTGGGCCGTCTCGTGCAGATGCACTCCAACGAGAGGAAGGACATCTCCGAGATCTGCTCGGGCGATATCTGCGCGATCGTGGGCCTCAAGAACACGACGACGGGCGATACGCTTTGCGATGAGAAACATCCCATCATTCTCGAGCAGATGGAGTTCCCCGAGCCGGTCATCCAGCTCTCCCTGGAGCCCAAGACCAAGGCGGGACAGGAAAAGATGACGGCGGCGCTCATCAAGCTTGCTGAGGAGGATCCCACCTTCAAGACGTATACCGATCAGGAGACGGGGCAGACCATCATCGCCGGCATGGGCGAGCTGCACCTGGATATCATCGTCGACCGCCTTCTCAGGGAGTTCCACGTCGAGGCGAACGTCGGTGCGCCGCAGGTCGCCTACCGCGAGACCTTCCGCAGGGAGGTGGACGCCGAAGGCATGTACAAGCGTCAGTCGGGCGGTAAGGGACAGTACGGCCATTGCAAAGTACGCTTTATCCCCCTGGAACCGGGCGCAGGTTACGAGTTCGAGGACGTCACCGTCGGCGGCTCCATTCCCAAGGAATATATCCCCGCCATCGACAAGGGCATTCAGGAAGCAGCCAAGAACGGCTACCTTGCGGGCTACGAGATGGTGGACTTCAAGGCGCAGGTCTATGACGGAAGCTATCACGAGGTCGACTCCTCCGAAATGGCGTTCAAGATCGCAGGCTCGCTTGCGTTCAAGGACGGCATGGAGAAGGCGGGCGTTGTGTTGCTCGAGCCCATCATGAAGGTGCAGATCATCACGCCCGAGGACTACTTCGGCGACCTGATGGGCAACATCTCCGGCCGCCGCGGCACCATTGTCGGCACGGACGACAGAAACGGCGCCAAGGTCATCGATGCCGAAGTGCCTCTGTCCGAAATGTTCGGCTACGCCACCGACCTTCGTTCGCGCACGCAGGGCCGCGGTCAGTTCACGATGCAACCCGACCACTATGCCGAAGTACCCAAGTCGGTGTCAGAAAAGATCGTTACCTCCCGCGCAAAGAAGAATGCATAAGGCCCCGCGCGGGGAAAAAGCGGAAAATTTTGCAAAAAAGTTCGGTAAAGTAATTGCAAATTTTTGCGCAATCGGTTATAATAGAGAACGCAAGCGTCAAGCTTGATATCATTGTCTGATAGATAGCTGCGCTTTCGGCCGGGAACGGCCGGAAAAAGTTATCAAAAAATAAAGAAATCGGAGGAAACCCAAAATGGCAAAATTTGACAGAAGCAAGCCCCATGTCAACATCGGTACGATCGGCCACGTTGACCACGGCAAGACGACTCTGACCGCAGCTATCACCATGGTCATGGCATGCAAAGGTCAGGCTCAGAAGATGCGCTATGACGAGATTGACAAGGCGCCCGAAGAGAAGGCGCGCGGTATTACGATCAACACCGCGCACGTCGAGTATGAGACGGACAAGCGTCACTATGCGCACGTCGACTGCCCCGGTCACGCGGACTACGTCAAGAACATGATCACGGGCGCTGCCCAGATGGACGGCGCGATCCTCGTCGTTGCTGCAACGGATGGTCCCATGCCCCAGACCCGCGAGCACATCCTGCTTGCCCGTCAGGTCGGCGTGCCCTACATCGTTGTGTTCCTGAACAAGTGCGACCAGCTTGACGACCCCGAACTTCTGGAGCTTGTCGAGATGGAGATCAGAGAGCTGCTCTCCTCCTATGAGTTCCCCGGCGACGACATCCCGATCATCAAGGGTTCGGCGCTCAAGGCGCTTGAGAAAGCGACCAGCGGTTGCTCCAACGAAGAGGTGCTTGCTGCTCCCGAGTGCCAGTGCATCCTCGAGCTCATGGACACCATCGACAACTATATTCCTACGCCCGAGCGCGACGACAAGAAGCCTTTCCTGCTTCCCGTCGAGGACGTGTTCACCATCTCCGGCCGCGGCACCGTTGCCACGGGCAGAGTTGAGAGGGGTGTCGCTCACGTCGGTGATCCCGCCGAGATCGTCGGCCTCATCGAGAAGCCCCGTTCGACGGTCATTACCGGTCTCGAGATGTTCCACAAGCAGCTCGACGAGGCGATGGCGGGTGACAACGTCGGCGCACTTCTGCGCGGCATCAACCGCACGGACGTTGAAAAGGGCCAGGTCATCGCAAAGCCCGGCACCGTTCCCACGGCGACCGTGTTCGAGGCGCAGGTCTACGTCCTGACCAAGGAAGAGGGCGGCCGTCACACGGCGTTCTTCAACCATTATCGTCCCCAGTTCTTCATCCGCACGACGGACGTCACGGGTTCCATCGAATTGCCCGAAGGCGTTGAAATGGTCATGCCCGGCGACCACGTCACCATGACGGTCGAGCTGATCAAGCCCGTTGCGATTGAAGAAGGGCTTCGTTTCGCGATTCGTGAAGGCGGCAGAACGGTTGGTTCGGGCGTCGTTTCCAAGATCGTAAAGTAAAATATCGAAACAAAAAAACACGGCGGCAACCGCCGTGTTTTTTTGAGATAATGAAGAAAAACGAGGGAGAGAAAACATGAAACTGATTTATGGCGTCAAGGACAGACCCAAACCCGGACAACTCGTGCTGTTCGCTCTGCAGCAGCTGCTTGCCATCCTGGCTGCAACCATCACGGTGCCCATGGTCGTCGGCAACGGCATGTCCATCTCGGCTGCACTGTTCGGGGCGGGCGCGGGCACGCTCGTCTACCTGCTCTTTACGAAGTTCAAAAGCCCCGTGTTCCTTGGCAGTTCGTTCGCGTTTATCGGCTCGATGTCCGCGGCGTTCGCGGGTGCGGTGTCCCTGTCGATGGGGTATTTGGGACTGCTGATCGGCGCCGTGTTTGCGGGCCTTGTGTATGTCATCATTGCCGTTGCCGTTCACTTTGCCGGCGTCAACTGGATCGATAAGATCATGCCCGCCGTCGTCATCGGCCCCACGGTTGCCCTGATCGGGCTTTCGCTCTCGGGTAGTGCGGTTTCCAACGCGCTCAGCACGACGGTAAACGATGCAGGCAACTACGTGATGGATCTTCACGCCATCCTCTGCCTGATCTGCGCACTCGCCACGCTCGCCGTCACCATCATCTGTTCGGTGTACGGTAAGAAGATGCTGAAGATGATCCCGTTCATCATCGGCATCCTCTCGGGCTATGTGCTTGCCGCCATTTTTACGGCGTTCAGCTATATCCCGGGCGCGGAATCCATGCGTATCATCGATTTCTCGCTCTTTGAGAGCATGCAGTGGGTGCCCGATTTCACCTTTGTGGAGGCATTCATCAACAACGATTTCAGCAACACCGGGAATTTCGGCGCCTATATCGGCACCATCGCGGTGGCGTATATCCCCGTCGCATTCGTCGTGTTCGCCGAACATCTTGCCGACCACAAGAACATTTCCTCCATCATTGAACATGACCTGCTGCGGGATCCCGGCCTTCCCCGCACGCTGCTGGGCGACGGCATCGGCTCCATCGTGGGCGCCTTCTTCGGCGGCTGCCCCAACACGACGTACGGCGAATCCATCGGCTGCGTCGCCATCTCGGGCAATGCCTCCGTCGTTACCATTCTGACGACGGCGGTCATGGCGATCGTGGCGTCCTTCATTGCACCCTTCGTCACCTTCCTTGCCACCATTCCCTCCTGCGTCATGGGCGGCGTGTGCATCGCCCTGTACGGCTTTATCGCGGTCAGCGGTCTTAAAATGATCCAGAAAGTCGACCTCAACGAGAACAATAACCTGTTTGTTGTCTCCACCATTCTGGTCACGGGCGTGGGCGGCATGGCGCTCTCCTTCGGACAGGTCACAGTCACCGCCATTGCGTGCGCGCTCATTCTCGGCATTCTAGTCAATCTGCTCGTCAATGTCCGTACCAAGAAGGGCGCGGCGCAGGCTGACGGCTCCGTTGCTGCGCCCGAGGCGCTGCTTTCCGCACAGGAGGGAGACAGCGGCAGCGCTCCCGTTGAAGAGGAGATAGCGGCCCCCGCTCAGGAAGAGGCGGCTGCCGCACAGGCAGAGGAAGAGGAGGCGCCCCATGAAGGAGTATAAGAACGTATTTATCTTCGACCATCCGCTCATCAAGCACAAGGTCTCCATCCTGCGCGATAAGCGCACGGGCATGAAGGAATTCCGCGAGCTGGTGGAGGAGATCACCACCATCATGACGTATGAGAGCATGCGGGACGTTGAATTGGTGCCCGTGCAGGTGGAGACGCCGCTCGAAGTCACCACGCAGTACCGCGTGCCCGAAGAAAGCGTTGCCATCGTGCCCATCCTGCGGGCGGGTCTCGGCATGGTGAACGGCGTCCACAAGGTCTTTCCCACGGCGCGGGTGGGGCACATCGGCATGTACCGCAACGAGGAGACGCTCGAACCCTGCGAGTACTACTGCAAGCTCCCCGACGGCATCGAAAAAAAGACGGTGTTTCTGGTAGACCCCATGCTTGCCACGGGCGGCTCGGCGTGCGATGCGCTTGCCGCGCTCAAAAAGCGGGGCTGCAGGAAGATCAAGCTCATGTCCATCATCGCGGCGCCCGAGGGCATCGAAAAGGTGGCAACGGAGCACCCCGATGTGCCCGTCTACGTCTCCACGCTGGACAGGGAGCTGAACGAACACGGCTATATCCTGCCCGGGCTGGGCGATGCGGGCGACAGGCTGTTCGGCACCAAGTAAGAAATACAAATAAAGAGAGAGGCACGGCTTATACATGAAAGCCGTGCCTTATTTAATCGGTGAATGACGGGAAAGGAGTATACGTCATTCCGAGGGGGCGCAGCCCCGAAGGAATCCCCTTGCTAAGGGTTGAAAGAAATCCCCCCTGTCCTGAGGACATCCCCCCTTAAAACACTTATTAAGGGGGGGCGAATGACTGCGTTTTCATGCCCATAAGACAACACGCTTTTGGGGGTTGCTCCCTTTTGAAAATGCTGCCCACCCGTCGGGCGGGTGGGCTGTGATGGTCTGCCGAACGGGATTTGAACCCGCATTTGCGCTCTTCACGCAATGCTTAGCGAATGAGGATGACCCGCTTCCCTACACGTTTCAGTCTGTCGGAACTTCCCCGACGTCGGCAGTGCCTTTCGGTGCCTCCGGAACCTCTCGCTTGCGACGGGCGTCCCAAGTTTTGCCCCGCTTTGTCCGTTAAGCTATCGGCAGATTTTCCGTTATTATATCATAAGCGGCGCGGAACTGTCAACCCATTTCCAAAAAAACGCGCTGTCGTGCGATGAGAGCGAAGAGGGACGCGGGGGAATACGATCCCCTGTCCCGCATTTTTATTTTGAAAAATATCAAATCATTATTTCGATAAAATTCTAAATAAAGAAAAACAGGATGAATTTTGAAAAACCAGAGAATGTACGGTAGGTGAAATATGATCTCGGGCAGACGGAACTACGTGAATGTCAGGTCGTGCGTCTGTCGGGCATGGGCAGAAGCCGTAAAAGGGGTGTCGGGTGCAGTAAGGCGCCGGACATTATTCGTCCGACGCACTATTATTCGATCGCTGTGCGCGAGGAGAAAAAGTAAGATACGTATTGCAAAAACGGGACATCGGAGCGGGGCAAATGCCCCGCTCTTTGCGTGAAGGCGGAAAAACTGCACACAATGGGGGTATGCAGGAAAAGGGGGAAAACGCCGTCGCGCGCACGCTGCACCGCGGGCGGCAGGCATACCGCATCTTTGCGCAGCACCGCGCCACGACCATCGCGGGCACGCTTGTCTTCTTTCTCATCATGTCGCTCGTGCCCTTTCTCTTCTGGCTGACGCTGCTTTTCGGCGGAATGCACGCCGTGCTCGACCGCCTTCTGGAACTCGAGCTGTTCGGCTGGGCGCGCGATCTTCTCACCTTTCTCAGGAGCAACGCGCAGGGGGCAACGGCGGGGGCGAGCGTCTTTCTGATCGCAACCACGCTGTGGTCCAGTTCGGCGTTCTTTTACCACCTCAGGCGGAGCGGGGAGATCATCTACGCCGAGCCGCGCCCGCGCAAGGGCTGGAAGGTGCGCCTTGCCGCCATCGGCATGACCTTCGCCCTGCTCGTGTTCTTCGCCGCCGCGGGCGGCGTGTTCGTGTTTGTCATGCTCGTCACGCGCTCTTTGTCGCGCCCGCTTGCCTATGTGCTCATCTATGCAGTTCTGCTCGTGTTCGGCTTTCTTGCGGCGTGGCTGCTCAACGCATACGTGTGTCCGCATGCGCACTGCGCTCGCGAGGTGGTGCTCGGCAGCTTTCTCACAGCGTTCGCGTGGCTGCTCGCCTCGGGCGCCTTCTCCGTTTATCTCAACTTTGCGAATCAGGAAAAGCTGTACGGGGCGCTCGCGCTCGTCATCGTCTTTCTGCTGTGGTTGTACTGGCTGATGATCTGCTTTGTCGCGGGCGTCATTTTCAACAAACACCGCGTCAAAAAGCTGCGCTCCCCGTGATGGGGAGCGCGGCGCGCGTTGTTATAAGTCTTTCAGGTTTTGCAGCATGGTCTGCAGGTGGGCGTTGTTCTCTTCTTCGGAGATGGTGGGGTCGCGCATAAAGCGCCCGCAGGGGAGTTCGGGACAGGATTTGCAGGAACGTTGTCCCTTTTTTTCGACACAGCAAGCATATACGGGACAGCACTGCGCATGGGTATATTGCAGCCACCAGACCTTTCCCGCAATGGCGGCGCAGCCCGCGCATTGCGCAGGAAAGTGTCCGCATGCGTCGCAGTCGGCGCCGCAGGGGGAGATTGTCATGCACGCCCTCCTATGCGCCGAAATCGGGATGTTCGGCAAGAAGATCTTCGTTGTGTAAAATGATGACGTCGGTTTTCCGTTTTTGATTTGTCATGATTCCGTCTCAACGATCAGAGTTTTCTCACGCGGATAACGCCCGCGATATTGCTGATCATGGCAAGGCATTCGTCGGAGGGGACGTCGTCCAGCTCGAGAATGAGGTAGGCGTATTCGCCCTTGCTCTGATCCTGCATGTGCGCCACATTGATGCTCTGCGAGGAGACGACGGCAAGAATTTTGGAGAGGATCTCCTTGATATTTTTGTGGTGGACGCACACGCGCGCCTCACTCGTGCGGGGCATGGAGACGGCGGGGTAGTTGACGCTGTTGGCGATGTTGCCGTTTTCCAGATAGTCCACCAGCTCCTTCGCCGCCATAAAGGCGCAGTTGTCCTCCGCCTCGGGCGTGCTCGCGCCCAGATGGGGGACGCAGAGAATGTTCTCCCTGCCCAGCAGCGTCTCGTCGGGAAAGTCGGTGATGTAACGGGAGACCTTGCCGCTCTCCACTGCCTGTACCATGTCCGCGCTGTTCACCAGTTCGCCGCGCGAATTGTTGATGATTACCACGCCGTCGCGGCAGCGCGCAAGCGTCTTCTGGCTGAACATGCCGCGGGTGTCGGGGGTGAGGGGCACGTGCACCGTAAGAAAGTCGCACGCAGCGAACAGGGCATTCAGGTCGGCGGTGAACTCCACGCGGCGGTCGATCATCCACGCGCTCCTGACGGAGAGGAAGGGGTCGTACCCCATGACCTCCATGCCGAGCGCAAGCGCGGCGTTGGCGACCATCGCGCCGATGGCGCCCAGCCCGATGACACCCAGCTTTTTGCCCGCGATTTCCTGTCCGACAAACTTGCCCTTGCCCTTTTCCACGAGTTTGGAGATGTTCTCCTGTCCCTTCAGGGACTGCACCCAGTCGGCGCCGTCCACGATTTTTCTTCCGCCGAGAAAGAGTTCGCAGAGAACAAGCTCCTTGACGGCGTTCGCATTGGCGCCCGGCGTGTTGAACACGACGACGCCGCGCTGTGTGCACTGCTCGACAGGAATGTTGTTGACGCCCGCGCCCGCCCGCGCCACGGCGAGCAGGTGCTCGCCCATGGGGTAGTCGTGCATCGCAAAGGAGCGCAGGATGATGCCGTCGGGGTCCTGTACGCTGTCCGAGTATTCGTAGCCCCTGAATACGCCGTCCGCGGCGGGGCTGATGGCATTGAGTTTCAGAATTTTCATCACGCGTTCTCCCGTTCAAATTTCTGCATGAAGGCGATGAGCGCCCTGACGCCCTCGACGGGCATCGCGTTGTAGATGGAGGCGCGCATGCCGCCCACCAGGCGGTGTCCCTTCAGGGAGACCAGCCCGCACGCCGCCGCCTCCTTCACGAACGCCGCATCCAGCTCGGCGCTCGGCGTCACGAAGGGCACGTTCATGATGGAGCGGTACTTCTTCTCCACGCGGTTGGTGTAGAAGGGGGAATTGTCGATGAAGTCGTACAGCAGCTCCGCCTTGTATTCGTTGACGGCGTTCATCTCCTTTAC
Source organism: uncultured Clostridia bacterium (assembly GCA_944340905.1). Taxonomy (GTDB): domain Bacteria; phylum Bacillota; class Clostridia; order Christensenellales; family Borkfalkiaceae; genus Gallimonas. The sequence continues at coordinate 8,983 of CALVLT010000013.1, forward strand.
GCCGCCCAGCTTTTTCAGCCGGCGCAGCACGAGCGTCGCCATGTAGATGGAAAAACAGGGGGGCGTGTTGTACAGGCTGTTGTTCTCGTCCTGCACCTTCCATCTGAGCATGGTCGGGCACATGGGCAGGGGATTTTGTATGAGGTCGCGGCGGGCGATGACGATGGTCACGCCGGCGGGGGCAAGGTTCTTCTGCGCGCCCGCATAGATGACGCCGAATGATTTCACGTCCACTTCGCGCGACAAGATCTCCGAGGACATATCCGCCACGAGGGGCGCCTGCGTCTTGGGAAATTCCACGTAGCGCGTGCCGAAGATGGTGTTGTTCGTGCAGATGTGCACGTAGTCGGTGTCCGCGCGGAAGGGGATGCTCCGAACGTCGGGGATGTAGGTGTACGTTCTGTCCTCGCTCGAGGCGACGCAGGCGGCGTCCCCGTAAAGTTTGCCCTCCTGCCATGCTTTTTTGGAGAAGTTGCCCGTGACCACATAGTCCGCCCTGCCGCGGTGCATCAGGTTGAGGGGCACGGCGGCAAACTGCGTGGATGCGCCGCCCTGCACAAAGAGCACGGCATAGTCGTCGGGAATGCCCATCAGCTCGCGCAGGAGAGCTTCTCCCTCGTTCACGATCTCCTCGAACGCCTTGCTGCGGTGGGAAATTTCCGTGACGGACATCCCCGTTCCCGCAAAGTCGAGAAAGTCGCGCTGCGCCTCCTGCAGCACCTCCAGGGGGAGGGCGGAAGGGCCTGCTGAGAAGTTGTAAGCTCTCATAGTAACACCTCGTTTTCGATGATATCTGCGTTCCATTATATTCTTTTTTGCAGAATTTGACAAGTAATTGGGGAAATTTATCTATCAATATAACGCATTGCGGGGATTTTTTCGCGCAATCGGGAAAAAATCGGCGCCAAAGTATTTACATTTGTGCCGATTTGGTGTAAAATGAATGCAAGATAAGTTCTATATGACGATCCGGAGGGAGAACCGCTGTTATGGAAGAGATCAAACAGGCTGACAGAAAGAGCATGGTGATGGAGGGTATGTATCGCGGCGTGACGGGCAAGATCGACGAGGTCTGCCGTTCGGTCAGCAAAGAGCTGCAATTCACGTCCGCGCAGCAGGTCTCCGCTTACGAGGCGCTTGCCGGCACGTTCAAGGACGGGCTGGAGACGCTGCTTGCGGAATTCAGGTATCTCTCCCAGCAAAACAGCGCGATCTATGATTACAACCGCAAGGAGCTGACCGCCGCCCGCGATTCGCTTGCCGAGACGGTGCGCGCCGGTGCGGAGCAGAGCGTCAAGACGCTTTCGCAGCAGCTGGAGCAGAGCATCAAGGAATTGCGCGAGGCGTTCGGGCAGCAGCTCACATCGCTGCGCGAGGAGCTGCTGGCAGACATGCACGCCGCCCTCGAGGAGGCCCTGCCCAAGCCCGTGCAGGAGGAGAGCGCCGCCGTGGAGACCGCCGCAGAGGAGGTTCCCGCAGAAGAGACGTTCGATTACGACGTGCTCGCCGAGAAGATCGCCTCCGTCCTGCCCGAACCCGATTACGACATGCTGGCGGATAAGGTGGTCGCGGCGCTGCCGCCCGTCGATGCGGACGCCATCGCCTCCGCCGTTGCCTCCGCCGTCCCCGCCGCGGACGAGAACGCCATTGCCGACAAGGTCGCCGAGAGCATTCCGCTCGTCGATTACGACCTGATCGCGGAGCGCGTTTCAAACGTTCTGGAGGGGGAGTTCGACGTCACGGTGGATGAAAACGGCGTGGAGAAGGTCGCCGCCGCCGTCGTCGAAAAGCTGGATTATGAAAAACTTGCCGCGCTCGTGGCGGAGCTGATTGCCGCGCGCGTTCCCGCGCCTGCGCCCGCCGCATACGAGGCGCCCGCCCCGCAGCCCGAGGAGGCGCCTGCGCCTGCGCCCGAACCTGTGCATGAAGAACTTGCGGCGACCGCCGCCCCTGCACCTGCGCCCGCTCCCGCTCCCGCTCCCGCGAAAAAGCTGGTCGTGCCGGCGCAGCCCAAGCCCGCGCCCAAGCCCGCCGCCGTGCCTGTACCCGAGGACCCCGCCATGACCACGCGCCTCAAGCGCAGTTTCAAGGCGAAGATCATCGAGAGCGACGAGGAAGTCAAGGGTTATTACTTCGATTTGAAGAACGCCTTCCTCTCCTACGCGCGCATCGCCTCGCAGGTGAGCTGGTCCAACGACCGCTTCACTTTTGCGGGCGACACCATCGCGAAGATCGGCGTGCGCGGCAGAACGCTGTGCGTCTATCTCGCCCTCAATCCGGATGAATTCCCCTCGAGCGTCTATCACCAGAAGTTCGCGGGGGATACCAAGATGTATGAAAAGACCCCGATGATGGTCAAAGTCAAGAGCGGCGTCGCCTTAAAGCGCGCCATCCGCCTTGTCGAAATGCTCATGGAAAATCTCGGGGCAGTCAAGGAGGACCGCGAACCCGTCGATTATTCGCAGGAATTTGCCTTCCGCAGCGAGGAACAGCTGCTCGCCGAGGGCTTGATCAAGACGGCGATCGTGGAAAAATCCGACCTGGATTTCTGAATTCAAGCTGCATGACGGGACACGCAAGAGAGCTGAGCAAATCGGCTCTCTCGTCTTGTTCTATGCACTGTTAAGGAGTGATATTTTTGAAGAACGACAACAAGACGACCCACGAAAGACATACCGATCCCGCCATCGAACTGGCCATCCTCAACGGCATCGAGGCGTATAACCGCAAGCAGCGCGCCGCCGGCACGGGCAGTACGGGCGAGACGCGCACGAAGGAGGCGATGGAGGAGGCGGGCTACAAGGCGCAGCGCCGCTCGCGCGCCAAGGGCAAGGGCACCAAGCTGCCCGCGCAGCCGGCCGAAGCGCAGCCCGCGCAAAAACAGGAAAAACAGCCCGCGCAAAAGCGCGCCGCCAAGGCAAAACCTGCCGCGCAGGAGCAGGGCGCGCCCGCACCCGAAAAGGGGAAGAAGAAAAGGCCCGTCAAGGTGCTCTTCTTCGGCGGCGTGGGCGAGATCGGCAAGAACATGACCGCCATCGAGTACGGGAACGATATCATCGTCATCGATGCGGGCATCATCTTCCCGACGGAGGAGATGCCGGGCATCGACCTCGTGTTCCCTGACATCACCTACCTCGTCAACAACCGCCAGAAGATCCGCGGCGTATTCCTGACGCATGGGCACGAGGACCACATCGGCGGCGTGCCCTACCTCATGAAGGAGCTCTTGCCCGCCACGCCCGTGTACGGCACCAGGCTCACGCTCGCGCTCGTGGACAACAAGCTGCGCGAGCACCGCATGAACAACGTCGTGGAGCGCACCGTCAAGCCGCGCGACAGCGTGAAGGCGGGCGCGTTCACGGTGAACTTTGTCAACGTCAACCATTCCATTGCCGGCTCGCTTGCGCTCGCCATTCAGACGCCCTACGGCATCATCTTCCACAGCGGCGATTTCAAGATCGATCTGACGCCCGTGGCGGGCAGTCCCATCGACCTCGCCGAGATTGCCGAATACGGCAAGAAGGGCGTGCTGCTCTACCTGGGCGAATCCACCAACATCGAGCGCCCCGGCTACACGATGAGCGAAAAGGTGGTGGGCACCACCCTCGAGCACATCTTTGCCGAAAACGCGGACAGGCGGCTGATCATCGCCACCTTCGCTTCCAATGTGCACCGCCTGCAGCAGATCGTGGATATTGCGGTCAAATTCCGCCGCAAGGTCGCGCTCTCGGGCCGCAGCATGTTCAACGTCGTCGAGGCGGCGGCAAAGATCGGCGAGATCACCATTCCCGAGGGCGTCCTCGTGGACGTGGAAAAGACCAAGAACTTTTTCGATCGGGAGATCGTCATTATCTCCACCGGCTCGCAGGGGGAGCCGATGAGCGCGCTCACGCGCATGGCGGCGGGCGAGTTCAACAAAGTCACCATCGGTTCCAACGATACGGTGGTCATCTCGGCAAGCCCCATCCCGGGCAACGAGCGCATGATCTACCGCGTCATCAACAATCTCTATCAGAAGGGCGCCAACGTCGTGTATGAGAGCCTGGAAAAGATCCACGTTTCGGGGCACGCCTGCCAGGAAGAGCACAAGATCATGCACACGCTCTTGAAGCCCAAGTTCTTCATTCCCGTGCACGGCGAATACCGCCATCTCAAGCGGCATGCGCTGCTCGCGCAGGAGCTGGGCATGAAGAGCGCGCAGATTCTGATCCCTGAGATCGGCACGTGCGCCGAGGTCACGGACAATTCCTTGAAACAGGGCAGCAGTTTCCCCGCGGGCGCGCGCCTTATCGACGGCGCGGGTTTCGAGGATTACGGCACGAGCGAGGTGCTCAAGGACCGCATCCGCATGTCGGAAGAGGGGCTGTTCGTGGTGTCCGCCGCCGTCTCGAACGGCGTGCTGCTGGGCGAAGTGCTCATCGAGAGCCGCGGGTTCGTCTTTTCCGATGAGCGCGACTATATGCGCGATCTCAAGGAGGTCGCGGAAAAGGCGATCGAGGGCGCTCCCTCGCACGGGGGCACGGCGGAAATCGCCGCCGCCGTCCGCCGCGCACTCAAGAATTACCTGTTCAAAAAGACCAAGCAGTCGCCCATGATCCTGACGATGATTGAAGAAGTTTGAGAAGGCTCGGAGATTTTCTCCCGAACTGACGGGAGAAAATCTTCCGATTTTGAGAGACAACCCATTGCACGCCGCAGAGCGGCTGACAATCGGTTTTCTCTCGCCGCCGCTATTTTCGCAACAGTATAGCCCGCGGCGGCTCACTCTTTCCGCGTGAGCGCAGGTATGCGCAAATGTGGGGCGCTGGCGCAAAATGCGATTTTGCTTGCGCGAGTATTTTATAGCAAGGACAGTAGGCTTCCCCCTTGGGGGTGAGCCATGCGTAATGCGCATCAGCGCAGTGCGCTGTGCGCGCATGGCGAACGGAGAAATCGCCATCTCAGCGGCGATTTCGTGCCCGCCCGACGCGGAGCGGCGCACGAGCGTAGCCGAAGTAGGCGGAACTCTCCCTTGGTGCCGCCAAGACGGTGGCAGGCGAGCTTGCGAGCCTGACGGATGATGGGTATGATCGTCTGAAACCGTCATAACTTCGCCTTTTCGAGGCTCGTGTGCCGCCTACGGCGGCGAGCAGAGCGGAGTGAAAATGCGAATCCGCAGCACTCACAAAAAAGATTTGCTTGCAAAGCTTTTTTGTGAAAAGGAGCGGCAGGCGTTTCAAGCAAGGTATTTGGCGCAGTCAAATACCTGCAAAAGGCGCCTTGCCGCGACGCAGAGTCCCCTTGTACGTCGTCTTAGGGGCATAAAAAAACGGACAAGCCTCCCTCTTTGAGGGAGGTGCCGAGCGGGAGCGAGGCGGAAGGAGTACTCCTGCAGTCACCTTTGGGGACAGGGGGCACATTCCGCAAGGGAAACCTGCGGGGCGCAAAGCGGGATAGGGTGAAAAAATGGGTACACCAAAGCGTGTTGCATGCTCCATTGTCGAGGGGATCCCCGAGGTGCGTCTGCGCGCCATGATGGGCGAATGGCTCGTCTATTTCAGGGAGGTGCATGTCGGCACCATCGAGGGCGGCAGGCTGTACCTGAAAGACACGCCATCCGCCCGCGTGCTGCTCGTCGGTGCGCCGCTGCTGCCGCCGCATGCGGGCGCAAAGCCCTCCTTTCTGGTCGAAGAAAGGGGGCAGGAACTTTTCGATCTGCTGTTACGGTTGGTGAAATGAACGCACAGGAACAACGGTTTGCCGCTCTGCGGGCGGCGGCGCTTTCGGAACGCGATCCCACGGCGAGCGACGATGTGCTCGCCGTTTTGCTCGATGAGGCAAACCGCATCGGGGCAAGGCGCGTGCTCGAAGTGGGAACGGGCAGGGGGCTGACCGCCATTGCCCTGCTGCTTGGCGGCGCGCAGCACGTGACGGCGATCGAACGGGACGCGGCGCGCATTGCCGCCGCAAAGGAAAATTTTGCCGCGTTCGGCGTTGCGGTGCGGGTGCAGCTCGAGGAGGGGGACGCGGCGGACGTTCTGCCCCGTCTGCATGAGAAGTACGATCTGATCTTTCTCGACTGCGCCAAGGTGCAGTACCGCCGCTTTCTGCCCGACTGCAAGCGGCTGCTGCGCGCGGGCGGGGTGCTGTGCGCGGACGACGTGTCCCTGTTCGCGGACGGCGTTCCCCCGAAGCGCAGAATGCTCGCGCAGCACATCGGCGAATTTTTGCAGGCGCTGCGCGAAGATGACGATTTTTCGGTGCGCGTGCTCGCCGTCGGAAGGGGGCTTGCCGTCGCCCGCAGGAGGGAGGAATGAAACGTCTCATCTTTGTCAACGGCGCAATGGGCGTGGGCAAGAGCGCGGTGTGCGCGCGGCTCAAAACGCTGCTTGCGCCCTGTGCCTATCTGGACGGCGACTGGTGCTGGGACATCACGCCCTTTTCCGTGACGGAGGAGAAAAAGGAGCTGGTCCTGACCAATGCGGCGCATCTGCTGCGCTCCTTTCTCCGCTGCAGCGGCGTGCGCAGCGTGCTCTTCGGCTGGGTGATGCCGCACCGCGCCATCGTGGACGAACTGCTTGCGCGTATCGGCTGCGCGGCACAGTTTTCCCTGTTCACCCTGACGGCGCGGGAGGAGACGCTGCGCGCCCGCCTCGCTGCGGACATCGCTGCGGGCAGACGGGATGAGGGCGTGCTTGAGCGCTCGCTCGCATATCTGCCGCTGTACGAGGCGGACATGGGCGGGGTGAAGATCGCAACGGACGGCATGGGCGTGTCCGAGGTCGCGCAGACGATCGCGGACATGGTACGCACTTCGGAGGCGCTATGAACGAACTGCTTGCCCCTGCGGGCAATCTCAAAAAACTCAGGTGCGCGCTGCACTTCGGTGCGGACGCCGTGTATGCGGGCGGCAGGGCGTTCTCCCTGCGCGCGTTCGCCGATAACTTCACGCAGGAAGAACTTGCCGAGGGCATTTCCTATGCGCACGCGCTGGGGAAAAAGGTCTATGTCGCTGCGAACATCTTTGCGCGCAACGCCGACCTTCCCGCGCTGGAGGTATACTTCGGCGCGCTGCAGGAGATGGGGGCGGACGCGGTGCTCCTCTCCGACCTCGGCGCGCTCGCGCTGTGCAGGCGCGCCGCGCCCCGTCTGCCCGTGCACATCTCCACGCAGGCGAACATCACCAACGCGGAGGCCGCCCGCGCCTGTCAGGCATTGGGGGCAAGCCGCGTCGTGCTCGCCCGCGAACTGTCCGTTGCGGAGATCGCGGACATCCACGCCGCCTGTCCCTCGCTCGAGCTGGAGGCGTTCGTGCACGGCGCCATGTGCATTTCCTACAGCGGCAGGTGCTATCTCTCCGACTATCTGGACGGCCGCCCCGCCAACCGCGGCGCCTGCGTGCAGGCGTGCCGCCGCGCCTACCGCATTCAGAGCAAGGGGCAGAGCGGCTGGTGCGATCTGGAGGAGGACGGACGGGGCACTTACGTCATGAACAGCCGCGACCTCAACCTGAGCGCACACCTTCCCGCGCTTGCGGCGGCGGGGGTGTGTTCCTTCAAGATCGAGGGCAGGATGAAGAGCGAGTACTACCTTGCGACCGTCGTCAACGCATACCGTCGCATTCTGGACGGCGGGTACAGCGAAGAAGTTGCCGCCGAACTGGACTGCATCGACCACCGCGCCTATACCACGGCGTATGCGCTCGGGGAAAACCACGGTACCGTGCTTGCGGACGGCTCGCAGGAGGCGGGCACGTGCGAGTTTGTCGCCGTGGTGCTGTCCTCAAAAGACGGATACGTATGCGCGGAGATGCGCAACCGCTTTTACGAGGGGGAGACGCTCGAGGCACTGTGTGCGCACGCAGAGACGGGAAGGAGCTTTGTGGTGAGCGGACTGCGCGACAGCTCGGGCGCACCCTGTCCGGACGCCAAGCGCGTGCAGGAGCACTACACCTTCGCCTGTCCCTTCCCGCTCGCGGCGGGGGACATTCTGCGCCGCCGCAAAATCCGTCCGCAAACGGCTTGCAAAAGTGCGCCGGAACGGGTATAATAGAGGGGTGGACTGCCTTTTTTTGTATCATCCGACGAGCGGCAGGGGCAAAGTCGCAAAGAAGATCGTCTATATCGAGCGGACGCTGCGCGCCCACTTCGATCACGTGGACATCATTGCCACCGAGAGCGGCGAGGACATGACGGAGCACGCCCGCGCGGGAGCGCAGAGGTATGACGTCATCCTGTTCTCGGGCGGGGACGGCACGTTCAACCGCGTGCTGCAGGGCATCGGCGAACGGGACGTGCAGCTTGGCTATATTCCGGGCGGCACCACCAACGATGTCGCCCGTTCCCTCGGCATTCCGCGCAACGTGAAGGGCGCGCTCAAGGTCATTCTCAAGGGGCATGAGGCGCGGCTGGACGTCATGCGTCTGAACGGCGGCAGATACGCCATGTACATTGCAGCGGCGGGCGCGTTCACCCGCGCCACCTACACCGCCAAGCCCTCCAGCAAAAAGCGGTTCGGCATTCTCGCCTATGCGTTTGAAGTCATCCGCCGTGAATTGAAGCTCAAGGTGTTCCCGCTGAAGGTCACGTGCGCGGGGCAGGTGCTCGAGACGCACTCCGTCCTCATCATGGCAATGAACGGGTGCTCGGTCGCGGGCATGAAGGTGAACGCGCATGCGAGCATGGCGGACGGGCAGATGGAGCTTGCGCTCATCCGCCAGAATGAGCGCCCCGGGTTCTTTGCACGCATGGGGGCGTACGTCACGCTCGTCGCGCTCTTTCTCTTCCGCGGAAGGGTGCGCAAAAAACACCTTGCCTTTCTGCGCGGAGATCGGTTCGTGATCGGAACGGCGGAGGACATCGTGTGGGACCTGGACGGAGAAGAGGGCATGCGCGGCGACCTCGAGGTGGAGCTGCTCCCCAAGCGCATGCGGCTGTTTGTCCCCCAAACAAAAAAATTATGAAAATCCGCACAAAAACGCTTGCATTTTCACGGGGTTTTTCATATAATGTATGAGCGTGTCTGTGTTGCGCACGGCAGTGCTTCTGTGGCTCAGTCGGTAGAGCGATTGATTCGTAATCAATAGGTCGCCGGTTCAAGTCCGGCCAGAAGCTCCATAGACCCTATATATTGTGGTTTTTCTATCTGAAACTTACAATATATGGGGTCTTTTTTTGCGTTTTAAGATGTTTTTGTCCCTGTTTGGGGTGTAAATTGGGGTGTAAATCACGTTGGAAAAACGACATTGTACATTTGCTTCCGCATGAAATCGTCTGAATAATGTATATAGACTATTCCGTCGCTGCGCTCCTTACAGTCCGGCCAGAAGCTCCATAACACAAAGAGCACCCGAAGCGGGTGCTCTTTGTGTTATACGGCAACTGATGGAATATTTATGTTCGGGAAAATTCGGAGTCAAGGACACCATGTACTTGGGGGACGATCGCAGAGAGGTGCTCGGAAACAAAAACACGATCGTTCAGGCTTTGAACATTTATCGTGGGGTCGAAGTCGCTTCCCATACCAGAAATCATGCGCCATTGCTGAAATGCGACAGGGTTCGGGTACTTGAGGAGATTGTTTACGATTATCTGCGTTTAGAAGATATTTTCGGCCAAAAAATAGTAGGAATGGCTTATCCGGGGCGTATTCCGAATTATGACGAAGCGTTAGCGCAATTCATCGCACAGTATACCTCTGTTTGTTTTGCCCGTACGACGCTGTGTACCCATCGTTTTGATTTTCCCGTTGATTTTATGCAATGGCACCCCACAATGCATATTTTAGACGTACAGGCAGAAGACATTGTGGAGAAATTTTCCGACTGTCAAGAAGATGCCTTGCTGTTCCTTTGGGGGCATGCCTTCGAATTGGATTACGATGAAACGCGCTGGAGCCGGGTTGAAAAATTGTTTGCGCGTATTGCGCAGATAGAGAATGCGGTTTGCCTTCCCTGCGGTGAGGTGTATCGTCGTTACCATGCGCGGACGACAGGGAGTCAAACGGATGGTTGATGATAGAATGTTTGTTAAGAAGACTTTCCATTTTATCTCTTAGTATAATTGAAAATAGCAAAATTTGTCCCATTTATCCATAAAGTTGATACGATGTGTCCATGGACAGAGAGGGTGAAATTTGTTATTCTGTATACGTCTTTTTTGGTTTGTTGTCAGGGAGTTCAGGCATACCCTCCCCGAAATGACCGAGGGGTGCGCCTTATTTCATGAATAATTTACATAACTCATGAAAACAATGCATCATAAAAATGCGCTTGTATTGCGATTGCGTTTTGAACGTTAAGGAGGCAAATTGTGCAGGATATTATCGAAAATACCGATGAAAAACACGATGAGGCGGAACGGTTCAGTTTACATAGAAAAAGGGCATCTTCTGCAAAAAAGTTAAATGGCAAGCATTCCTTGAAAAGTGATCTGCCCTTTTTTTGATATTGCTTCCGCCGCTTGTAATTGTAATTTTATTCCGTTATTTACCGATGATGGGGCTATTGCTTGCTTTTAAGGATTGGGAGGCAAGGTTGGGAATTTTTGGCAGCCCCTGGACTTCAGAATACGGATTCGGCAATTTTATTGAACTGTTCCGTACGCCTGATTTTTCTCAGGCAATTTGGAATACCCTGTATTTTAATGCAGTTACGATTTTGATTGATTTCCCATTGCCCATTATTTTGGCGATCTTATTGACAGAACTCGGGAACAAGACGTTTAAAAAGGTAACACAGACGATCAGTTATCTGCCGCATTTCTTATCCATTGCAGCGGTAACCGGTATCGTTTATAATCTGTTGAGCGAATACGGGCTTATCAATTCGATGCTTTATAACGTTTTTGGCGTAAAGGAAGGGCAAACGTTGTTGGAAAATCCTTCAGCTTTTTTGCCCGTATATGTGATCACTTATGTGTGGAAAGGTCTTGGCTGGGGATCTATTATATATCTTGCCGCTATTTGCGGGATCAGCAACGATTTGTATGAGGCGGCAAGAATTGACGGTGCGAATCGGTTTCAACAAATTCTTCATGTTACATTGCCGGGAATTGCGCCGACGATCGGAATTTTATTGATCATGCGGATGGGGACGTTGTTCGCTTCTAATTTTGAATTGGTGTATGGCTTGCAAAATCCCATCGGGTGGAAAGATGAGGTTATTTCGACGGCGACATATAAATTCGGTATTCAGGGCGGTCAATATGCGCTTAGCACGGCACTGGGATTGTTACAGGGTGTGATTGCATTGATTCTGACTTTCGGAGCCAACTTTATTTCCAAAAAAGTAAGTGATATTTCCATGTGGTAAGGGGAGAAAGAATCATGAAGAACGAACAAATCCTGCGTACATCTCGTTCCGGGAAAAAGAAATTCAAAATTAAATCCTCAGCGGGCTATGTTGTCTTTTCTGTTTTTAACGTGATTTTTATCACGCTGCTTACATTCACATTTATCGCACCTTATATCAATATTCTGGCGAAATCCCTCAATGCGGCCAGCGATACGATGCTTGGCGGCTTGACTTTTTGGCCGCGCGATTGGACATTCGATAATTTTTGGCGATTCTTACCGATTCCTCCACGTGGTCGGGTCTGCTGGTCTCTGTAGCCCGTGTGATCGTGGGAACCGTCATTTCGGTGGGAATCAATTATATGGCGGCGTATGCGCTTCTGCGCAAGGGATTGCGCTTTAAGAAAGTAATCATCATTATTTTTACCATTCCGATGTTCGTAAGCGGCGGCCTTGTTTCGCAGTATATTATCTATGCTAAATTAGGTATTATCGATTCTTTTTGGGTATATGTTTTGCCTGCGGCATTCAGCTTTTACAATATGGTCATTATCCGCACTTATACACGAAAAGTATCAGCCTCGATGGGAAAACATTACGGATTGCACATTGTCTGGAAAATACAGGGGAACGGAAATGGAGCACGCTCTGGTATTCACATGCGTATGTTCCGCTGCCACAGGACCCTGTGCCGCTGCGTCTGTTTGTCCCGCCGCAGTGCCGTCTTTTTCGCGGCAAAGAAAACACAACGTATAGACAGTTCGACGGGTGGACGGAGTACTCGATTATCAGAGATAAAACACAAGAAGGTTATTGCCTGAACTGGACGGCCGTTGGCGCACGCAATCGTCAATCTTTGTTCGCCGGCGATCTGGCGATCTATCGGGCGGAAGGAAATTATCCTTTTGACGAGTTACAATTTCATACGAATTGCCGCGTTCTTTCAGTGGAACCGAAACTTAAACTTTTGTTGGAGCGCGGCGAAACGAAAATGTGGTCTACGATATATTATTTATAAGCAGGTGGAGAGGATATCATGTGTATTGATTCTAACATTAAAGTGGAGAACAGGATTCTCCCTAATCGTATTGTGGTGCAGCCTATGGAAGGTTGCGATTGTTTGGAAAACGGTTCTCCCAGCGAGGTTACTGCGGCAAAGTATATGCGTTTTGCAACGATCGGCGCAGCCGTTATTTGGTTTGAAGCATGCGCTGTATGTAGCGAAGGGAGAGCCAACCCTCATCAAATGCAAATTACGGAAGATAATTTGGAGGTGTTTCGCTCTTTGCTGCATGATATGCGCGAAACAAGTCTGCAAAAGTTTGGTTATGCGCCTTTGATGCTGTTGCAGTTGACTCATTCGGGACGGCAGAGCATACATCCTATTATTGCATACAATAATGCACTTTACGAAAAAACGCGGCCCGTGCCTCGTGACAGCATTGTTTCTGATGAATATCTTGACAACTTGCCTGAGGCTTTTGTGTCGGCGGCACAGCGTGCCTTCCGGGCCGGTTTTGACGGAGTAGATGTGAAATGCTGTCATGGATATCTGTTTCAGGAACTGCTTTCGGCTTATACCAGGGAGGGACGTTACGGCGGTAGTTTTGAGAATCGCATACGAGCATTTGTCAACTGTTATCGTGCCGTGCGCAGAGCTTTTCCGGCGAATTTTATCGTTGCGTCGCGCATTGGCTTTTCCGATGTAATTCCAAAGCCATATGGATTCGGAACGACCGAGGAAGGAATTATTGATCTGACTGAAGCAAAATTATTACTAAAAATATTGCATGAATCAGGGTTGAATTTCGTCAATGTAACGATCGGAAATCCCTATTATAATCCGCATGTCAATCGTCCTTTTCGCGTAGGGATGTACCGTGCGTCTGAAAATCCTGCCGTGAGTCTGCAGCGGTTTATTGATGTGGAACGTGAACTTAAGAAAAGTTTTCCTGATATATGTTTCGTTGGTTCAGGCATGTCTTATTATCGCGAAAATCTTATGGAAAAAGCGGAAGAATTGATCGCGGAAGGCGTGTGTGATCTGGTCGGGTTTGGCCGGGAATGTATTGCGTATCCCCAGTTTTATGAAGATTATCTTTCGGGAAAATACGATAGTTCAAAGAGCTGCGTGGCATGTTCAAAGTGTACAATACTTATGCGCAACAACCGTGTTTCCGGCTGTGCAACCTTCAATGAATATTATAAAAATATTTATCGCGAGGCATTGGCATGCAAAAAATAGCGTTGGTGACGGGAGCCTGTCGGGGGATCGGACGGGCGATAGCCGATTTGCTGAAACAGAATAGTTACCGAGTTGTATATTCCGATGTATTTGACAAAATGGACGGCGAGGAGTATATTAAACTTGATATTTCAAACGGTGAAGACCGGAAAGCTGCGCTTCGTTTCATTGAAGAACGTTATGGACGTTTGGACGTACTTGTCAATAACGCAGGGGTATCGTGCAAGATCAGGTTGGATATTTTGGACACGACGGAAGAAAGTTTTGATCGTGTTCTCGGTATCAATACAAAAGGCACTTTTTTTATGTGTCAGACATTTGCAAATTATATGATTTCACGGCTGCGCGTGGCTGAAAATTATTCTCCCAGAATTATAAATATCGCTTCTAATTCAAGCTATACTTCCAGCCCTTCGCGGGGAGAATACTGTATTTCCAAAGCCGGCGTTTCAATGATCACGGCTTTATTTGCCGATCGCTTGGGCGAGTACGAAATCCCCGTGTTTGAGGTCCGCCCGGGAATCATAAAAACAGCCATGACAGAAATTGTCGCGCAAAAGTATGATGATCTTATATTTAACCGGGGACTCACGCCCATCAAACGTTGGGGAATTCCGGAAGATGTAGCGAAATGTGTGCTGGCAGCTGCAAGCGGTCTGCTTGATTTCGGCACGGGAACTGTACTCAATGCCGACGGCGGATTCCATATAAGGAGACTATGAGGGAACCGGCAATGAAAGTTCATACATATCGTGCAGTCGTCATTGGATCCGGATGTGCGGGGTATAACTGTGCGGACAGATTGTTTGAATATGGTTGCCGCAGTGTTGCCGTAATCACAGAAGGCCGATTGATGGGGACATCGCGCAATACGGGCAGTGATAAACAGACATACTATAAATTATCGCTTGCGGGGGATGCCGGTGATAGTGTATACGATATGGCGCAAACGTTATTTTCCGGCGGTGCCATGGACGGCAAAATCGCTTTGTGCGAAGCTGCAAATTCAGCTGAGAGTTTTTTCAGACTGGTTCATTTGGGAGTGGATTTTCCTACCAATGAATATGGCGAATATGTGGGCTATCGGACAGACCATGACGTACACGGACGTGCGACTTCCATTGGCCCGTACACTTCCAAACGCATGACGGAAGTTTTGGAAGAAGCGGTAATTTCCAAGGGAATTCCGATTTATGACAATTGTCAGGCGATACGGATTTTGAAGGGCAACGGCAGGGTAGCCGGCGTTTTGTGTATCGATACGCTTACAGGCGAATATATTGCATTCAATACGCCGCATGTTATCCTGGCAACGGGCGGGCCGGCCGGCATTTATTTTGACAGCGTATATCCTCAAAGCCAGACAGGCTCATCGGCGCTTGCGTTACAGGCGGGCGCATCGGTTGTCAATCTTTCGGAATGGCAGTTTGGATTGGCGTCCGTTGATTTCCGGTGGAATGTTTCCGGAACGTACCAACAAGTGCTGCCGCGGTATTTTTCCGTCGACGCTCAGGGTGTTGAGCGTGAGTTTCTGAAGGAAGCGTTCCCAAGCAGAAAAGAAATGTTGAAAAACATTTTTCTGAAGGGATATGAGTGGCCATTTGACGTCCGCAAAATTTATGGTTCTTCTTATCTGGATCTGTTGATATACCGCGAGAGCGTTGTGCTTGGAAGATCGGTTTATATGGATTTTACGCGTGAGCCAAGCGGACTGGAAAAGGGATGGGGGGAATTGGATCGCGTCGTATATGATTATCTGAAACAATCGGACGCATTGATCCCTTTGCCGGTTGAACGTTTGCGCAGGATGAACGAAGGCGCGATCGAACTGTATGCCTCGCATGGGATCGATCTTACGTGCCGTCCTCTGAAAGTCGCTGTTTGCGCACAGCACAACAACGGCGGAATTCTTGTGGATACGAATTGGGAGACGGATGTTCCCGGATTGTATGCGTGTGGCGAAGCGGCAGGCACGCTTGGTATTTTCCGGCCGGGCGGTTCGGCGCTCAACTCCTGTCAGGTGGGAGGAATGCGCGCGGCGAGGCATGTCGCTTTTTTGAGCAAACAGATGCCGTTCGATGATTTTAACGCGGTGCTGCAGGAGGCAGTCGGACAGGAAGAGGAATTCCGGCAGGAGACGTATGCGGATAAAGCTGTATTGACGGTTTGGAGAGAACGTTGCCAAAAAGAGATGAGCGCACATTTTTCATTTGTCCGAAAGGAAGAGGAAATGCGTAAAAGTCTTTGTCTGTTGCAGGCGATGGAATCACAATTTTCTGTGGAGAATAAATGGAATACTCCCCGTGAACTTTGTTTTTTATATAAAAATCGTGAGATTATACAGACGGCAGTACTTGTTGCAGAGTCCATGATCAAGGCGGCGGAACGGTATGGCTCGCGCGGTTCATCATTTGTGCTTACGCAAGGCGATTTTATGGAACGTAAGCCAACTCCTGAGCATGAATCGGGGAGGTATGAACGGCTTATCGTCAATCGCATGGGCGGGTGTACGGATTGGAAAGCGGAACCGGTCGATCCGATTCCCAATCGTGAATTATGGTTTGAGCGGGCATGGAACGCTTTTCTGAAGGAAAGAAAGGGAGGTCGCAAGTGATCAGTGTCGCTTTTGTTGCTATTGGCGGCTACGCTGCCAAAGTGTTGAATGAAATTTTGTCTCATCCGTCGGAATCTTTCCGTATCGTGGCGGCAGTCGATCCGTTTGCGGAACAGTCGCCGTGTTATGCACGTTTAAAGCAATTGGGCGTGAAATTTTTTTCCTCACAGGAAGAGATGTACGCGGCCCTCGAGGAAAAGGAGTGGCCGCAGTTTACGATGATTTCAAGCCCCATCGCTTTTCACGTGAAGCAGATTGCCTGTGCTGTCGGACATGGTTCTCATGTTTTGTGTGAAAAACCGATGACGGGTAACATTGAAGACCTCACACAGCTCGATTCGCTAGCTCAAACGGGGAAACTAATTGCAATCGGATATCAATGGAGCTATTCCGGTGCGATACAGCGCCTGAAAGCGGACATCATGGCGGGAAAATTCGGGCGTGCGATCAACATGAAGAGCCTCGTTTTCTGGCCGCGCGACAGGCATTATTTTACGCGTTCGACCGGTTGGGCAGGCAAAATATATGCAAGCAACGGGGAGAAGATTTTTGACAGTATCGTCAACAATGCGACTGCACACTACATTCACAACATCATGTATGTGTTAGGGAGCGAAACAGATGATGCCGCAATGCCCGGGCAGGTCGAAGCAACATTGCTACGTACCAATAAAATTGAGACGTTTGACACTGCAACGATACGCTTTACGCTGCAACAGGGTACGAAGGGAATGTTTGTCGTTTCACATGTGACAAAAGAGGAAGTCGATCCTTGTTTTGAATATGAATTTGAGCAGGCCAGAGTGGTATATCCCAATGCATTCGGAAATATCGTCGCCTATATGCGGGATGGCAGAGAAGTGGATTACGGTGATCCTTTTGCGGAGGGGATTTCTTATAAATTTGATTGCTGTATCCGTGCAATTGAACGGGGAGAATCGGGCGTATGTGGCGTGCGCGCCGCTTCGGCGCAGGTAAAATTCGTTGATTTGTTACATCGTTGCAATAAGATCATCAATACAAGGGAAGACCATATTTTGCGTAGGGATGATTATCTTTATGTCGATGGGCTTCAGGAACTTTTGGAACGCTGTTACCGGGAACAGAAATTGCTTAACGAGTTGAAAGAGTTTCAAGATATATGCATGGAGTCATGAATATGTACGATTGTCTGCCCGATTCTGAACTTTGCAGACCTGTCAAACAACGCGGTGAGTTTGTGTTTGCTGCCGTCGGTTTGGCCCATGGGCATATTTTTCAAATGTGCCGCGGGTTGATTGAAGCGGGTGCAACATTGAAATGGGTGTATGATGATGACGCATCGCTTGTCGCAAATTTTTTGGTTCAATTTCCACAAGCAAAAACAGCGTGCAATGTGGAGCAGATATTACTGGACAATGCGGTTCGCCTTGTCGCCAGTGCCGATATTCCTTCCCGTCGTGCTCCGCTCGGAATGCGCGTGATGCAGAGCGGAAAGGATTTCTTTTCAGCCAAAGCGCCCCTTATCAACGCCGAACAGTTAACGGCGGTGAAAAAAACCGTTTCGGAGACAGGCAGAAAATTTGCCGTCTTTTTTAGCGAAAGATTGGCAAGCGAAGCCGCGGTATATGCGGGAGAGCTGATTTCACGTGGCGTAATCGGAAGAGTGATCGGGGTAAATATTCTGGCGCCTCATAAGTTGGGCGGGGAACGCCCTGCATGGTTCTACCGCAGAGATACGGCGGGGGGAATTTTGATTGATATCGGAAGTCATCAGATCGAACAGTTTTTATACTTTACAGGAAATAAAAATGCGGATATCCTTTCTTCTGCTGTAGCCAACTTCGCGCATAAAGAACATGGCGAATTTGACGATTTCGGCTCGTGCAGCCTGTTGGGCGAAAACGGAGCCGTCGGTCATTTTGTTGTCGATTGGTTTACGCCTGACGGTATCGGGGCATTTGGCGACGGCAGGGTCTTTCTGACGGGAACGGAAGGAACGATCGAGCTGCGGAAATATTTAGATATTGGCGTGAGTGACGAAACGGACACGGTGATTGTAGCCACGAAAAGCGGGGTGGAAAAAGTGTGCGTTAGAGGAAAGATCGGATTGCCTTATTTTGGGAGACTGATCGAAGACTGCTTGTATCGTACACAAAATGCGATGAGTCAGGAACATATTTTTTCGGTGATGCAGCTTGCACTTGCCGCGCAGGCGGGGGCAGTTCATCTTGAACATTGAGGGAAACGCATGGAAGATCGCATCCAAAAGAGTAAATTCCGTCAAGTCCGGCAATATACGATCGAAACGGCTGACGGGACGCAGCTTGAAGAACTCATTTATTTGCCGGACAATCCTCCCAGAGGGTGTGTGATATGTATCCACGGCGGCGGTTGGCGGAGCGGTTCCTGTCAAACATTGGCCGCTCAAGCGGCATATTTTGCTGCAATCGGAGCGGTAGGCGCGAGCATTTCTTATCGTCTGTTATCGGAGAAAACAGATGTGCGTGACGCGCTCGGCGACTGTATTGCCGCTGTGGAATTTGTGCGGGGATTTATACGGAAAAAATATGGCGAATTGCCCGTCGTGGCGTTGGGGGAGTCGGCGGGAGGATATTTTGCGGCGGCGCTTGGTTGTAAAGCGCTGATGCGGGAGATATGCTCAACTGCGCGGATTGTTGAATTTGTTGTCGATCTGAATGGAATCGTCGATCTGACAGGAAAATGGGGATACGGCATCCATGATCAAAACTGTTTGTTGCATCAGAAGTTTTCGCCGATCTTTCGTATTACAGAAGGCGATGCACCTGTACTGATTCTACATGGGGATTCAGATGCTACGGTTTCGCTTGAAGAATCTATCGCCTATTGCGCCGCTTTGAACGCACAGGGGGTGGCTTGTGATTTGCGTATATTAGAAGGCGTTGCACATGCATTTTTTTATTTGATTACAAGTATGATAACGAATACGTGGCCTCCGTTCTGGAATCTGTCGGTGCCGATCTGAAAGAGAGAGGTTATATTTAGGGAGGGAAAAAAGAAGTCGTTCATATTAAAAGATAATTTACACCATTGGGCTTACAGTTGGCCCAAGACAGTTCTGCGCTATCATTTCACGGGTAAAATGCCGTACGATGGCAAAGATGTTCTGCTCATGGATGGGCAGCCTGTGCCCTACCAGACAGAATGCACGGGTGAAAACGCGTATGATCTGCTTGTGTTGTCCGATCTTCCTACAGACGGATTGCATGAGTTTGATTGGAGGAAGGGAACGGAATGCTTTGATACTCTGGCAAAACTTCCCCTTGATAACGGCATTTTACAGGTGACGAGCATAAAAAACGGTCTTGTTGAGGTGCGGCACAGAAACGGCGCCTGTTTTCGTTTTACTTTGTCCGGGCCGGCACCGTTGAGATCGGAAGAATCTGTTTCCGGCGGCAGTGTTGAAGCAAGATTGGAAAAGACGTTATATTTTCCGAATGGCGCGGTCTATCATTTTTGCATTAAACTGAAACGGGAACTTGATTATGCGGAAATTTACGAAGAGATGCAGGGCTGGGAAGGGCAGGCTGCTCGGGTACGGATGCAATGGGAAAAATTTTCTCCGCGTTATCGCAATACACTGGATCGCGGAGAGGAAAAGATCGATGCATATTTGCGGGAGGACGGAAACTTCCCTTTTGTATTGAACCCGTATATGCCTGCGCGTTCTTGGTGGGATCAGAAACATGTGGCGTTTTTAGATAAAAAAAGCGGTTTCTGGGCGGGTTTACTGTTGCATGACATTGAACATTTTCATGACGGAAATTATGAAATATGGGGCAGTCGGGATACGCTTGCGATCGCTCTTCATCCGCATGGAACAAGTGCTCCCCTGCAAGACGGAATGCGGGCATATATGTTGATCTTATGTGACGACAAACCGGTCGAGGCAATCATGGAGCACTATCGCAAGTATTATAGTCATGCTTGTCTTGATTGTGTGAAGGATTGGGTACTGTCGTGGGAAGATGATCGTGACGAGTATCCAAAATATTACCGCATAGAACGGGATACCGTTTTTTCCTATTGGTATAACACCTGTGTCGGGAAACCGTCGCCCGAGGACATGATGGAGGTGCTCGATCGGGAAAATACTATTTTTGCACATTTAGAAAGGGTATCTCCCGTATCTTGTCGTTCCTTCCGTGCGGCATGGGCTCCGTTGTTTGATCTGACGGCAAATCAAATGAGTCCGGAGCAGTTTGATCGTGTCCGCGCGGCGATGGCGTTCACCTGTTATGTTCTGATGGGGGAAAATTACTTCCCTACGCGTACTATGCTGGCAGGGCATCCCAACTTTTTAACGGACGTCATATCTCCCATCGGGCTATTTGCCGCACTGCTTGGGAAACTTCATCCTATGTATCGGCAGTGGCTTGCCTATTATGAGATGACATTGGCACGGAATTTTAAATATCATATTCGTCCGGACGTTGCTGCCTGGGATGCGGAAGGCGGCCGTTGGACTGAAAACGTCGGATGTTATATGATGGGTATGTTGCAGGCGGTCGTGCTTGATTGCAACATAATATATCGTCTTTGCGGAGAAAATCCCATGTTGTATCCGCACATGAAACCGTTATTGGGATTTTTGGTCAATAACCAAAATACAGCCAACGGGCAATTTCGCAGGCTGTATTCTGCGCAAGGAGCCCATTCGTGTACCGGTGAATTTGGCGTTATGGGACATGGCTATGCGCTGTTCATGTTGCAGTTGGCCGATTTGTGTAAGTATTACGAACCGCTGTATGCCGAATATTTGTTGCACAATTTTCGCAAAGAAGAAAATTTTGCCGGTGTGTTACAGCCGAACGGGCAAAATGAGCATGGAGTGGACTGCGACAGTTATCGGCCTTATGCTGTAAACAACAAGGGGACTTCGCCGGCACTGTATTCGTGTAAATATACGGGGCTGGGTTTTATGTTGCGCAGCCATACGAATTTGCCCGATGAAATGAATGTGTTTTTGCAGCAAATTGACGAAGGCCCGAATTACCGATGGGGAAGAGCCGCGCAGGGAGGCTGCGGCGAATTATATTATTATGCAAATCGCAGGCAATATACCGGACATAGCTGGGCAATTATCAGCGGCGTGGCAGAGGGAGAAACCCTTCGGCAGTGTATTGCGCATATTAAAGAGTTGATTACCCCGTTTGGCGTTGTCGTTATGAAAGAACCGTTCAGTGCTTGGAATGCAAAATTCGGAAAAATCAGTTTAAAAAAGGCAGGCAAAGATGAGAACGGTTCGGTATATGTGCATGCATGCATGTTTGCAATCTATGCGCTGTTTTCATGCGGCGAACGGATACTTGCAGAACAATTATTGAAAAACGTTCTTCCGACTCATGAGTATTGTGCCGATTTTGAAATGCAGCCGCCTATTTTCTTGCCTAATTTCTACTTTGCAAAACCTTCGGGTGAATATGGAAGATCAAGTGCAAATATTTCTACGGGCAGCGCCGCGTGGTATTTAAAAATTTATCGGGATTTTTATCAGAACAGATGAAAAAGCCGCCGCCTGATGGCAGCGGTATAGAGTTGGTTTTATTGCGTTTGCGAGCGTGATTTATATTGTGTCGGCGAAACGCCCATCATTTTTTTGAATACTCTGGAAAAATAAAATTGATCGGAAAATCCACATTTTTCCGCAATCTCGTTGATGGAGAAGTCATTGTCTACGTGTTGAGACAAAAAATTTGCGGCATAATCGATTCTTGTTTGCATCAAAAATTGTGACGGAGAGATCCCATATTCTTTAATAAATAATTTTTGTAAATATCGCTTGGCATAGGGTAGTTTTTCATAAACCGCATTCAGATTAAAATCCGTGTTGGAAAAACCGCTTATGATATTTGACTCAATCAGCTTTGAAGTCGTGGAAATTTTTTTCCCTGCGGTAAGCGAGTCAATGTATTTGACGATGAGGTCGGTAAGGCTGGCAAGAATTTCATTATTTCTGTTGAGGCTGTGAAACTGGCGGTAGGTAATGTCAAGAATATAGGAGAGATCGTTAATATAGTTCAGATCTTTGTTTGTCAGATCGGAAAATAATTTCGGCGTTTGAAACTTAGGCTGCCAGTTACAGAGAGTAAGGTTGATATTCTGAAATCCTTTGCGCGGTGCATTGCTGTGATAAATTTCAGGCGGGATGCAGATCATATCTCCGGCTTTGTAGGAAATATCATTCAAATCGGAAAATTTGAAAGTTCCGCTGCCGGAAATCACGTAAATGATTTCCCAATAGGAATGATTGTGTAAACCCAAATTGCGGATAGTAGAATATTTTTCGATGAAGTTCAGTGTCGCCATGGTAGGAATCCCTTTATCATAATGTTTGATATTGCCGGTATTATATCAAAAAAGACCATATATGTCAAATACGGATTTTTCCCGTTTCTCCATAAAAAAATACATTTTTCCTATTGAAGATCGGGGTAGGATAGGATATAATTGATATGCCGATGCGCGTACATGAAAGTGAATCATGGAGATACGATAGTTTTTGAAGGTGATTGCCTGCTTACGCCGGAAGGGGCATTTCATGAAGAATTATATCCCTCGAATAACGATGGCGGCATGCGTGCTGTTCCTGTCTATATCAAGGGGAGAAAAAATGTGACAATTGACGGACGGGGCAGTACATTGCTATTCGATGGCAAACTCTCGCCGATTGCAATCGAAGACTGTGAGGATGTTGTTCTGAAAAACATGACGATCGATTTTCTCAGGCCGCTTCTTTTTTAGGGAACCGTCCTGGCGTCCAATCAGGAGTATCTTGATCTTAAGATCGCTGATTCTGCGTATGAGATTGCGGGGCGAAATCTGGTTTGGCACGTCAACGGCGGCGACCTGGATGCAGAGCAGATTTATCTGTTTGACTATGATAATGACTGCATTACAGGTCGTAAGTACTATATTCTGCCTCATTTGGTCGTGGGTTCCCATACCGATAAATATACCGATTCGGTATGGTCGCGTACAACGTATGGCGCTGAGTATCCGCGCTATCTTCTGTGTGAAGTGCAACAGCTTTCTCCGGGGAAACTGCGTTTTGTATTTTTGGAACGGTCAATGCGGCTTGTTTATCCTGTTGGGGAGCGGTGTGTGCTTTATCTTACACAGAATAAACGGGAAAACGATACGATATTTTTGAATCGGTGCAGCAGAGTTACGATTGAAAATGTGACAATTCGCCGCGGTCCCTGCATGGGGATCATTGCACAGCAGTGCAGTGATATTACGGTTAAAAATATGAAGATCGCTCCTCTTCCCGGACGGGGAGATTTGATCACTACTACGACTGATTCCATGATGTTTGTGGATTGCAGCGGCCGGATTTGTATTAACGGCTGCTATATTTCTTGCAGCTTGGATGACGGGATCAACATACACGGCACCTATGTGCCAATAGACAGAAGCAATGACTCTGTGGTTTTTGCGCATATGGGGCATGCTCAGCAGAAAGGTTATAATCCTTTTTGTCCTGGCGATGAAGTACAGTTTATTGATGATATGGCGCTGACTACACTCGGAGTGCGCAGGGTAATAAAGAGCGTGATGGCCAAGGATAAAGTCAGCCTGAATGTGTTTTTTGATAGAGCTGTCCCGACGGGAGTCCGGAAAGGCTGTCTCATGCAAAATCTTACCCGTCAGCCTGAGGTGGAGATCGTCGACAGCGAATACTTTAACAGTACTTGTCTTATGATTTCTACTGCAAAACCTGTTTTATTTGCCCGTAATCGCGTACATACATTGTGTGAGGCGATTCGTTTCGTGGACGATACCTGTAAGTGGTATGAAGCCGGGAAGACGCAGGGCGTTGTAATAAAAGACAATGTGTTTGAACGTTGCGCCGAGTGGTCGGACGGATATTTGATCCGGTTTATTGTACATAGCAAGGGAGAACCGCAGGTAATTTCACATGAGAATATTCGCATTTCCAACAATGTATTTTTCGGCCGTAACTCTAAATTGTTGCAGGCTGAGGGGACGGATCATCTGACGTTTTCCGATAACGTTTATTCTTATACAGAAACTTCAACGCAGGAAGAGATGTTTTTGCTCAATCGTTGCGGGAACAGTGTATCTCTTGAACCTCCGCGATAATGGGAAAACGGAAAATCGCCTGTGACTTTGCAGAATGAAAAAAATTGCAAAACGTTCTTCTTTTATCGTACAAATTCTTGACAAAGCAGGGAGGGGGGAGTTATATAATAAATTCGATATTTTGAGACCATTCTGAAGAGGAGAGAATAAAATGAAAGTGATACGGTTTCTGATCACCATCATATGGCTGATCATGGTGCCGATCGCGGTGTACATGGTCGTCACCGCTGTGATGGGGCTGATCGGCGCCGATGAAATGACGGTGAGCAACGGCATTATGGACGTGGTGATCGCGCAGGCGCTCTGCTATGCGCTGATCTGGCCCAACACGGTCGCCGTCAACTGCCGGCTGTGTTTCAGGTATGACGGCATCGCCGAGAGCATCGCGGCAAACAAGACGGACATTCAAAACAGCATGCAGAGCATTCTGAATGCGTTCGCGGCAGAGCTGTGCGGCGCGGCCTCGGATGCCTTTGAATCCTTTCGCAGCGGGCACACCGGCTATGACGGTGAATGGTATGTCAAGCCCGGAGACATCGAGGCACGATTTGAAGCGTAAAAAAACGACCCCCGCGGGGTCGTTTTTTTGTTTTGTCTGATCTCTCAGTCTGCCTTGAAGGGCAGAAGAGCGGCAACGCGGGCGCGCTTGATGGCAACGGCAAGCTCGCGCTGGTGCTTTGCGCAGGTACCCGTCATGCGGCGGGGCAAAATTTTGCCGCCCTCGCTGATGAACTTTCTGAGCTTGTTCGTCTCCTTATAGTCGATCGTGCTCTTTTCCTGGCAGAAGAGGCAGACCTTCTTATAATTCTGGCGCTTATAGTTCTTTTTGGCGGGGCGCTCGCGCGTTTCCCGCGCCTCCGCTGCAGGAGCGGCAGGCGCTGCTGCGGGAGCTGCGCTCTCGGCAGGTTCTTCCTGCGTCACAACCGTATTCTCTTCCATGTTCTTTACTCCTTATAAAATGGGGGGCATCGCTCAGAAGGGGATATCCCCGTCGTCGTCGAATGCCTCGAGCGCGGGCTTTTTCTTGGGCGCTGCGCTCGGCTGCGTAGCGGGCGCGTCATAGAAGTCGTCGCCCTGCTGCTGTTTGGGTGTCAGGAATTCCACGTCCTGCGCAATGACGTCCACCGATGTGCGGCGGCTGCCGTCGTTTGCCTCGTACTGGCGGATCTGTAGGTCGCCGTACACGGCGATCTTGTTGCCCTTTTTGGTGTATTGGGCAACCTGCTCGCCCAGCCTGCGCCAGGCGGTCACGTTGTAGAAATCCGTTGCCCGGTTCTCGCCGTACCCTCTGTTGACGGCCACGGCAAAGCGGCATACGGTCACGCCGCCCGCGGTTTCGCTCAGCTCGGGGTCGCGCGTCAGATTCCCGATCAGAAACACCTTCGTCATCTTACTTTTCCTCGACTTTTGTGATCATACGGCGCAGGACGACGTCGGAAATGCCGGCAATGCGGTCAAGTTCTTTGACTGCCGCGCCGCCTGCGTGGAACGTCATCAGTGCGTAGAATGCTTCCGACTTGAACGCGATGGGGTACTGCAATTTCTTGACGCCCCACTTGTCCGTCGCTTCGACGGAGCCGCCCATGCCTGTCACGATGTCGGCGTACTTCTTGAGTTCCGCCTCACGCGCCTCTTCCTCCATGTCGCTGCGAAGAAGAATGAGCATTTCGTACTTCTGCATACTTTTTCACCTCCCGGTCTTATTCGGCATGCCACCCGCGGCATGCAAGGTAAATGCGGGTTTTCACCCGTGCACATTATTTTACTATATTTTGCCGCGCAAGTCAACGGCTTTTGACCGCTCAGCGGGTATTTTTTGCGAAATTACGTGCCGATGTCCGTTCCCGTGTCGCCCGATTGAGAAGGATCGCCGAGATATTTGATATAGCGGATGACGCCGCCCACCGTGAGCTGGTTGAGGTTGGTATAGGTGGTATCTTCGTTGACCGGATAGTCAATCGTCTGATAGGGATTTTCGGCGATGATGCCGTGCAGCCAGAGCTTCCAAAGGGGCATCTGGTTGATGGCGTCCGTTGCGCCTGAAATTGTGGGTGCGATGTCGAGGATGGGGGTGTCCGTGTTGTCGATGACGGCAGTGATCGCACCCGTCTCGTCCACCGTTTCGCCGCCGAATATGATATACCAGATGCCGTCAAGGAATCTGTCCACGGGTTGGTTTCTGATTTCCGTGCCGTCTGTCTCGTCCCAGTCTGCGCGGTACTTCGTTGCGATCGCCGCGCCGTCGGGCACGGGAACGATCGTCTCATTCTCCGTATAATAGTATTTTTGTTCGACGTCCTCCTCGGGAAGGATATAGTACGTCTGTGCGCCGCTCTCGTCCTTGCCCGTGCGCACGGCAAGCGTCTGTTCGTGATAGGTGATCGCGCCGTCCGCGTCTGGGATAAAGGTTTCGCTGTCCAGCGTGTATTCGGTGACGGTGCGCTCAAGGTCGATGCGCTCCACGCGGGAATAATCGCTGCCCTCGTCGAGTACGCGCGCGTTGACATAGTAGCCGTTCCCGTCCTCCATCACAGGGTAGGCGACGAGCTGCTGCACCTGTGCGCCGTCCTGCACGATCGTGCGCTCGGTGTGGTAATAGAGTTGATCGTCGCCTTGCATGACGGGCGTGCCGCCCGTGCCGTTTGTTTCGGCGGTGTAGCCGTCCTGCAGCGTGGCGATCGTGACGCCTGCGGGAAGGGCGGCAAGCGCGCCGCCGTTGTCATAGTCCACCTGCTGCCACGTATAGGCGGAGGGTGTCAGAACGACCTGCGGGCGGATAAAGGTGCGCACCGTCTCGGCGCCGTCCGTGCCCGTGACGATCACCCTGTGCACGGTCTCATTGTCCGAAACCTTCTGCCCGTCCGCAAAGAACCAGCCCGCAGTCACTTCATGTTTGGCGGAAGAACTATCCGTATAGAAGTACACTTCCCATGCTTTGAACGAGCCGTCGACATAATCGACCGTCGGCAGCATGGCGTCGGGGCGCTCGACGTACCCTGCGCTGTCAGGGCCGTCGGGGTCGAGGAGATAATCGTAATTTTTGATATAGTCCTCATAGGTGCGCCCCTCGCCGTTCGTCCCGAGGTCGAGATAGGAATAGATCTGATCGCCGTATACCTGCTCGACGGTCAGATGTCTCACGTCGTAGGCGAGAGTGGAGAGGGTGCTTTCGGCAAGGTTTTCCAGCAGCAGATTGTTCTCAAAGGCTTTCTCTTCCAGGATGTCCGAAAGGCGCAGTTCCTGTGTTGCCTGCGCAAGGTCGCCCAACTGCGTTTCGGCAAGGGAGGAAAGCAGGGCGCTTCCCTCCGTGTTGATGACGTCTTTCAGGGTGAGCGAGTTGATCTTTTGCTGGTCGCTCATGTCCGCAATGCGCCAGTCGCGCATCGCCTGCATGATGCCCGAGGAGGAATCGTCAATGCTGACGACCTGCCCGAGGCGCAGCCGCTCGAGCTTTGCCTGGTTGCCCAGATCGTCCACCGTCCAGTCGCGGATGGCGCCCAGCAGCCCCGTGGCGTCGGGGGAAATGGAGATGACGTCGGCAAGGCTGGCGTCCGCCATCACGTTGTCCGCGCCCGAAAGGGCACTCAGCCGCTTTTTCTGGTAGTATTTGCCTGTGAGGGGATCGCGGAGCATCTCCACCGTCTTTGTGCCGTCCGCATTCTCCGTAATTTGGTAGGTCTCGCCCTCCGTGCCGTAGGCAAGGTAGCGCATGGCGCTGTTGGAATCCGCCGTCACGTCGAGCGCCGCCTCCACCGTCAGCCTGTTGATGATCGTGCCATCCTCGCTTCCCTCGGTCAGGGTGCGGATGGTCGTCGCCTCCTTGCCCTCGTTCATCACGAACGTGCCGTCAACGACGGTGAAGTCGCCGCCCTCCTCGTTGGTGCCCTCTACGCCGTAGCACAGCGCGATGAGCAGGGGATCGGATTCGGGAGTGACGCTCAGCGCCGTACCCAGCTGTACAGATTGAATGGTCTCGGAAAAATATTCTCCCATGCCGGAGAAGAGAGTCGCCTTGAATTCGTCGGCGTCGAGGGTGACGCCCACGGCGGAGAGCTGTTCGTTCAGCTGCGAGATCAGCGTGTCCACATAGGGGGTGTACTCCGCCAGATCGCCGAGGCTGTCAACGCCGCCCGCAAGCTGTTGGGTGAGCTGCAGCACGCTCATGTCCGCCGCGGCGTCCGTCAGCCATGCGCTGTAATCGAGGCCGAACAGGTCAAAGGCATCGCGCAGGGGGCGGGTGCCCAGGTAAAAGCCCGCGCCGAACAGTCCGCCGAGGGCAAAAAAGATGCCCACGAGAAAGGCGAGCAGCACGGCAAGCACGCGCCCGACAAAATTGCGGGGCGCGTAGCGGGTGCGGGGGAAGATCTTTCCCTCCCTGACAAGCTGTTTTTCCAGCGCGATCTTCTGGGCATCCGATGCCCTGCGCGCCTTTTTGTCCTTTTTCATGCCCGTTCTCCTTTTACGATCAGAAAGATGCCTGCGCCGTAGAAGTCATATTCGCCAATGTCGTCCGCCGCAAACACGTCGCCCCGGGCAAAGGGGAGTTCTCCCCGTTTCCATTTCAGGTGCCCGTAGCCGCGTTCGATGCGGATATATTCTCTGCCGCCGCAAAAGCGTTTGAACCTGCCGCCGCTCTCGATCAGCAATACGTTGTTGCAGGTGCGCACGCTGCCGCTCTGCACGCTGCGCGCCTCCCCGAATTCCTCCTGCGAGGCGGGCAGGGACAGCTCCTGCGGGAGTGCGCCGATTTTTTGAAGTTCCATATCCCTATTATAATTTGCGCGCGCGCAAATTGCAAGCATTTTGCCGTGGAATAATTTTGCGTGCGGGCGCGATGCCTGCGCTCTTTACAGACATGCAAAGGCTTCCCCTTGGGGGGGAGCTCCGCCGCAGGCGGTGATGAGGGGGATTTCCGCCCTTCATTCCTCGTCGGGAGGGAGGGTGCCGCCCACTGTGCGGAAGGATTCCAGCTTTCTGCCGATGGTCCCCGTGCGCTTTTCGGCGCTCTCCACGGTGTCCTGCGCCTCCTGCAGTTTCTTTCTCGTCTTTTCCAGAAGTTCCGCGAACTTTGCAAAGTCGGCGCGGAAGGAATCGAGCATGAGCCGCAGTTCTCCCGAGCGCTTTTCGATGGCCGCCGTGCGGAATCCCGTCTGCAGGGTGGAGAGCAGCGCGCCGAGGTTGGTCGGCCCCACGGCAAGGATGCGCTTTGCGCGCAGCCAGTCGGAGAGTCCGTCCGTGCGCACGACTTCGGCGTACAGCCCCTCGCTGGGCAGGTACATGATCGCAAAGTCCGTGGTGACAGGGGGAAGGATGTATTTTCTCGCAATGGACTCCGCCTGCGTCCGGACGGCGCGCTCCAGATTTTTGCGCGCACGCTCCTCGCCCTCCTTGTCGCCCCGTTCAGACGCCGATACCAGCCGCTCGAATTCCTCTACGGGGAACTTGCTGTCAACGGGCAGGTACATCTCCCCGTCCCGCGCAGGCAGGACGATCGCAAAGTCCACCAGCGAGTTGTCGAGGGGATTGAGCTTGACGCTGCGGCGGTACTGCTCGGGCGCGAGCATCTGCTCGAGCAGGGCGTCGAGCTGCGCTTCTCCCCACGTGCCGCGCAGCTTGACGTTGGAAAAGACGCGGCGGATATCGGCGACGGAGGAGGAAAGCCCCTTCATCTCGCCCACGCTCTCATACATTTTTTCCAGCCGCTCGGTGATGCGCGCAAAGGTATCGGAGAGCTTGCCGTCGATGGAGTTGGTGAGCTTTTCGTCCACCGTCCTGCGGATGCGCTCGAGGTTCTGCGCGTTGACGTCCACAACGTATTTGATGTCGTCCGCCAGCCTGTTCTGAATGTTGACGAGCCGTGCCTCCGTCGAGCGCTCCAACCGTTCGAGCGTGCGCGCGTTGTAGTCGGCAAGTTTTCCCACGGCGTCTGTCTTTTCTTCGAGGCGGCGCAGCTGTTCCTGCGCGGCGCCGCTGCCCGTTCTGCGCGCCTTTACAAGCAGCAGTACGAGCAGAATAAGGCAGAGGGTACACAAAATCGTGCATACGATGGCAAGAATTTCGGTCATGATCTCTCCTTTGTGCAGTTTTTCAGGTGCTTGAAAAGTCTTTCGCGGGTGTTGCGCGTGCCGTCCTGCACGCAGTAGAGCAGCAGCTCGTGCAGCGTTTCTCCTGCCCGCCTTCCGCGGATGCCGAGGGCGGCAAGGTCGGTGCCGTTCACCGCCAGCTCCTTCAGGGAGAAGGGCACGCCCTCCGCGCGCATCTTGTCCAGAATGCGCCGCCATTTGACGACGCCGGGCGCGGGGGAGGTATCGTCCTTGCAGGCGGAATAGTCGGCTTGGCGCAGCGCGAGCAGATCGTCCAGCAGGGGATATTCTTCCAACAGTTCGCGGCGCACCTTGCTCTCCCGCATCGCCAGGTTGTAATCGCGCATGTGCAGGGCAATGAGCCGCACGGTGCGCTCCGCCGCTTTTTTGGGCGCTTTCAGGCGGGCGAGGATGTCCGCCGCGATGCGCGCGCCCTCCTCGGGGTGGGCGTAGAAGTTGCCGTCGCGCAGCATGCAGAAGGGCTTGCCCACGTCGTGCAGCAGCGCCGCCCAGCGGACGGAGGGGGGCGCATACAACACGCAGCGCAGGGAGTGCTCGAGCACGTCGTAGCGGTGGAAGTCGGCGCGCTGGGGCATGCCGCCGCCCGCCGCAAGTTCGGGCATCAGCTCGCTTAAGACCTGCGTATCGCGCAGAATGCACAGCCCGCGGTAAGGTCCCCGTTCTCCGCCCGCCTTTTTGTCGGCGTGCAGCAAAAGGTTCAGCTCGGCATAGATGCGCTCGGGCGCAATGTCACGGATGAGCGCATGGTGCCCGCGCGCGCCCGCCAGGCATTCCTCATCGGGGGCAAAGCCCGTCTGCGCGGCAAGGCGGGCGAGGCGCACAAGGCGCAGCCCGTCCTCCCCGAACACCTTTTTGGCGGGGGCGACGGTGCGCAGCTTTTTTGCGCAGATATCCGCAATGCCGCCCAGCGGGTCGCGGTATTCGCCCGCCGCAATGTCGTAGTAGACGGCGTTCGCGCAGAAGTCGCGCCGCCGCGCGTCGAGGGCGATGTCGTCGGTGAACGCGATCTCGGCGGGTGTGTGGATGCCGCGCACGTATTTGTCCGAGCGGAAGCGGGTGAACTCATATTCCGTGCCTTCCCCGTCGGCAAGTTTCACCGTGCCCGTGTTGCGGTAGACGGCGCGCACGGTAAAGCCGCACGCGCGCGCGGCGGCCTCCGCTTCGGCCTCGTCCGCGGGGGAACAGATGTCCCAGTCCGCACGTTCGGGGAAGTGACCGGCGAGAAAATCGCGCACGCTCCCGCCCACGGCGTAGAGGGGGGCGGGCAGCCGTGCGGCAAGTTCTTTGAGTGCGACCGGAATGACAGTGTTCAAAAAGGCCTCCGCGGAAAAATTTTTCTGAAATGAGTATAACAGATTTGCAAAAAAATTGCAATCGTGCGGGAAATATTGTATAATGTTTCTCAGATTACATTTCGGATGATGGGGTACGGGAGAAAAACGGCATGTTCAACGTCATTGTCAACTGCCATGCTCGCAATTGCAAGAAGATCGCTGCCGAGATCGAAAAGAAGTTCCGCGCACGCGGGATCGCCTACCGTATGTTCTACACCGAGCGGACGGGCGATGCGGAAAAATATGCGCGCAGTCTGACGCAGGCAGGGGGCAGGGAGTTCCTCGTCGTGGGCGGGGACGGCACGCTGAACGAGGTGGTGAGCGGGCTTTCCGACCCCTCCTCCTGCACGCTCGGCCTCATCCCCGCGGGCACGGGCAACGATTTTGCCGCCGCCGTGGGCATTCCGCGCGGCGTCCGTGCCCTCGATCTCATTTTAGACGGCGAGCCGCGGCCGGTGGACTATATCGAATGCGGAACGCGCCGCAGCATCAACATCGTGGGAACGGGCATCGACGTGGAGATCCTGCGCCGCTGCGCCGCCATGAAACACGGTACCAACAAGGGCAAGTACTTCTGCAGCCTCGTGGCAACGCTCTTCCATTACCGCGGCACAAAACTCACCGTCACGACGGGCGGCGAAACGAAGGAATACTTCGCGCTCATCGCCGCCGTATGCAACGGCAGACAGTTGGGCGGCGGCATTCCGCTCTGCCCCGCGGCAAGGGCGGACGACGGACAGCTCGAGCTGGTCGTGGTGGACAGCCCCAAACGCAGAAAGCTGCTGTTCGAGCTGATCCGCCTCATGCGCGGAAAGCTGCTGGAGCGGCCCATCACCCACCATATCCCCTGTTCGGAGGCGGTCATCTCCTCCCCCGACGGCCCCATTTTCGTGCAGTATGACGGCGAGATCGCACAGGCGGACGCGCTGAATGCGCACCTTGTAAGCGGCAAACTCAAAATGTACCGAGGCTGATATGAACCTTTACCGGGAAGTGCTCGACAATATCCCCACGGCTGCGGTCGTCGTGGATAAAAATATGAAGGTGCGGTATACCAACCGCGCCTTCCGCGAGCGCTTTCATGCGGCAAAGGCAAGGGGGACGCTCAAGGATACGACGGGCTGCACGTCGGAGGAGGTCTGCGGCGCGGGCGTGCGCTGCGCCTATTGCCCGATGCACACCCTCTTTATCGACGCATGGAAAAACGGCGGGCGGGCGTTCCGCAAGCTCATCATGCGGGGCGGGGAGGGGGATATCTCCTTCCGCATCCGCGTCACCCCCCTGGGGAAATATCTGCTCGGCGTCGTGGACGACGCCTATTCCACCGAGATCGCGCGCGAGATGTATTCCGCGCAGGATATCCAGCAGCGCCTTCTGCCCCCCGCAGGGAGCGGTACGGGCACGCACTATTCCTTCATGTACATTCCCTGCCGCGAGATCGGCGGCGACCTGCCCGACGTGTACGAGACGAAAGGCGAGACGATGGGCTTTCTTGCCGACGTCTCGGGCAAGGGCATTTCGGCGGGCATGCTCTCCGCGTTCGTCAAGGCGGGCTGGGACAGGAACGAACCTTCGCCCTCCAAGGCGCTCACGGGGCTGAACGCCAAGTTTCAGGAACTCAATCTGGACGAGCGCTCGTACGTCACGGCGGTGGCGGTGCGCATCGACCGCAGCAGGCGGGAGATCGTGTACAGCGTGGCGGGGCACAATGCGCCCATGCTGCTCAAGAGCGCATTGGGCATCGACGAGATCGTCATGAACTCTCCGCCCATCTCGGGCTGGATCCCCGAATTCACCTATTCGGACAGGGCGATCGGGTATCGGGAAGGGGATATCCTCGTGCTGCTCACGGACGGCGTGACAGAGAGCAGGAACGCCGCGGGCGAGCAGTTCGGCATCGAACGCGTGGAGGAGGTGCTGCGGCGCTCGCAGAGCGCGGAACAGTTCATCGAGCGGCTCAAGGCAGTGCTCCGCGAGTTCTGCGGCACGTTTGACGACGACATCACCGCCGTTGCCTTCGATCTGTAAACAGGGTGTTGCACGCAAAATTTTACGGCAAGTAAAATATTTACAATTTTTTGCCATAGTCTTGACATTTGTCTATGAAGTGGCTATAATATATGGTAGAAAATCTTTGAAGGAGAATTTGATATGGCAAAAAGCAAAGGCGATTATTTCGGTCTTGGACGGCTGGTCAGCATTATTCTTGCGATTATCCCCGTTACATCGTGGATCCTCGGATTTATTACGCGTTTTTCGGAAGGAAAGATTCTTGCGGGTATCCTGCGCATTATTCTCGGCTGGAATATCATCTGGATTCTTGACATTATCCTGATGGTTCTCAGCGGAAGGATTCTTCGCATTATTCCCCTGTAAAACAACAAAATAAAAAAACCTGCGGGCAACCCCGCAGGTTTTTTATATCAAAGAATTTCTTTTCTGAACATTTCGCCCGTCTCCACGTCCTTCCAGGTGAGCACGCCGTCCTCCAGAACGAGGTAGGAGTGGGGGGAATTTTCCTTGGGAATGGAAACCGAGCCGCAGTTGACGTAGGTGCACCTCTCCCGCTCCTCAAAGGCGGGCACGTGGAAGTGCCCGTTCACGAGCACGTCGCCCTTCTTCAGGTGCGTATATTCGTTGTGCCCGTGCGTCAGAATGAGCGTCCTGCCTGCTGCGGGCAGGATGGCGAACGCGGCGGTGATCGGAAATTCCAGCACCATCGTGTCCACGTCCGAATCGCAGTTGCCGCGCACGCATACAATGTCCTCCTTCATGGAGTTGAGGATGGCGGCGGTCTCCAGGGTGGAATATTCCCTCGGCAGCGCGTTGCGCGCGCCGTGGTATAAAAGATCGCCCAGCAGAATCAGCTTTTGCGCCCCCTCCTGCAAGTAGCGCTCTTTCAGCAGGCGGCAGTAATATGCCGAGCCGTGGATGTCCGATGCGATGACGTACTTCATTCTGTCTCCTCGAGTTCTGCAATGATTTCTTTGAGCTTGGTGATCACGCCGCCCTGCGTATTGGCTGGAATGACGCGCCCGACCAGCTTTTTCAGGGGCGGATAGGCGTTTTCCGGCACATAGGCGCGGCCGCATTCGCCCAGCATTTCGTAGTCGTTCATGTGGTCGCCGAAGGCGACGCACTCTTCTTTTTCCAGTTGAAACGCCCTGCGCAGAAAGCGGATCGCCTCACCTTTGTTGGCGTCGGGGGCGGACACGTCGCACCAGTCGTAGCCTGAAAGGATGGTCCTTAAGTGCGGCAGCCGCTGCGGCAGCACCTTGATGCAGTTCTGAGCCGCGGCGATCTCGTCGTAGACGGCGATCTTGCAGATGTCCTCTTTGCCGATGATCTCGTCCAGGTCGGGCACCTTCTTGCAGTTGGTGTAAGAGAGCATCGCATGGCGGAAAAAGGGCATCTCGTTGTTTTCGATATATGCCCAGTCGGCGCCGCTCAGCAGGGGGTACAGGTGGGGGAGGGCGCGGATCTCGTCGAGCGCGTCCTTCAGGTAGCGGTCGCGGATGGGCGTCAGGTGCAGCGTCCTGCCGCGGTATTTGACGAGCGCGCCGTTTTCGCAGATAAAGACGACGTCGTCCGCCACGGGGGCGAACAGTTTGCGGATGTTGGCATACTGCCGCCCGCTTGCGGGGGCGAACAGCACGCCCAGCGATTTGAGCTTGCGGATCAGGGGGAAAATTTCTTCGGGGAGTTTGCGCTCGCCGTCCAGAAGCGTCCCGTCCAGATCGGATGCGATGAACTTGACCATACGTTATCGATGTGTTTTCTGCGGCTGCGCCGCGGACATGGTGCCTTCCTTTTGCGTCGGTCCCCGCGCGGGCGTCAGATCATGGTCACCACGTTGATGGTTTTCAGGTCGTGCGATTCGCCGGGATAGTCCGCAAGCAGCTGCGCCACGTTTTCCGCCTTGACGGTGTGCATGTCGAAGGGGGAGACGTCCACCGCCCCGCTCACCACAAGGTTGATCGCCGCCTCCAGGTTGTCCGAGCGGTGGGTGACGCAGAACACCGAGAGCTGTTTGCGGAAGGGAACGGAAAAATCGAGGGAGAGCTGTTCGCCGGATCCGCACAGCACGACATTCGCATGCTGTGCGCAGACCGAGAAGGGGACGGAGGGGGTGTTGCGGCGGGAGGACGCAAGGTAGACCGCGCCGCTCACCAACCTGCCGCCCGTCACGTTCGCCACATTTGCGAGCAGCGCATCGTCCGCCGCCATCGTGTAATAGATGCCGCAGCTCCTGGCAAATTCCAGCCGCGCCGGTTCGGAATCGATGAGGATGGGCGCCGCCTGCTGGTAGATGAGCAGCTGGCACAAGAGAATGCCCAGAAGGTTGGCGCCGACGACCGCCACATGCTGCCCCTTCTTCACGCCCAGCTTGTCTGCCGCCGCCTTGGCAAGGGCAACGTGGTGCAGAAGGAGCGCCTTTTCATCGTTCACCGAATCGGGCAGGGCGGTCACGTTTTCGGGGGAGAGGTTGATAAGGTCGCGCAAAAAGCCGTCCGCCGTGCGCCCGCACAGCAGAAAGTCGTCCTCCGAAAAATCTTTGGGGCTGGTACCCGTGTCGGGCGCGTTCACCACCGCATGCAGCAGCACGCGCGTGCCCTTGGGCAGGTAGCTCACGCCGCCCTCCTCCGCCACCATTCCCACGGCATACCGCCCCGGGATGAGCGGACGGCGCACGCCGACCGCGCCCGAATAGATGGCGGCGTCCGTGCCGTTGAGAAAGACCTTTGTGACGCGCACGCGCACCTTGCCCTCTTCGCGGGCGGGATTTTCCGTCTCCAAGCGTTCGAGCTTTGCGGGAGCGGTAAGTTTCCACACGTTCATAGATTCATACCTCTTCGCGCCGTGCAAAAAAGCATCTTGCATGCGCTTCATCCGTATTATACCGCACACGGCATGATTTTGCAAGTGTTTCGCGCAAATCGGCGGGAGCGGCTTTTGCGCGGCGCTCTTCCGCCCGCGGGCAAAAGGGGTACGGCGGCACAATAATTTGCGTTTGCCTTTGAAAATCAGTTGACGGGAGCGCAAAAAATGCGTATAATAGCAAGCGTACTTTCCATTATAAGCGAGGTGAACGAAGAATGAAGCCTGACATTCATCCGAAATATCACGAGGTGACGGTGGTCTGCGCCTGCGGCGAGACGTTCAAGACGGGCACGACGAAGGACGTGGAAGTCATGAAGGTGGATATTTGCAGCAAGTGCCACCCCTTCTTCACGGGCCGTCAGAAGCTCGTCGATACCGGCGGACGCGTCGATAAGTTCAAGAAAAGATACGGTATCTGACGCCTTTGCAAAACAGCTCCGCACAGGGGGAGCTGTTTTGTCTATCATGCACAAAATACGCAGCGCGCGCAGGCCGCGCGCTTTGCGTGCACCCGCGCGGGCGCGGGGCGCACGCGCATAACCGCGGGACAGGGATGTTATGAGGAAAAAGACACAGCGCACTTATATCGGCGGACAGGCCGTCATCCAGGGCGTCATGATGCGCTCGAAATGCGGCATGGCGACCGTCGTGCGCGACGACAACGGAGAGCTGCAGACGGAGGCAAAACGCATCACGCCGCCCGAAAAGCGGAAAAAGTGGCTGCGCTTTCCCTTTGTGCGCGGGGTGGTGAGCTTTGTCTCCTCCCTCGTGCTGGGCATGAAGTCGCTTCTGCGCAGTTCGGAGGTCGCCGTCTCGGACGACGAGGAACCTTCCAAGTTCACCAAGTGGATCGCGGAACACTGGAAAATTTCCGTCGGGGAGATCGTCACCACGATCGCGACCGTTCTGGGCGTTGCGCTCGCCGTGGTTTTGTTCATGTTCCTGCCCAACTACTTCGCCGCGCTCATCTCGGAGGCGGCGCCCGCCGTGGGCGGCGCGGGCAGCATCTGGTACAATCTCCTCGAAGGGGCGTTCCGTTTCGCCATTTTCCTGCTGTACATCCTGTTCACGCTGCTGTTTGCCTCCCTGCGGGAGACCTACCGCTATCATGGGGCGGAACACAAGACCATCAACTGCTACGAATACGGCGACGAGCTGACCGTCGAGAACGTGAAAAAGGCGTCCCGTCTGCACGACAGGTGCGGCACGACGTTTATTTTCCTGGTGCTCGTCATTTCCATCTTCGTGTTTGCGCTCGCCAACTGGCTGCTCGCCCTGACGGGACTGACGGGTATCTCCTGGGTGGATTTTCTCATCTCCTTCCTCGTCAAGATCGCACTGCTGCCCGTCGTGGCGGCGATCTCCTATGAGATCCTGCGTCTTTTGTCCAAGACGGATTCCGTGCTCGTTTTGCCCCTCAAGGCGCCCGGGTATCTTCTGCAGATGCTCACCACCAAGGAGCCGGACGAGAAGATGATCGAGTGTGCCGTGCTCGCCTTCAAAAAGGCCAAGGAGATGGACGACGACCCCGATTCCCCCGAAAAGACGTTCGCGACGGAGACCAAGCTCTCCTCCCTGCTCGAAATGATGAAAAAGAGCTTTGCGGAGAAGGACATCGACGCCTCGGACGCCGAATGGATCGCCAGCCTAGAGCTGGATATCCCGCGCAGCGCGCTCTCCAGCGAGCGCGTTGTCACGCGCAAAGAGTGCAAAAAAATTCTTGACGTGTTTGAACAGCGCATGACGGGCAGGCCGCTCTGGTACGTCTACGGCAACGCCGAATTTTACGGCTACACGTTCAAGGTGGACGAGCGCGTGCTCATCCCCCGCCCCGAGACGGAGCTGCTCGTGCGGCAGGCGCTCGCCTCTTTGAAGAACGGCGACAGCATGCTCGATCTTTGCACGGGCTGCGGCGCCATCGCCGTGGCGGTCGCGTGCGAGGCAGCCAAGGACAGGAACGTTGCCGTGACGGCGACGGACGTCTCGGAAGGGGCGCTCGAAGTGGCGCGCGAGAACGCACGGCTCAACAAGGCGAACGTCGCCTTCGTCAAGGCCGACCTCTTCGAGGGCGTGCGCGGCAGGTTCAACCTGATCACCGCCAACCCGCCCTATGTCAGGAGTGCGGAAATTTCCTCCCTTCCCAGGGACGTGCGCGAATTTGAGCCGAGCATCGCCCTGGACGGCGGCGTGGACGGGCTGGACTATTACCGGCGCATCGCCGCAAAGATCAACCGCTATATCGTGCGCGGGGGCATGTGCATCCTCGAGTGCGGCGAGGGACAGGCGCAGGAGATCATCCGCATCTTCCGCACCGTCGCCCGCTGTGATTTCGCCATGGTCGTAAGGGACCTTGCGGGCGTGGAGCGCATCGTCAAGATCGGGTTCTGATATGTTTTCCAAGTTAGACACCGTCGCCGCGCGCTACGACGAACTCACGCAGATGCTCTCGCAGCCCGATGCGCTCTCCGACATGGAGCGCTGGCGGGCGCTCTCGCGCGAACATGCCGAACTGGAGCCCATCGCCCGCAGCTATCGGGCATACCGCAAAAAGCAGGAGGAGCGCGACGCGGCGCTCGCCGAGGCGGAAAAGGAGACGGGCGAAATGCGCGCGCTCCTTCTGGACGAGGCGCAGGAATGCAGACAGCAGCTCGCCGCCATGGAGCGCGAACTCAAAGTGCTGCTCCTGCCCAAGGACAAGAACGACGAGGGCGGCTGCACGCTGGAGATCCGCGCGGGCGCGGGCGGCGAGGAGGCGGCGCTGTTCGCCTACGATCTGTACCGCATGTATCAGGGTTACTGCGAAAAGCACCGCTTCCGCTGGGAGATCGTGGACCTGAACGAGACGGAGCTGGGCGGCATGAAGGAGGCCATCGTCAACATCGACGGCAAGGGCGCCTACGCCCGTCTCAAGTATGAGAGCGGCGTGCACCGCGTGCAGCGCGTGCCCGAGACGGAGTCGCAGGGGCGCATCCACACCTCCACGGTGACGGTCGCCGTCCTGCCCGAGGCGCAGGAGGTGGATGTGACCATCGATGAAAAGGACGTGCGCGTCGATCTGTTCCGTTCGTCTGGCGCGGGCGGGCAGAAGGTCAACAAGACGGAGACCGCCATCCGCCTCACGCACTTCCCGACGGGCATCGTCGTGACCTGTCAGGATGAGCGCAGCCAGCTCAAAAACAAGGAAAAGGCGTACAGGGTGCTCAGAAGCCGCCTGTACGATTACTATAACTCGCGCGCGGTCAGCGCCGAGGCGGCAAACAGAAAGAGCCTTGTGGGAACGGGGGACAGGAGCGAACGTATCCGCACCTACAACTTTCCGCAGAGCCGCATCACCGATCACCGCATCGGGCTGAGCCTGCACAGCATGGAGGCGTTCCTTGCGGGCGACCTCGATGCAATGATCGACGCACTCGCGCGCGCCGACACCGAGCGCCGGCTGTCGCAGGCAGACGAATGAAAACTTTTTTACCGAGGTAACGATATGGAACGACTGGCAAAACGCATCTGCACCATCTCTCCTTCGCAGACGCTTGCGATCAGCGCCAAGGCCAAGGCGATGAAGGCGGCGGGGGAGAACGTCATCAATTTCGGCGTCGGCGAACCCGATTTTCCCACCCCCGATTATATCGTGGCGGCGGGGGTCCGCGCGCTGGAGAACGGCAGGACCAAGTATACGCCCTCGGCGGGGCTGCCCGAACTGCGCCGCGCCGTCTGCGATAAATTCATGCGCGACAACGGCGTCGCGTATGAGCCGTCACAGGTCATCGTCTCCAACGGCGCCAAGCACTCCATTTTCAACGTGTGCTATGCGCTCGTGGACGAGGGGGACGAGGTCATCATCCCCGCGCCCTACTGGCTGACCTATCCCGAGGTCGTCAAGACGTGCGGCGGCGTGCCCGTCTTTGTGGAGGGCAAAAAGGAAAATAACTTCAAGATCACGGCGCAGCAGCTCGAGGCGGCGATCACGCCTAAGACAAAGCTGCTCATCTTCAATTCCCCCTGCAACCCTACGGGCGCCGTCTATTCGGAGGCGGAGGTGCGTGCGATCGCCGCGGTGTGCGAAAAGCATTCCGTCTTCGTGCTCTCCGATGAAATTTACGAAAAACTCGTCTACGGCGAGACCAGGCCCTTCTCGATGGCGGCGGTCTCCGACAGGATGAAGGAACTGACCATCACCGTCAACGGCGTATCCAAGACGTATGCGATGACGGGCTGGCGCATCGGCTATCTTGCCGCCCCCAAGGACATCGCCAAGGCGATTGATTCTTTCCAGAGCCACGCCACGAGCAACGCCTGCTCGGTGTCGCAGTACGCCACGCTCGAGGCGCTCACCTCGCCCCAGTCCGATGCGCGCATCGAGGAAATGCGCCAACGCTTTGCACAGCGCCGCCTCGCCATGCTCGAGCGCATCGCCAAGATGAAGAACGCCTACTGCATCGTGCCCGAGGGCGCCTTTTACGCGATGCTCGTCGTGTCGGGTGTGTACGGCAAGGCGTGCGCGGGACGCATTATTTCCGATTCGCTCTCCTTTGCCGACGCCCTGCTCGAGAACGCAAAAGTGGCGGTGGTGGCGGGCGCGCCCTTCGGCGCGGACGACTGCGTGCGCATCTCCTATTCGCTCTCGATGGAGGACATGCTCGAAGGGCTTGACCGGATCGACGCCTTCCTGAACGGGCTTGTATAAAATTTTTTCGGGGAAATTTCGCAAATCCCCTTGAAAAGTACACGAAAACTTGGTAGAATAGATATATAAGAAATAAAAGCCGCCTGCGGGCGGGTCAGGAGGAGAGGAATGGTAAAGGTCATCTGCGGTCCCAAGGGGAGCGGCAAAACAAAGCGCATCATCGCTGCGGCAAACGAGGCAGTCGCCGTCGCCAAGGGCAATCTGATCTTCATCACCGATACAAAGCGGTATATGTACGATCTGAAGCGGGAGATCCGTTTCATCGATACGAGCGATTATTCCATTGCGGGCGAAGACGCGCTGTGCGGGTTCATCAAGGGCGTCATCGCGGGCGGCTATGACAACGAGTACGTCTATGTGGACGGCATCGCGCGCATCGCGGGTAAGGCGATCAAGGACATGGCGCAGTTCTTCTACATGATGGAGAAGGTAGCCCAAATGCGCGATCTCAAGCTCTACATCACGTGCAGCTGCGCGGAGGAAGAGCTGCCCGACTTCGCAAAGAAGTATCTGTAAGCGGGAAAAAAGCGGAACTCCTTTTCCGCGGCAGGCCGTCCCTTGTTCAAGGGACGGTTTCCCCGTATTTTTCAGAACACACATTGCCGCCGAGCGCGGCGGGGAGGCATTATGCAATTTATCAGCACGAGGGGAGAGGAAAAGGCCACGGGCGCGCAGGCGATCGTGGAAGGGATCGCGCGCGACGGCGGGCTGTTCGTGCCCTCCTTCTTTCCGCAGGTCCCGCGGGAGGAGCTGGAGGGGATGCTCACGATGGACTACCCCGAGCGCGCCGCCTTTATCCTGCACAAATATCTCGACGAATATGACAAAGACGAGCTGCTCGAGGCGCTGAAAAAGGCGTATTCGCAGTTCGAGGGCGGCGACGCCGCCCCCCTTGTGCGCGTGGAGAACGGCATGTACATGCTCGAGCTGTTCCACGGGCCGACGTGCGCGTTCAAGGACATGGCGCTCACCGTGCTGCCCTATCTTTTGCGCAAGGGGTGCGATATCGTCGGCATCAAAGAAAAGATCCTCATCCTCGTTGCCACCAGCGGCGATACGGGCAAGGCGGCGCTCGAAGGGTTCAAAGATGCCGATGGCATCAAGATCATGGTGTTCTATCCCGACGACGGCGTGTCCAAGATGCAAAAGCTGCAGATGTGCACGCAGGAGGGGAGCAACGTCAACGTGGTCGCCGTGCGCGGCAACTTCGACGACTGCCAGACGGGCGTCAAGAAGATTTTCGGCTCGGAGGAGTGCAAAAAACAGCTTGCGGAAAAGGGGTATCTGCTCTCTTCGGCGAACTCCATCAACTTCGGCAGGCTCGCCCCGCAGATCTGCTACTATTTTTCGGCGTACTGCGATCTCGTCACGTCCGACCAGATCAAAATGGGCGACAAGGTGAATTTTACCGTACCCACGGGGAACTTCGGCAACATCCTTGCGGCGTATTACGCCAAGAAGATGGGACTGCCCGTCGGCACGCTCGTGTGCGCCTCCAACACCAACAACGTGCTCACCGACTTCTTCGAGCGCGGCACGTACGACGCAAAGCGCCCCTTCTACAAGACGATGTCTCCCTCGATGGACATTCTCGTCTCCTCCAATCTCGAGCGGCTCATCTTCGAGCTGTCGGGCAGGGATGCGGCGCTTACGAAGGAGCGCATGGCGTCGCTCGCCGCCACGGGGAAATATTCGGTGCGCGCCGAGGAACTCAAGCAGATGCACTCGGAATTTTTCGCCGCCTATGCGAGCGAGAACGACACGGTGGACTGCATCTACGAATTTTTCGAGGAGTACGGCTACCCCATGGATACGCATACGGGCGTGGCGATGAGCGTCGCCGCCCGCTACGAGGAAAAGGTGAAAAAGGCTGACTCCAAGGCGGAACTGCCGCCCATGGTGGTCGTCTCCACGGCAAGTCCCTACAAATTCCCGCAGGCGGTGTACTACGCGCTTACGGGCAACGACGTCAAGGATAGTTTCAAGGGCATCAAGCGCATCAACCTTTTAACGGCAATGAAGGTGCCCGAGGCGCTCAAGGCCATCCGCTACAAACCCATCCTGTTCAAACAGACCATCTCCCCGGGGGACATGTTTGAAGAGGTGCTGAAGTTTGTATCGTAACTGAAATGCGCAGCCCGCCGTCTGTTGACGGCGGGCTGCGTGCGTATCTGAATTTTGTCCTTTGTGAAAGACTTGCACAGATACTTCACAACATTTTTATCGCCGTAAAG
Organism: uncultured Clostridia bacterium; assembly: GCA_944340905.1. Taxonomy (GTDB): domain Bacteria; phylum Bacillota; class Clostridia; order Christensenellales; family Borkfalkiaceae; genus Gallimonas. Next base: position 52,477 of record CALVLT010000013.1, read on the forward strand.
CATTCAACCATTGCAATTTACGGGCGGATGTGGTATAATTATCGTGAAATTTTATTTTTCGAGAGAACCTATGGAAGAAAAAGTCCTATACTCGGCGGTACAGCCGAGCGGAAACCTGACCATCGGCAACTATGCGGGCGCCATCCGCAACTGGGTGAGCCTGCAAAACCAATTTACCTGTTTCTACGCGATCGCGGATATGCACGCCATCACGGTGCGCCAGGAACCCGCGCAGCTGCGCCGCCGCACGCTGGAGCTTGCCGCGCTCTATATCGCCTGCGGCATCGATCCCGAAAAATGCACGCTCTATGTGCAGTCCAACGTCAGCGCGCACGCCGAACTTACCTGGGTGCTCAACACGCTCACCTATGTGGGCGAAATGGAGCGCATGACGCAGTTCAAGGATAAGAGCGCCAAACACCCCGAAAATATCAACATGGGTCTGATGGACTACCCCGTGCTGATGGCGGCGGACATCCTGTTGTATCAGGCGGACGTGGTGCCCGTGGGCGTCGATCAGCGCCAGCATCTGGAGATCACGCGCGACATCGCCATCCGTTTCAACAACCGCTACGGCGAGACCTTCCGCGTTCCCGAGGGGTATATCCTGAAGGAGGGCGCCAAGATCAATTCGCTGCAGGACCCCATGCACAAGATGAGCAAGTCGGACGAAAATCCCAACGCCTCCGTCTACCTTTCGGACGACAGGGACACCATCCTGCGCAAGTTCCGCCGCGCCGTGACGGACAGCGACAACCGCATCGTCGCCGCCGACGACAAGCCGGGCGTCACCAACCTGCTCAACATCTACGCCTGCTTTCGCGGCTGCACCGTCGCCGAGGCGGAGCGTACCTTTGAAGGCAGGGGCTACGGCGAATTCAAGACGGCGGTCGGGGAGACGGTCGCCGACGTGCTCGCGCCCATTCAGGCGGAACAAAGGCGCCTGCTTGCCGACAAGGCATACCTTGCCGACGTGCTGGGGCGGGGCGCGGAGAACGCCTTCCGCTCGGCGCGCAGGACGCTCTCCAAGGTGTACCGCAAAGTGGGCTTTTACAGAGGAGAATAGAGCGTGTTCGGATATGTTCGCTACGATCTGCCCAACCTGCTGATCAAGGACTTTATGCTCTACAAGGCGCTCTACTGCGGGCTGTGCAAGTCCATCGGCGCATCGTGCGGGCAGCGCGCGCGCCTGAGCCTCACCTACGACGTCACATTCCTGTCCGCACTCCTGCACAACATGACGGGCACGGACATTCGGGTGGAGCGGCAGAACTGCTTCGAGCACACCATCCGCAAGCGGCCCATTGCCGCCGTGGACGAACTCACCAAGGAGCTGGGCGCCCTCAATACCGTGCTCGCCTACTACAAGCTTTCCGACGACATTGCGGACGGCAGCGGCGGCAGGATCAAGCGCGCCTGGTTCAGAAAGGGGTACAAGCGCGCCAAAAAGCGCTACCCCGCCCTTACCGCGCTCGTGGCGGAATATGCCGCCGCGCAGGCAGAAGTGGAAAACAAGCGCTCTTCCTCCCCCGACGAGGCGGCAGAACCGACGGCGCAGCTCATGCGCAAGGTGTGCGTCCACTTCATGCAGGAGAAGGCAGGCGAGGCGGCGCAGGAACTGTTCTATGCCGTCGGCAAGTGGGTGTATCTCATCGACGCGCTCGACGACTATGAAAAGGACGGCCAGAAGGGGCGCTACAATCCCTTCGTGCTCGCCTACGGCGCGCACACGCGGCAGCAGCTCATGCAGCAAAACGGGCAGGAGATCGCCTTTTTGTTCGATACGCTGTTTTATTCCATGCGCGAAGGGCTTGCGGGGGTTAAGTTTTTCTTCAATCGTGACCTTACCGACAACGTCATTCTGCGCGGGATTCCGCTTGAGACGGCACGCGTCATGAAGGGCGAGCCGCGCAAAGAGACGAC
>CALVLT010000014.1 GCA_944340905.1 uncultured Clostridia bacterium
GATCTCCTTGACGCGTTCGACCACCGAGACGTAGGTGATGATGCCGATCATGACCGAGGACACGACGAGCGAAATGGCAGTAAATGCCACAAGGACGTAGGTGATGATATCGAGAATTTGCTGCACCATGCCCATCAGCAATCCGACGGTGTCGGTATAGGTGATCTGCAGGGCGCGGTTTTCCTCCGTATCGTCATGGTCGGTATTCCACTGATCCAGATAAGCCAGGATATTTTCCTTGCTGTCAAAATCCTTTGCGTAAATGGAGATGCGGCTGACATCGTCGCTGCCGCCCAGCGTCTGAATGGCAGTATCGGGCGTCTGCGCGATATAGATACTTATCCCCGTCGCGATCTCATAGAGCGTATATCCGGCAGAAATGTTCTCCGTCAGAACAGGCATCAGGTAGACTGTTGCCCCGCCGGAAGTAAATTTTGCGTCATCACTTTTCATCCATTGAACGATCTGCGAATTGATGTTTCCGGCTATATACGCTTTGACGGTTTTTTCCGTAAGATTCAGTCCAGACGAAAGACAGCCGTAGGACAGCCCGTCTTTCAGACGGAGAATCCCTGAAATTTTCAGGTTAAGTCCCTCGCCTTCCGCTGCAGTCAACGTATCCTCGGTAAGATCAGAATAATTGGTTTTGTCTCCCTGATAAAGGAATGGATACTGATTGTCCAGATAAGACATTTGCGACGTGTATGCAGGATTCTCGGAGTACACTTCATCATTATAGAAGAATGTATACTGTTTCCCCAATATTTTGTCAAAGTCTACGCGGTCTGCATCGGGATCGTCTACCGCCGCGCCGTCCTCATCTCCCAAATTAAACAGGTCCATGAAACGGTCTTCCGAAAGGAGGCCGAGTTGGGCAAGCGTCAGGTCCGTCACCTGATTGTTGGCGCCCACGACCAGGACGACTTCGTTTTCGTTCTGCGGGAAATGCCCTGCGATCACGTCGTACTGCGAAAGCACGTACTCCCCATAGCCGAGATTGGTATCGTCCGACGTTCCCGGCATGACGTTGACGACATCCAGAAAGTAATCGGCATATCCGATGAGCGAATCGTACTGAGAGGCGTATACCCTCAAATCCTGAATAAACTTATTTTTCAGATTGGAAAGCGAACGGGTCGTCGGGATCGTCTCGGTCGGGGCGGTCGTCTCCTCCCCCTCCTCAGCATCCGGAAACGTCTGCGCCTGCAGGAACAAATTGTCGGAAATGGCGGCGCCGTAGCTGTACATGAGTTCGGCATACCATTCCGGATCCATCTGTTCAAGGTATGTAAGATACTCTTCGCTGATGTTGTTCTGCGTCGCCATGCCGTTTGCAAGGCTCGTCAGGAAGGAATCGATATACACCTGATCGTCGAGCTGCGACAGATCGGGCATATCCTGCGGCGAGGTGAACGATGTCATCGCCGATGCAAGATCGAAAGAACTCTCCGAGATGGTCACGGGATAGTAGGAGAGCATATCTTCTTCCGTTTTTCGCACATAGTTGTTGAACCCGCTCGAGAGCGCGAGCACCAGGCTGACGCTGATAATGCCGATGCTGCCGGCAACGGACGTTAAAATGGTGCGCCCCTTCTTGGTCATCAGGTTCTTTGCGCTCAGCGCGAGCGACGTGAGAAAGCTCATGCGGGCGCGCGGCTTTTTCTCACGTTTACCCCCCCCCTTGCCCTTTGCGGCAGGGGGTTCGGGCGCCTGTTCCGTCTGCGCCTCCTGCATCTGCGGCTGCGCGTGTGACACCGCCTGCTGCGCGGTGCTCTCCGCCGAAGAATCGTAGGGCATGGAGTCGGACTCCACCATACCGTCCTTCAGCTTGACGATACGCGAGGCATACTGATAGGCAAGCTCGGGATTGTGCGTGACCATGATGACGAGGCGCTCGCCCGCGATCTCCTTGATGAGATCCATGATCTGCACGCTCGTCTCCGAATCGAGCGCACCCGTCGGTTCGTCGGCAAGCAGAATGTCGGGATTGTTGACGAGCGCACGCGCGATCGCAACGCGCTGCATCTGCCCGCCCGAGAGCTGATTGGGCTTTTTGCCAAGTTCCCCGCCCAGCCCGACGCGCTCGAGCGCCTGCGTCGCGCGCCGTCTGCGTTCCTCGCGCCCGACGCCCGCAATGGTCAGCGCAAGCTCCACGTTCCCCAGCACCGTCTGGTGCGGGATCAGGTTGTACGTCTGAAAGATAAACCCGATGCGATGGTTGCGGTAGACATCCCAGTCGCGGTCGCGGTAGTCCTTGGTCGAGCGGCCCTGGATGACAAGATCGCCCGAGGTATAGTGGTCGAGTCCGCCGATGATATTGAGCAGCGTCGTCTTGCCGCAACCCGAAGGACCGAGGATGCAGACGAATTCGTTCTCGCGGAATTCAAGGCTCACGCCCTTGAGGGCGTGAACATCCCCGGAAGCGACTTTATAGTCCTTCCGTATGTCGGTCAGTTTCAGCATAATATTTCCTCTTATACCGCTGTCGATGCCCGCGCCGCCTGTGCGGGAGAATTATTTGCCGGACGTTTTGCGCTCCGCGGCGATCTCTTTCATCACTTTGTCGATGGCCTTGCGGAACTCCTCGTAGAGGTCAAAGAACGCCTTTGCCTTGTCCTCGCCCACTTCGGCGACGATGCGCGACATGGTCTCGTTTGCCTCCTTGCACTGCTCCTCAAAGACTGCGCGGGAGTTGTTGGAGAGCTTGATGTAGGCGATCTTCCTGTCGGTGGGAGAGGCAACGCGGTTGACGACGCCGTCCTTTTCCATCTTCGTCACGATCTGCGAGACGGCGGAACGCGTGATGCCGAGCCTGCGCGCCAGTTCGGAAGAAATGATGCTCTTGCCCTTCTCCTCCTCGAGGATGACCTCCCGAAGGAGACGGAACTCGGTGCGCGACAGTTCGTGAACGCCGGCAAAGAAGTCGATGTTCTCCATGTTGCGCATCAGCTGAAAGCATTTGATGAGATACTCGTTGATTTCCATAGTGAAACCTCCCATTTGTTTGTATTTGGCTGAACAATTTACCGCCTTTATTATAGTTCCCTCTTACCCTGTTGTCAACTCCCGAAAACAACATTTCCGATGAATTCACAATTTTCTCATTTTTTACACGGAGGCGTCCCAAAATAGGCATACAGCGTGCAGGAGAGGCGGGCGTTCCACAGCCTGCGCTTTTTATCCGCCCTGCCGCCGAAGGCGCGCTCCGCCCCATCGTAGGCGGACAGAAAATAGCAGCTCCAGTCGGGAAGGGCGCGGAACAAGGCGCCGAAATCGCGGTACAGTCCGCGCAGATCGGCATCGCGCAGGCGCTCCCCGTAAGGAGGATTGGACATGAGGATGCCGCAGCGCTGCGCCGAAGAAAAGGCGCGCATATCCTGCGTGCAGAATACGATGTCCTTTTCCACGCCCGCCCGCGCAGCATGAAAGCGCGCAAGCTCCACCGCCTTTTGCGAGATGTCCGAGGCGAACAGCGGCGGGAGCGGTTCATGCACCTCCCGCTCGCGCGCCTCCGCGCGCGCCTGTTTCAAAATCCCCTTGGGCGCGCACTTCCAGTGCGTGAAGTCAAACTCCCGCGCTATGCCCGGGGCAATGTTGCGCATATAGAGCGCCGCCTCGATGGGCAGGGTGCCGCTGCCGCAGAAGGGGTCGGCGAACGGCCTGCCCGCGCGGAAGAAGGAACTTTCCACCATGGCGGCAGCCGTCGTCTCCCTGAGGGGCGCATCGTAGGTGCGCACGCGGTAGCCGCGCTTGTGCAGCCCCTCGCCCGAGGTATCCAGCGTCAGGTATGCCCTGTCCTCATAGAGATACACCCCGACGACGGCGCGCTCGCCCCGCTCGTCCAGCTCCCTCACCCCCAGTTTTTTGCGCAGCCGTTCGACGATCGCCTTTTTGACGACGCCGCCCGTCGCCTTGACCGCCATCAGGTTGCTCTTCACGCACTTGCCGTCCAGCAAGATACGTGTATGCGGCGAGAGATATTCCTCCCATGCGAGGGCGCGCACGCCCTCGAAGAGTGCGTCAAAATCGGGGGAGGGAAATTCCCCCACCCCGATGAGCACGCGTTCACCCGCGCGCAGGCTGACATTGAGCCGTGCGACGTCCTGCCAGTCCCCTTCCAGGCACACCCTGCCGAGCAGGGCAGGACAGTCGCCGTAGCCAAGCGCCTTCAGCTGTCGTTTGACGGACGCCTCCACGCCCGACGCAACGGGTACAAAAAGTTTCATAACGTACCGTAAATTTATGTGCCCTCATCCTCGCCTGCGGCCCGTTCGGGCACACAGGGATTGAGGGGCGAAGTGACGGGCGTCATGTCGTACTTGTCGTCCAGATCGCCCAACAGTTCTTCGATCATGTCCTCGCGCGTGATGATGCCCACGGCGGCGTCGCCCTCCTTCACCACCATCATGTGCTCGCGCGCACGCTGCATGCGCTTCATGAGAACAGAGACCTTCTCCTGCGCCGTCGTGGCGGAAACAGGGCGTATGAGTGCCGAATAGTCCTTCTTTCCCGCCAGCAGGTTCTCATAGAAATCCGCACGGTAGAGAATGCCGATGATGTCGCCCTTCTCTCCCCGATAGACGGGGACGCGCGAAAAATTGGTCTCGCGGAAGATGCGGAATACCTTCTTGTCGTTCTCATGTTCGCCGACCGCCGTCACGCGGTCGAGCGGGATCATGCAGTTGCCGACGCACAGCTCATCGTAGCGCAGCGTGCGGTGGATGAGGTCGTGCTCCGTCTCGTTGAGCACGCCGTCCTCCCTGACGTCGGAGACAAGCATCCTGAATTCCGCCTCGGTATATTTCTGTTTTTCCTTGTTGAGGCGGAACACAAAGAATACGAACTTCTCCCACTGTCCGAACAGCCAGTTGAGCGGCCATAAAATATAGGTGAGGACGAGCAGCGGGTACGCCGCAAAGCAGGCGAACGCTTCGGGCGATTCCTTGGCGAGCGTCTTGGGCGTAATCTCCCCGAAGATGAGCACGAACACCGTGATGACGATGGTCGAAATGGTCGGTCCCAGCCCCTCGCCGAGCACGCCGACAAAGAGCACCGTGCCCAGCGTGGAGGCCGTGATGTTGACGATATTGTTGCCGATAAGCAGCGTCGTCAGGATCCGATTGTAGTTTTCGCTGAGTTTCAGGGCGACGCGCGCGGTGCGCTTTTTTGCGGAAATGCGGCGCATACGCACGGAGGAAAAGCCGGTATATGCCGTCTCCGTCGCGCTGAAGAACGCTGAAAGGGCAACGAGCACCACAAGGGCAACGAGCAGACCTATCAGGGTGGCAGTATCCATATTCCTGCCCTCCTTACGCCTGCTGCGGCGCCGCGGGCGTCGGCAGTGAGGTGACGGGCGTCAGGTCATACTTGTCGTCCACGTCGCCCAGCAGTTCTTCCACCATGTCCTCGCGCGTGATGATGCCCAGCGCGTTGTCCTCGGAGCCGACCACCAGCATGTGCTCGCGCATCGTTCTGAGGCGCTCCATCAGCCCGGAGACCTTCTCGTCGGGCGAGACATAGGAGACGGGGCGGATGATATTGTCGAAATCCCGCCCGTCGGCGAGCATATTCTCGTAGAAGTCCGCGCGGTACAGGACGCCCTCGATATTGCGCTTGACGCCCTTGTAGACGGGCAGCCGCGAGAAGTTGGTCTCGCGGAACAGCCTGTATACGACGCGGTCGTTCTCGCGTACGTCCACGGCATACACCCGTTCGAGCGGGACCATGCAGTCGGAGACGGTCAGCTCGTCATAGCGCAGCGTCCTGCGGATGAGTTCCTGCTCCGTCTCGTTGAGCACGCCCTCCTTCCCGACGTCGGAGACAAGCATTTCAAACTCCTCTTCGGTGAGTCTTGGCTGTTTTTTTCCGAGACCGAACAGATAAAAAATAAACTTCTTCCAAAGCCCGAACAGCCATACGAGCGGCAGGAAGAGGTATGTACAGACCAACAGCGGATAGGCGGCGACGCAGGCAAACGTCTCGGGCACGCGCTTTGCAAGCACCTTGGGGGTGATCTCACCGAAGATGAGCACCACGACGGTGAGCACGACCGTGGAGACGGTCGGGCCGATCTCCGCGCCCAGCAGGGACGTGAAGATGAGCGTGCCGATGGTTGCCGAGGCAATATTCACGATATTGTCCGCAATGAGCAGCGTCGTCAATATCCTGTTATAGTCCGCGCTCAGGCGAAACGCCATGCGCGCGGTCTTTTTGCTCTTCGCGAACCGGCGCATGCGCACCGGCGAAAAGCTGGTGTAAGCCGTTTCTGTCGCGCTGAAAAGCCCCGACAAAACGACGAGCACGATGAGTGCAAGCAACAGTCCGATACATCGACTGTCCATAGGAAATTACCTTGTACCTCCTTGAAAGACGGCGTTTATTTTTATATTCCCGCCCCGCAGGGCGCAAATATCGTTTTACCCGCCCAATTCGGACGAGACCGTGGGGATGCGCCGCTGCAGCGCGCACAGGCGCACCTCCCCCTTTTTGCCGCGCACGATCACGTGTGGACGGGGCCTTTGCCCATCCGCCTGCGCCTCCGCCGCGGACTGTGACGCAGGCTGCGCTGCGGGCTGCGGCACGGGAACGGGCTGTGACGCAGGCTGCAATGCGGGCTGCGAGGGCGCTGCGGCGGTTTCCTGCGCGGCCGGCTCCTCTGCAGCGGGCGTGCCGGGCTCAGGAATGTCCGGTTCGGGAAGCAGCCAGTCGGGAACGCGGTCGGGCACGGGTGCGCTCGTTGCCGCGACAAAGCGGTCGTGCGCCATGGCACAGGGGTATTCCTCCGTGCGCACGCAATAGCGGCAGCGCGCATACCGCCCGCACATATCGCAGGCGTGCGCCTCGCTGTCCTTCCACTTCTTGTCATCGAGAAATTCCTGCAGCTGCTGAAGGGTCATCTCTTTCATCTCCGAACGATTTCCTGTCTATTATACATGATTTCACGCCGCAGTGCAAGGGTCTTAACGAAAAAACCCATCAAAAAGGTGAAATTTTTACGATCGATCGTATACATCGAGAAAACTTTCCCGTTTTCCGCCCCTGCGCCAGCCGAGAATGCAGTCGAGCGCAACGTTGTGCAGGCTGCGGAACACGTTGTCCGCCGCGGCGGGATTGGTGCGCTCCAGGCAGGCGAGCAGCTCCTTCATCTCCCTGCGCTTGCTCTCCTCCTCCTTGTCCGCCACCCGTTCGGTGAAACGGCAGGCACAGCCCAGAAAGGTCAGCCCGTTATAGGCCGCCCACGCCACGATGTCGCGCTCGCGCACGGCATAGAGCGGGCGGATGAGTTCCATGCCAGGATGGCTTGTGGAACGCAGCTTGGGCATCATCGTCCTGATCTCCGCCCCGTAGAACATACTCAGCAGCGTTGTGCTCACCACGTCGTCGAAATGATGGCCGAGCGCGATCTTGTTGCAGCCCAGCTTTTTGGCGAATTCGTAGAGATACCCCCTGCGCATGCGCGCACACAGATAGCACGCCGAGCCGCGCGTCACGCTGTCCACCACGGCGAAGATGTCGCTTTCAAAGATATGCACGGGAACGCCGAGGAGGGTCACATTTTCTTCGATACGTCTCCTGTTTTCGGGTGCATACCCCGGGTCCATCACGATAAATTCCAGCCCGAATTCGTACTTGCCGTGACGGCACAGTTCCTGCATGCACTTCGCGAGCAGAAAGGAGTCCTTCCCGCCCGAGATGCAGACGGCGACCCTGTCCCCCTCCGACAGCAGCTCGTATTGCTTGACGCTCTTGACGAAGGGACACCAGATCTCCTTGCGGAATTTTTTGATGACGGAGCGCTCGATCTCGGCGACGCTCATACGCCGCGCCCCGAAAGGTAGGCGTGCGCGGAATAGGCCGCGGTGCAGCCTTCCCCCGCCGCCTTGATATACTGATAGGGCTGTCCCGTGAGATCGCCCGCCGCAAACAGTCCCGCCAGGTTGGTGGAAAGGTCCCGCCCCACCTTGACGCGGCTGCCCTCCGTCTCCAATCCCCCGACGAGCGCGGCGGGAGGCGCGGCATCGCGCAGGAAAAACACGCCGTCTACGGCAAGCTCCCCATCGGGAAGGATCAGCCGCTCGGCGCGCATGCCGCCCTCCACGGCGAGCGGCTTTTGCGTGTGGACGACGACGTTGTCCGCCGCGAACGCGGGGTTCGGGTACAGGCAGAAGGCGTGCACGCACCCCGCAAAGCCTGCAAGATATTCCACCTCGTGCGCATATTTTCCGGAGGCGACGACGGCGGCGATCGTCTTGCCGCGGTAGAGCGCCCCGTCGCACACGGCGCAGTAGCTGACGCCCCGCCCGAGGAAGTTTTCTTCCCCCTTCACGGCGCCCCTGTGCGAAACGCCCGTCGCCAGAATGACGGCGCGCGCGGTATACACGGCGTCCCCCGCGGTGACGGTGAAGGGCTCGCCCGCGTAGATGCCGTCCGCCCTGCCGTGCGTCATGACGATCCCCTCACGGCGCATCTGCTCCTCCAGGCGCGCGGCAAATTCCGCGCCGCTGCCCGTCACGGCGGGATAGTTGCGCACATATTCGGCGGCGCGCAGCTTTTCGCCGAACAGTTCGGCGCCCAGCCACAGGCAGCTGCGTTTCAGACTCTTTAAGGTGAGGGCGGCGCTGTACCCCGCAATGCCGCCCCCGACCACGATCACGTCATAGGTCTGTTCCATGCCCCCAGTATAGCACGTGCGGCGCACGTTTGTCAAGCCGAAGGCAGTGCAGGAAGATTTTGCCACGATTTTTTACGTTTTTTTGCCTGTGCCGATTGACTTTTTTTGCAACTGCACTATAATAGTAGTTATGGAGCATTCGGCGCGGGGGAGAAAAGGCAGGAAAATTGCGATGCTCGGCATTCTTGCCGGGCTGGGGCTGGTCGCCTTTTTGCTCGAGAGTCTGATCCCCCTCCCCTTTCTGCCCGGCGCCAAGCTCGGGTTTGCGAATATCTTTTCGCTGCTCGCGCTGCTTTTCTACGGCCTGCCGGAGGCGCTCATCGTCGTGACGGTGCGCACCGTGCTGGGCAGCCTGTTTGCGGGGAACGTCTCCATGCTGCTCTATTCCCTGACGGCGGGGCTTGTATCCACATGCGTTTCCCGCCTTTTATTGTGCGCCCTGCCCCGCATCAGCTTTCTGTGCGTGAGCGTTGCGGGAGCGATCGTACACAACCTCGTGCAGCTGCTCGTCTACTGCGCACTGACGGGAACGGCGCTGCTGTTCGTCTACTCCCCCTATCTGTGTCTGATGGGCGCGGGGGCGGGCGTGGTGGTCGGTCTCGCCGTCACATGCACTATCAAAGCACTTCCCGCGCGTATTTTCGCGCGGCAAACTCTTTCCAAGGAGGATACCAAGTGATCATAAAACCGAGGGCGTTCTTCCGCGGCGTTCATCCCGACGGACACAAATCGCCCACCGCGGGGCTGCCCGCCGAACGGCTGCCGCGCATTGCCGAGGCGGTCATTCCGCTCTCACAGCACGCCGGCGCGCCCGCACAGCCCGTCGTGCAGGCGGGACAATTTGTCAAGCGCGGCGAGCTGATCGCAGCGGGCGGCGGGGCCGTTTCTGCCAACATCCACGCGAGCATCGCGGGCACCGTAAAGGCGGTGGAGGAGCGCCCCGACGGGCGGGGCGGCAGCATGCAGGCGGTCGTCATCACTGCCGCCGATGCGCAGGAGGACGCCTTCTTTGCTCCCCTGACGGACCCCTCCGGCGAGGAGATCCTGGAGCGCATCAAGGCGTGCGGCATCGTGGGCATGGGCGGCGCGGGATTCCCGACGCACGTCAAACTCGCGCCCCCCGTTCCCGTGGATACGCTCATCCTCAACGGCGCGGAGTGCGAACCCTACCTCACCTGCGACGATGCGCTCATGCATGAAAAGCGGGACGAGATCGTGCGCGGCGCAGCCTATATGGCGAAGGCGCTCGGCGTGGAGCGCATCCTCATCGCCATCGAGAAAAACAAACCCGCGGCGATCGCTGCGTTTGAACAGACCGAGCTTACCGTCGTCCCCCTTAAAAAACAGTACCCGATGGGCGCGGAAAAACAGCTCATCTACTGCTGTACGGGGCGCAAGGTGCCCCTCGGCAAACTTCCCGCGCACACGGGCGTGATCGTGCAGAACGCGGCGACGGCGTTTGCCGTCTGCGAGGCGGTGGAGCTGGGCAAACCGCTCATCGAGCGCATCGTCACCGTCACGGGCGGCGGCATCGCAAGCCCCAAAAACCTTGTCTGTCCCGTCGGCGCCCCCCTTTCGGCGCTTGCCGAGGCGTGCGGCGGGGAGACGGACGCCGCCAAGCTGGTGGCGGGCGGCCCGATGACGGGCGCGGCGCTCACGGGCACGGACGCCGTTGTCACCAAGACGACGGGCGGGTTCCTGTTCCTGACGGCGAAGGAGACGAACAGCGACGCCCCCACGCCCTGCATCAACTGCGGAAAGTGCGCACAGGTCTGCCCCATGCACCTCATGCCCATGCAGACGGAGTTCTACACCGACGCAAAGGAATATGAAAATGCCGCAAAGTACGGCGGCGTACTCGCTTGCATCGAATGCGGGGCATGCACTTATATCTGTCCCGCGCGCAGGCCGCTGGCGCAGGCGATCAAGACCGCGAAAGCGCAGCTGAGGAGGAATGCATGAGAATCTTATCCACCGCCCCGCACATCCGCACGCGGCGCACGACAAAGACCATTATGCTCGACGTGCTCATCGCGCTGCTGCCCGCCGCCGTTGCCGGCATCGTGTACTTCGGCTGGCAGGCCGCCGTCATCATCGCGATCGCCATGGCGAGCGCCGCACTCACGGAGTTCGTGTGGTACCTGATCGAACACAAAGTCTGGCGCGGCGGCAGGGAGACGCTTAGGGCGTTCGCCGTGCAGTTCGACTTCACCTCCCTTGTGACGGGGCTTTTGCTGGCGCTCTGCCTTCCCGCCAACATCGACGGCTGGTACATGCCCCTTCTGGGCAGCATCTTTGCCGTGGGCGTCGTCAAGATGCTCTTCGGAGGAACGGGCAAGAACATCGTCAATCCTGCCATCGCGGGGCGCATCTTCCTGTTCATCTCCTTCACGGCGATGACCGTCTATCCCGCCGCGAACTTCGGTCCCCTGCTTGACGACAACCTTGCCATCTGGCAGACCAACAGCAATCCGCCGATCACGCCCACGTGGACGCCGCAGGACGCGCTGGAGACGGGCGCGACGCAGCTGGGGAACATCTTCAACCTCAAGCCCGTTCTGTCCAACCTCGACCTGTTCCTTGGAACGGGCGTTGCGGGCTGCATCGGCGAGACGTGCAAACTTGCCCTGCTCATCGGATTTGTCTATCTGTGCGTGCGCGGGGTGGTCAAGTGGTATCTGCCCGTCCTGTATATCGGCGTGACGGGGCTGTTCGCAGTCGCACTCGAAGGGTTCAACTTTGTCTTCTTCCTGCCCTCCATCCTCTCGGGCGGCCTCATTCTGGGCGCCTGCTTTATGGCGACCGACTACGTGACGACGCCCAAATCCACCCTCGGCAACATCATCTACTTTATTGCCCTGGGCCTTCTGACGGCGGGCCTGAGAAAGGCGACGGGCATGGAGGTCGTCTCCTTCTGCATCCTTCTGATGAACTTCCTCGTGTTCCTGATCGACCTTGCGATCAAGCCCCGCCCCTTCGGATATGTCCGCGCGAAAAAGGAGGCAAAGAAATGACGGTAAAAGAATTCTTCAAAAGCAATGCCTTCAAGAGCCTTGCCGTGCTCATCTGCATCGTGCTCGTCGCGGGCCTGCTGCTCGCCATCTTCAACGACCTGCTGTATATCTCCGACGAAGAGCGGCTCAACCGCACCCTCTCGAGCATCTACGGCAAGGAAGTCACGGCGGAGCCGGTGGAGCTGACGCAGGAGCAGAAAGAGTATACCTACGGCAGCGTAAACGCGGTCTATCACATTGTGGACGACGGCAACTACCTGTTCCAGACGACGGGCACGGGCGGATTCAGCGACGGAAACGGCACGGTGACGCTGTGGACGGTCATTGCCTGTACCGGCACATGGGAGGAGGGCAACCTGGAGCTGACGGGCATTGAAAAGGTCGTCTACGATTCCAACGAGGGTCAGACGTACATTGCCAACCTGACCGACCGCTTTTACAACTTCTTTGCCGAGAACGACGATCTGCTCGTCTCGGGCGGATACTTCGAGGCGGTCAGCGGCGGCACGGGCGATCTGAACAACGTTGCAACGGGCGCGAGCGAATCCTCCAACGCCGCATGCAATGCGGTGAACGTGGCGCTCGCATGTTTCAGAACGGTGTTTATGGGAGGTGAAGCATGAATGCCGGAAAATACGGCAAGATCGCCTATGATGGGCTGATCACCAACAATGCAACGTTCAAACTGGTGCTCGGCACCTGCGCGACGTTGGGCATGTCCACGTCCGCCGTCAACAGTTTCGGCATGGGGCTTTCCGTCACGGTGGTGCTGCTTTTGAGCAACGTGATCATCTCGCTGCTGCGCAAGGTCATTCCCAACACGGTGCGCATACCTGCGTTTATCGTGATCATTGCAACGATGGTCACTCTCCTGCGAATGGTACTGGAAAAGTACATTCCCGATCTGTATGATGCCATGGGCGTGTTTCTGCCGCTCATCGTCGTCAACTGCGTGATCCTGGGGCGCGCCGAGGCGTTCGCAAGCAAAAACCCCGTTCTGGACAGCGCCGTCGACGGCGTTGCAACGGGGCTTGGGCTGACCTTTGCCCTTACGGTCATCGGCATCATCCGCGAATTTCTGGGCAGCGGGAGCTTCTTCGGCATGCAGGTGATGGACTTCCGCATCGGGTTCTTTACCAATGCGGCGGGCGCGTTCTTCGTGTACGGCATCTGCATCGCCCTGTTCGTGCTTATTACAAATCAAGTGGACAAGGCGCGCCGCGCCAGGCACGCGCGCATGCTGCGCGTGCCCTCGCATGACGAGCCGCTCCCCTCGCCTGACGCGCCGGACGCAGCGGCCGCGGCGAATACAACGGACGGGGAGGTGAAATAAGATGGCAGCGACCATTCTTCTGATCATCATCACCGCCGTCTTTTCGCAGAACTTCATCCTCGTGCGGTTTTTGGGCATCTGCCCCTTCCTGGGCGTCTCCAAAAAGGTGAACAGCGCGGTCTCCATGGGCATCGCCGTGACGCTCGTCATGGTGCTTGCCACGCTCGTCACCTGGCCCCTCTACTATTATATCATGGTGCCGCTCGGGATCGAATATCTGGAGATCATCTTCTTCATCTTCGTCATTGCAGCGCTCGTGCAGATGCTGGAAAAGATCATTGAAAAGCTCTCCCCCGCGCTCTACCGCTCGATGGGCATCTATCTGCCCCTCATCACCACCAACTGCGCCATTCTGGGCGTTGCCGAGCTGCTGCTCGTGACCGACCTTTCAGGCATCGTTTCGGGCATCGAGGCGGGCATTTCCATGAATCTCGGCTTTGCCCTCCTCTATGCGCTGTGCGCGGGCATCGGGTTCACGCTCGCCATGGTGCTGATGGGCGGCGTTCGCGAAAAAATGGAAAAACTTCCCGTCGCCAAATGCATGAAGGGATTCCCCATCACGATGGTTGCGGCGGCATTCATGGCAATGGCGTTCTACGTCTTTGCGCTGCTGTAAGGAGGCGACGAATATGCAATCTCTTCTTTTGGCGCCCGTCAACTGGGCGCAGGTAGGCATCGTTCTGGGCATCTTCGCGGCGATCGCCGTCGTTCTCACCGTCTGCATCCTGCTCGTGGCGAAGTTCTGCAAGACCAATGCGGACGAGAAGGTGGAGACCATCCTCTCCCACCTTGCGGGGGCGAACTGCGGCGGCTGCGGCTGCACGGGCTGTGCGGGCTTTGCCGAAAAGCTTGCCAAAGGCGAGGCAAAACTGAGCGACTGCCATGTGACCGAGGCGGAGGAAAAGGCGGTCATCGCGGGCGTTCTGGGGGTGCCGTTCACGGCGGCAAAGCCCACCGTGAGCGTGTGCCGCTGTTCGGGCGGTATCCATGCCAAGGACGCATTTGCATACAGCGGCGCGCAGGATTGCGCCGAGGAAAACAAGCTTGCGGGCGGGCGCAAGGTGTGCAAATACGGCTGTTTGGGCGACGGAAACTGCACCCGCGTCTGTCCGGAAAACGCGATTTCGCTGCCCGACGGGTGCGCGAACGTCGATCCGGACAAGTGCATCTCCTGCGGGGCGTGCATCCTCACCTGTCCCAAACAGCTCTTTATCCGCATTCCCGCCGATGCAAAGGTGTATGTTGCCTGCTCCTCGCACGAGCGCGGAAAAGCCGTAATGGACGCCTGTGAATTCGGCTGCATCGCCTGCGGCAAGTGCGCAAGAACGTGCCCCTCGGGCGCCATCACCATGCAGGACAATCTGCCCATCATCGACTATGACAAGTGCATCAAGTGCGGCAAATGCGCCGACGCCTGCCCGCGCCATACCATCAAAGTGCGGTATTGAATATTTGGTTTGGCGGATCGAAGTGTTATTTTATAAAGTACTTGATTTGCTCCCCCCTGTGTAAGGGGGAGATGTCAGCGGAGCTGACAGAGAGGGTTGTCAAAGTTTGTTGCAATTGAGCAAAACAACCCTCCCGCCTCGCAAGCTCGGCACCGTCTCACGCAAGTAGACCTTGCGTAACTTCGGCTGCGCTCGTGCGCCGCTGCGCGTCGGGCGGTCAGCAATTTTGCGTGCATATGCAAAATTGCCAGCTCATGCGTGCGCACACCACACCGTGGTGATGCGCATAACGCACGCATTCGCCCCTTGCACAGGGAGGGCTTTTCTTGCCCCCCCTTAACACTTGTTTTAAGGGGGGATGTCCAAAGGACAGGGGGGATGACTGCACCCGAGGGGATTCTCACGCTCCACTGCGTTCCACTACTTCGGCTTCGCCTCGTGCGCCGCTCCGCGTCGGGCAGAATGACGTGTTCCTCGCCTACCGTCATTCAAAGCGAAAATAAAATCATAAAACCGCAGCACTCACAAAAAAGATTTGCTTGCAAAGCTTTTTTGTGAAAAGGGTGAAAAGCGCGGTATGCGCACCAGCGCGGTGCGCTGTGCGCGCGCTTTGAACTAAGGATTTTGCATTATCAGCGCAAAATCCGTGCCCGCAGGCGGCGCATTCCCTTGGCGCCGCCAAGATGGCAGAAGGTCAAGACGTGGTGTTCAGCTTTGCCGAATACCCGTGCTCACCTTTTTGCTGCGACGCGGAATCCCCTCTTACGTTGTCTTAGGGGCAAGATAACGCGAAAGCCTTCCCCCAATCGAAACTACATTTTTGCAAACAAAAAAATCCTCTCCGAAGAGAGGATTTTTTTGTTAGATTATTAAGGTTTATCACGCATTCGCAAATGTATACACAGTATAGCTATCAATTGTAAATGTAGCTACTCCGTCCTCTGTGATATGCAGATTTAATTCGCTGGAATTAAAATCATTTGCAATCCTAAGGTTCATAATATTCGTATACGTATAGCCCTGATATGTCCCGCTCGTAGCCGTCAGTTCAATTATAACTGCAAGGGTATCGCGCGTTATCCACTTGAAAGTAAGTGTGAAATCACTGTTTTCAGACAATGCACGGTAGACAGCCCAATCATATACCTGTACAACGCCTTCCGCGTTTGTTATAGAAACCGATTCCCAATTATCATCAAGAACAAACGGGGAAACAAGCGGGCCTTCTAGGTCTGGATCGAACGTCCAACCATGGCTGTCCAAGCGTCCGGTCAATCCTTCCTTGATTTCCCAAATTACCGTTCGGAAATTGACAGGATTTCCATACTCATCAACACCAAGATTGGCTCCTGTTTGCGATCCGGATATTGTCAAAACGGAACCGTATTGCAAAGCAACCGGTACATCGTACCAATTTACAAATGCAACAAACTCGTCACCGTTATAGGATTGATTGACTGCTGTTGTTGAAGTAGTTGCGCCGCAAATTGTGCATGTTCCGTCGGCAAAGTCGTGTACGCAGGGCAAATCACATATCGAGCAAACGCCATTTGTATAACTGTTGCACTCGTGGACTGCAAGCGTTGTTGCAGAAAACTCATTTGTAAATCCATAGTAATACCAATCAGGCAATGACCCGCTTGTGGCAGTAATGTCATACGTCATGCTGAACATTTGCCCATTGTTCGTCTCGCTGTTTCCGACTGCAACAAACGTTATCGTCAGGCAATTCGGGTTGGCCCAATCAAATCTGACGGTCAGATCACAGCTTGCAATTACTGACATATAGACTGTTGTATCGGCGTTTGTATGCTTTTCAACGGTCCAGCCCATGTTGGGGTGCGTCACGATAGGATTCAACCCCTCTTGTCCGCCGAGATAATAATCCATACGGATTACGCCATATACGCTTTGTGCGCTATCTTCACTGCCATCTTGATAGAACTCTTTCCACAGGAGCGCATGCAGCGTTTTATAGACTTCATACACTGTTCCCGTTTCTGTTTCCGTCACTGTTCCCGAGCTTTGCATGGTGCCCGTATAGGTGATAGTTTCGCCCTTTTGAAGAACGCTTATCCACTGAGGAGAATTCCAATCTCCGGCTACACTTGTATCTCCAATCGTAAAGGACGTATCTTCGACAATGACTTCAATTGCGATTGTTCCATCTGCTGCCACAACGACGGAATCGGTTTCAGCCTTTAATTCGCCATTGACCACATAGGAAATAATGCGCTCGTCATCAGCAATTTCCGAAACCGCAATGTTTTCAAGCGCAATCGTGAATTCGCCGCTCTCGGCATCGTATGTCACGGAAGAAATTGTTGCAGCTTTGTCAACCGTCGTTGTCAATGTGACCGTTGCCGTAATGGTATGATCGCTTCTGATACAACCAACCGAAAGCGTGCCTTCCGAATAAGTCGGCGCGCCATAGGTGTGCGATACGCCGTCAGCCGCAATCACAAGATCTGCTGCATCAACCTCAACATAGACTTCATTTTGCAGAATGAACAGCGCGCCGCAGGTTTCGCATTTATAGTGTTCCTTAGTTCCGTCTTCCGTGCAGGTTGCTTCCTGTTCCTTGACATAAGTCAAAGTTTCGCTGTGTTTAACTACAACCGAGGCGCTGTTATTCGCCACAATAATGCCGTTGGTATCTGCAAGCGCCGACATGTACGTATCGTCGCAGGCGTAGGTAAGCGTTGCCTTTGTTCCGTCTGTTGCATCGCCCGCAATGTAGATGTAGCGCGCGCCTTCGGGAGTGCCCGTCACAGTCACTCGCGTACCGCTGATGGTGACGGAGGTATTGTTCTTATAAACACCCGCGCTGATGTCGCCGATCACAAGCGCTGCCATCGGGACTGCCGTACCGCTGCCCCAAGAATCGATATAGGAATCGGTATCGGGGTCAGTCCAAGCGGAAGTGATGGAGCCGCCCGTGATGGTAGCCGTACCACTGCGGATGATAACGCCCTGGCGACCGCCCGTGACAGAGGTGTTCATGAGCGTCAGGCTGCCTGCCACATTGAACAGAAGTCCTGCGCCACCGTTAAATTCCGCCGTGAGCGTGCTGCCCGAGATCGTCATATCGACGGGGCCGTAAAGTTCGCTGCCCTCGCTGATAGAGGCATTCGTGCCGATCGCATATGCGCCAACCGCCGTCACGGTACAATTTGTCATGTTGAGTTTGCCGCAGGCAATGAACAGACCCATTGCATCGGACGTCACTGTGATGCTGTCCATTGTAAGATCGACGTTCTGCGTGAAAATCATAGAAGCGGACCCGTCGATATTCGGATTACCGTTGGTGTTGAAATCGAGCGCGCCGTTCGTGATGGCGACTTCAATGCGATCGCTATACGACATTCCATATGCCGTCAGGCGAATGCGATCCGCCGCAGCAGCCGTTGCGGAAGTTGTAAACGTGATCGTCTTTTCATTGAGATCGATCGAGATATCGCGCCGAATATCAATGCCGGACGTAGTCATCTCGATATTATCCGCAAGCGTGATTTCATCGGCAGCTGCGTCGGCGAGGACTGCAAGCAGTTCTGCCTCGGTCTTGATCGCACTATGATCCGCCCATGCGGTGGTGAGAACAATGTCTGCCTCTTCCATCGTGACGGTGTTGTCGGTCGTGGTGTAGGCGATCTTTCCATCTACAGCCCAGCCCATGAAGGTAAAACCATCGCGCGCGTCAGGCGTTCCAAGCTCATACGTCTTTCCCTCGGCAAGCGTTGCAACGGTAGCACCGTCCACTGAGACCGTCCAAACCTGCGTCCAATGCGCATAATAGGTGATAGCAGCGGTTACATTTGTAATTTCGGTAACTTCTTCGCCGCCATCTGCCTCGGTATACCAACCGTCGAAACGATAGCCTGTGCGCGTGGGCTCGGCCACTTGACTTAAATCAACACTCCCGCCCTCTTGAACGCGAATCGTTTGGCTGCCGTCGGTGCCGTTGTAATTAAAGGTAACATCAAATACATTCTGCGCCCAGATCGCATAGAGCGTAAGGCCCTGTGCCGCCGTGGTGACTGTCTCGTCGCCATCGTACGTTTCGCCCTCGCCGTTCGCCTGCGTGTTCCAGTACAAGAATGTGTAGCCATCTTCACGCACGGGATCAGCCGTGGGCCAGCCATTGCCCGCGCCAAACGTAGAACCAAACGTGACCGTTACGGAAACCGTTTCGGGCGTTTCACCATAATTATAATTCAGCGTCACCGTGTAGGTGTTTGCCGTCCATACAGCGTACAGCGTGACGTTGCCTTCAACGGTATACTGTCCTTCGATTGCATTGCCGTCTTGGGTTTCCGACCATCCGACGAAGGTATAGCCCGTTCTGACAAGGTTACCGGTGTTCCCGGGCAGATCGATTGTATCTCCGCTCACCTTCCCTGTAATCGCATCGGGTACCGTGCCGCCCGTTGCACCGTTTGAATCAAATGTAATGGTAGAAGTTACCTTCCATCCCGGACTGATCGTAATTTCCGTTCCGGGAGCGACCGTAAATTTTTCGCCCGGCTGATAGGAATTTGAACTTTCATTTACAACCACGACCCATCCGTTAAATACACTTCCTGCGCAGGAATATGTATTCTTGGGAAGGGTGATCGTGTAATTTCCGCTTTCTTCATTCCAGGAATAGATCGTGCCGGAAGGGTCATTCCCCGTCACATTATCCGTTTTTTCCCATTTGATCGTGGGAGCGATCGGATCCCAGACAGCGTACAGCGTGACTGTTACGTTGTTTTTCGCCGTCAGATTGTTGACCAATGCCTTGTCAGCATACGCAACCGTACCGCCTGCACTGGTCGCCCAGCCGCTGAACGTGTAGCCCGTGCGCGTGAATGCATTGTCAGTCAGGTTCTGCGCGGCACCATATGTGAACGACTGGCTTGCCATCTCGCCCGTTACGCTGCTGTCGTCAACGTTATCGTCAAATGCAACCATATAGGTGTTTGCCGCATATGTAGCCGTAATGGTGACATCGGCAGCAGGCATGTAGGTCGTTCCTTCGATTTTCGTGCCTTCTACATACCAACCATCAAAATGATACCCTGTTGCAGCGGCGGGAATATTGTCGCCCGCAGGCAGCGTGACCGATTCGCCATCCGCCACTTGTACTGCGGCAGGCGCAGTTGCGCCGTCTGCCGCGTTTGCGCCAACCGCATACCTCACCGTAAACAGCTGCGTCCAACGGGCATACAGCGTCACATCAACAGCTTCTGAAACATCAATCGTTTCCACCTTGTTGCCGCCTGTCTGCGCGTCGTACCAGCCGTCAAAGCGATAGCCGTCGCGGGAAGCTGCCGTCAGCGTGATGTCGCTATCTTCCACATCATAAGTCGTCGGATTGCTGTGCGTTCCGCCTTCAAGCCCGCTGTAAGTGATGTCATATGTTACAAGCGTCCACTTGGCGTAGAACGTCTTGTCGCCTGTCTCGGTTGTGCCGATCGAAGTGACAGCATTGCCCGAGAAGTCCGAAGTTGCATACCAGCCTGCAAACGTGTAGCCCGTGCGGGTTGCAGGCGTGGGCAGGTTCATGCCGACGCCGTAAGTATAGCTGCCAGCCGCGATTTCCGCGCCGCCGTTCATTACATACGTGACGGAATATGTCTGCGCCGTCCAATGCGCATAATAGGTTGCCGTTCCCGTGACCGTGACGGGGAGCGTTACCTGCGTTCCTTCGGTTTCCGCGGTATACCAGCCGCTGAACGTATAGCCCTTGCGCGTGGGAGTGCTGACCTGCGTTTCGGCGATCGTGGAATCTTCCGCAAGACCGCTCAGAACGAGCGTTTCTTCCTCATCTGCAAATGCCCCTCCGTTCGCGTCAAACGTCACCGTATAGGTTTCAGGCGTAGGCGTTGTCACTTCCGTCCACTGCGCCGTGAAGGTAACGTTTGCCTCCACTGTGTAGCTGTCGCCCGCGTCGTAGGTGGTTTCACCATCCGACCAGGCTGTGAATTCCCAGCCGTCCTCCGCTGCGGGCGCTGCGGCAAGCGTGATCTGCGTTCCGCCTGCAACGTCGTCCTGCGTGGGTACTGTGGCATCGCTCGCCGCATGGTCGCCCAGCGCATATGTCACCGTATACTCGACGATGGGTTCGGGCGTCGTGACCTCTTCCCAGGTTGCCGTGAAGGTAACGTTTGCCTCCACTGTGTAGCTGTCGCCCGCGTCGTAGGTGGTTTCACCATCCGACCAGGCTGTGAATTCCCAGCCGTCCTCCGCTGCGGGCGCTTCGGGCAACGTGATCTGCGTTCCCTGCTCATACTCCGCGCTCTCCGGTGCGGCTGCGCCGTCCGCCGCATGTTCCCCGAGCGAATAGCTCACGGTGTAATTCGTGCTGCAGGATGCAAGCGCGAATACCATGCCGCAGGACAGCAGTGCGGCCAGAATTGTCCGCACAAGCCAAGTCTTTTTCATGTCTTCCTCCCCATATAAATTTTGTCGGCCCAAATATCTTCCGATATTGAACCGAGTTTATTATATCACACTACCCCCCCCCGCTGTCAAGTCCCCTACAAAAATTCACAGAATATTCGTATATGAACGTTCACATACAAAGGCGCCTGTACGTCATCTTCCGGCATACAAAAAGGGACGCTGCCTGAATCGAGGCAACGTCCCTATTGCTGATTTGTACTTCTTCTGTCGGTTCATACTTCCTGCGAAGTTTCTTCCGTCGTTTCCTCCGGCGTCTCCGGTTCGGGCTGTGCGACCGTCCAGACCGCGTACACCGTCGTTCCGTCCGCCACATTGCCCAGTTCATCGGCAGCATATTGGACTTCCCCGTTCGCAGAGGTCGCCCAGCCCGCAAAATCATATCCTTCCCGGACGGGCGCAGAGAGCGGGTTGCGCTCATCCAGATTGGAAATGGTCCCCTTGGTATAGGAGAGAATGTAGCCCTCATCCGCCACCGTGCAGCCCCATACGACCGGACGGTAGGAGGAGTTCCAGTAGTTCGCCCAATTCTCCCCTTCTTCCTCCGCCTCACAATAGATCGTGAGTGCGCTGCAGCCATAGAACGCATGGTTCCCGATTTCGGCGACGGGCGTTCTGATGACCACTGCGGTCAAAGCGGTACAGCCGCGGAACGCCTGTGTGCCGATGCTCGTAAGGCTTTCGGGAAGTACGATCTGCGTCAAGGCAATGCAATCGACGAAGGCATGGGTACCGATACTCTGCACACCGTCGCCCAGATCGACCGAGACAAGCAGCGAACAGCCATAGAAGGCATAGTTTCCGATGCGCCGCAGACTGTCCGGAAGGACAAGCTCTGTCAGGGCGCAGCCATAGAAGGCACGGTCGCCGATCTCCTGCAGGGAGGTCCCCAGCGTCAGCGTTGCAAGCGATGTGCAATTGCGGAACGCGCGCGCCCCGATCGCGGTGACGCCGTTGCCGATCTGTGCGGAGAGCAGTGCACTGCAGCCGCCGAAGGCGTTTTCCCCGATCGTGAGCGTGGCTTCCGGTATGGTGACGGACGTCATGCCTGTGCAGTTATAGAAGGCGTAGAGACCGATCTGACGCAGCTGTTCGGGCAGTTCGATCGACTCAAGAAGGATACATTCATAGAACGCAGAGCGTCCGATAGACTGTACCCCATCGGGAAGGTTGATCTCGGACAGGGAGGAACAGCCATAGAATGTATAATCATCGATGGCGGTCACTGCTGAACCTTCTTCAAATGTTACAGAGGAAAGTCCGCTGCAGCCGTAGAACGCGGCACGCCCGATCGTGCGCACGCTCGTCGGAATGGTGACACTGGAAAGGGATGTGCAGTTATACAGTGCATAGTTGGAGATGCCGACCGTCCCGGCGCGAAGGGAAACTACGGTAGGGCTTCCGTTGTAACCAACCACCCAATAGCCCGTCGTGGCATTTCCCGCATAGACGAGACCTTCAGAGCTGCTTGTCCATAGCCGCGTCTGGCGGAAGGCATATGTCCCGATCGACTGTACGCTCGCAGGCACGGCAAAGGATGCAAGCGATTCGCAGCCATAAAAGGCATAATTGCCGATCGTCGTAAGCGAAACAGCTGTGTCCGTGATCACTGTGGAGAGAATATCACAGTGGTAAAATGCATAGTTTCCGATGCTCTCAAGCGATCTCGCCAAATAGAGGGTATTCAGCTGCGTGCACTTGTTGAATGCATACTGGCCGATATAACGCAGGGTGTTAGGACAGTCAAAGCGGTTAAAATCGTCGCTGCCCTCAAATGCCTGTGCCGCGATGCCGATGGTATCGCTTGGAATCTCCAATGCGGTCAGGGTTGCGGGAGTCCCCTCCATCTCGACATATCCGAGGACCCATCTGTCCACGCTGATGATCTCCCCTTCCTGCGCTTCATTCCACAGCGGCGTATTGCCGATGATGGCTGCGCCGACCTGCTCAAGTCCGCTGCCGAGCTGCAGATCGGACAGCGCACTGCAGCCGATAAACGCGCAGGCGCCGATCTCGGTGACGGTGTCAGGGATCACGACATTGTTCAAGGAAGTGCAGTTGCGGAAAGCATATGCATCGATCGAGACAAGCTCTCCGGGCAGAGTAACTGATTGCAACTGCGTGCATTCCTCAAAGGTATACTGCCCGATCTGCTGAAGATGGGTCGGGAGCCAGATCGAACTCAGGGCGGAACATCCGGAAAACGCATAATTGGGAAGTGCGCTGACCGCGCCGCCAAACGTGACATTGGTCAGCGCGGAACAATTGGCAAAGGCATATTCCCCGATGCTTGTGACGCTGTCCGGAATTGTCAGGCTTCCAAGCGCGGCGCAACTGTAAAAGGCACGCTCGCCGATGGAAGTCACGTTCTCCGGGATCGTGATGTCCGTCAGGGCGCGGCAGTAAATGAACAGGTTGTCCGCAATTTCCGTAAGCTCTTGCGGAAGCGTGACACTCGTGAGCGCACTGCAGCTCTGAAATGCTGCCTCGCCGATCTCGGTGACGCTGTCTGGTATGGTGATTCCCGTCAGCGCGGAACTTCCGAAAAAGGCACGATCGGCAATGCTGACCACGGGTTTCCCGCGGAATTCCGACTCGATCGTTACATCGCCCGTTGCCGTACCGATCCCCACGACTTCATAGGCGCTGTTGCTGTTGATGAGCCGATAGCTCAGGCCGGACTCTTCCTCGCGCACAAAGCCGATGGATTCCGACCATGCCGATTCACGGTACAGACCATCCAGATCGAGCGCGCTGACACGGATCGTGTACGTTCCGGGTGCAAGCGTGTCGAGCGAATAGGAATTGGTGCGGACGGTCGTCTCCTCGCCGTTGATCTCCAGCGTATAGCGGTCGGCCTCGCTCACCTCATACCAGGTCAGCTCCAGCGTGTCCGAATCGATGAGAAGCCCTGCAGGCCGGGCAAGCCGCACGCGCCCGCAGGCCGTAAACGCCAGCAAGCAGCAAAGCAGCGCCCCCAGGATCAACGGGATACGTAATTTTCTCATGTGCCACTCCTTTGCAGTCTTGCCGTATTCCCCTGCGCCAGGCGCTTTTTCTCCTTATGATCGCGGATGATCTCATGCGGCCACTTGAACTTGAATTTGCGCACCGCAACATCCAGCAGGAACATGACAATGATCAAAATAATAAACAAAATGCGCGGATCGTATTCGCGGTCGAGAACGCGGACAAGATTTTCAAACACGTCCATGCTTTCTGTGATTACGGCGCCCCTGCCGTCATAGGCGAGGTTTGCCATAAAGTCCTCGCACGCCGCCTCATCCGCAAACACATTGTACTCGGCGGAATAGGAGAACGTCCGATAGGCAGTCACGGAATTGAGCACATTTCCCTGCGCGTCCAGCTTTTCCACCAATATGGTATACAGCCCCGGGGCGCGCGCCGTAAAGGACGCACTGCTGTAGTAGTTGTCCTGCGACGGCTGAATGATCTGTATTTCGGCAGCAGAGCCGCTGTCAAGCGTCGGCCCCGTGACGGAAACGCGCACCCATTCGCCGTCATTGAGGGAGGTCGCGATCGCTATGTCCGTCGTATAGTTCTTTTCGCTGACATTGAGCGTGATCTCCTGACTTCGGATGTTGTGGCTTGGATACAGGCTCATCAGAATATTGTTTAGGATCTGCTGCCCCACTTCATCCGAGAGGAATTCATAGGAGAAGCTGCCCTCCGTTCCATACAGGTCGGACAGAAAACTGCCCACCTTGCCCGCTCCGTAATCCCATTGGGCATAGACGGGCGCGTCGCCGTACTGCGTGACGAGGGGCTGCACGGCGCCGTCCTTCAGGCGGGTGCCGTAGTAGCCGCCCAGCTGCGGGATTGTCGCCTGCGTGATGCCCGAAACCACGCCCGTGACATCGTAGATGCGCGGCGTGAACGGTTCGGCGTCATATTCGCGGATCTCGGGAGCGCTCAGGTCCTCTCTGAGCAGGATATGCAGATTTTCGATCTCATCCGAACTCACGGAGTGGAAACTGCCCATCCCCTCGTACTCGGTGAAGGCATCCCTGATCTCCGTCGCATCGTCCCCGCCGGAATTCCCGATCGAGACAAACGAACAGGTGATGTTCCGGTTGCGATAATTGTCGATCATCACATCCAGATAACCGGGCGTTTCCCCCCCATCTGCATAGGGCGCGTCGCCGGGCTGCGCATCGCTGATGACGATGACGTGCTTTTTCTGCACACTGTTGCGAAGGGCATACAGCTGCGCCCCCGCCTGCTGGAATGCGGACGCATAATTGGTTCCGCCGCCCGATTCGGGAATATCGTAGATGGCCTGGATGATCGCACCCCTATCCGTCATGGAATTGATGGGGAAGGGCGTGGCGTAACTGTCCGAAAGCGTCAGAACGCCGACGTAATCGCGGCTGCTCAGGGAACTCAGGCACTGGATCGCACCCTGGCGGGCAGTGTCGATGCTGACCGACATACTCCCGGAGATGTCGATGATGATGGCAACGGCAATGGGCGGCGTGTAATCGACAAGCTCTACGGGGAGCATGTCGCCATAGTACTCGGAACCTTTCAGGCTTTCACGGTTATAGGCATTGGCGACCGTCTGCGAAGTCTGCGTATCCTCGTCGATCTCGATACGGTTGCCGCCGACGGTGAACAAGCTGCCGCCGATGTCATGCACGTAGGTGTAGAGGATCTCCTCAAATCCTTCCGGCATGTCCGTAAAGGCAATGTTGAAGAGAACGACCTCATCATAGTTGCGCAGTTCATCGACCGTGGAGGGAAGCGCATCGCTCTGGATGTCCACAACGGTCGGGTTATATTCCGATTGCGTCAGGAAACTGACGAACTGCGCAGACTCCCCGCTCTCGCGCTCTATGACAAGAATGTCGTCGTAAACTTCGAGATAATAATAGGAATGATACAAATTGTTGTCGGCAAGCGTATCAAGCTCGCTCGTGATGCGGAAACTGACTTCATGCATGCCGGGTTCTGAGAACGTGTAGTCGAGCGCAACGGACTGTGTTCCCACATCAAGTTCGACGCGTTCTTCGGAAAGCTCCGTACCGTTGTCATACATTGTGAAATAGGCAAGCCCGCGGTAGTTGCTCTGAAGTTCAAGTTGCATGGTGAACTGTTCCCCGGCACGCACCCCGCTTTCCGGATAGGTGACGCCGGAAATGCGCACCTCATCCGCCGCATTCTCATTGGGGAAAAGCACAGTATCGACCTTGATCCCCTCTGCCGCAAGCGCATTGATCGCGCTGACGGAGAGCGCGTTCCCGTCCGTCTCGTCGCCGTCGCTGATAACAACGATCTTGGCGGATTCGGGATGCTCGAACAGCTCTCCCGCGTAGCGCAGCGCCGCTTCAAAGTCAGTCGCACTGGTATCGGGGAGTTCGGCATTGAGATACTCATCATACAGCCCGTCTCCGTCATAGGAAAGCGGCGCCGCATAGACCTGATCGTAGCCGAATGTGACGATCCCGAGTTTCATCGAAGAAGATTTCTGCTCGATCGTGGATAAGATGAACTCATCCTTCGCCTCCTGCGTCTCCTGGCTGCTGTGAGAAACATCCACGAGAAGAAGGATCTCATTGTCCATATTGGGCAGCTGATAGGAAAATCCGATCCCGGCAAGCAGGGTAACGGCAAGCACCATGATGAGCGAGTGCAGCACGACCGAAATGACGCGGTTGCGCGTGCGCCGAAAGCGCTTGGAGAGCCGGAAATAGGGAAACAGCGCAAAGAACAGTGCGGGGATGAGCAGCAGAAGCAGCCACGGATTTGTGAATTCTATCTGAAAATTCGACATAGACTCATCTCCTCAGTAGTTTTCCTTGACCTGCAGAAGCCATTCAAGGAACAGCAGGGCGGCAAGTGCAATGGCAAAGTACAGCAGCAGATCCTGTATCGTGTCCTCCTCGGATACAATCGGAACGACGATCTCCGGCAGTTCCGCCTCTGCCCGCGTGAGATCGCTCTCGGATGCCGCAACTTTGACGTAAAAGCTTCCCTCGGACAGATTGCCCGAAATCAGCTGCTGGGAATGCCCGTACAATCCGTATGTGTCGGGCGTGAAAACCGTCGGAAAGCTCTCATATGAGACCGTTTCTCCGGACGGCAGCGTGACTGTGAGCGCAGGGCCGCGCGCATTGAGCGTGATCTCCTCCCCGACTTCAAACAACGATGCGACCGTTCCGTCTGCATCGGTCACTGCGGACGGGAAAAAGTAATTGAACATATTGTAGATCAGCGTCGGAAGAGAGAGCTGGATCGCCGCAGTCGAGTCGTTCACGCTGAAGGGCATTACGACGACCTTGGAGGAGACATCGTTTCTGACCAGCAGAATCGGGTCCTCCCCTACGGAAAGCAGCGTCTCATAGTTATCCCAGCTGAGAATGGGCATGTACGCCGTGATGGGAAAATCCGACTCCGAGGCACTCAGCCCCTCCATGAGGGGATGCGCGCTGTTTCCTGTGACGGAAAAGATATAGCCGTTCGGCGCGGAGACAGACCCACGCGTATCCACTTCAAATCCTGCATCTGAAGGGCTGGACTGCGGGTTGACAAGAAACACAACGCCGTCCGTCGGAAGGGTATCCGGCATGGTCGTTTCATAGATATAGAAATCGTAGCCGGACGTTGCAAGCTCTTCATCTCCCAGCTGATCCGTGCGCACTTCCGTGATATTGATGGTCCACGCAAGGCTGTACTGCATGCGCAGAATGGAGAGCATGTTGCTGAAGAAGGAAGTCATCGTGGAGCTTGCATAGAGGATATTCAGCGTTTCGGGTCTGCCGCCATACAGTTCCACTCTGTCGTCATACGAAAAGCTGTCGCTGCTTGCATCCGCCGACTGGATATAGATCGTAACGCGGTCATAAAAATTGACATGGACATCGCTCCAGACGGCAAGGACGTCCCCGTCATAGCTTACGCCGTCCTCCACGCCGTCCGCATCGCTGCTCGGACGCGTGCGGAACTCCACCGTTGTCGTCACGCCGTCCGTGCAGAAGACGGCAGGTGTGTCGAGCGTAAAGCGCACGGGGTCGCCGTCGGCACGGTAAACTTCGCAGGACAAGATGACGGATGTCGAACGGCCGTAAGCCGCAATATCTACGGAAAACGTGTAATAGTTTTCCTCGAGCGCCACGCTCGCATCGATGATACCGACATTCCATTCGCCCTCCTCGGACACGTCTACGACCGTGACCGGTCCGGGATCCGCATACGAGGTCGCCGTATAGAACAGCACCTGGGCGAGCGGATTGATCTGCAGAATCTCTTCGGCAAGGCGCATCGCCCCGTCCACATCCGCCTGGGCATAAGTGCACTGCATCTGCGAATCATCTTCGCCGAGCAAACCGTCGATCAGGTCGAGGACTTCGGCGCGGCGGGTCGCATCCGCCCTCCGCACGAGAACGGAAGCCTCATCTCCCGCAAGGATGACGGTAACGATGCCGTCCTGCTGCATCAGAGTCTCTGAAGAGTATGCGTATACCTGCTCAACGGCGCGCTCAAAACGCGTCGTTCCGTCGTTTGTTGCCCGCATATCTGCCGAGGCATCGATCACAAGGATACGCTCACTGTCCACATAATCTTCTTCGGACGGTATAAACGGCTGCGCCAAAATCATGGCGCACGCCGTGATGACCAAAATCTGACAAAGCAGGATCAACAGGCTGAGCAGCCGGTTGATGGGGAGCTGCTTTCTTCTGTATCTCAGACTCAGCTTCCAGACATGTGTACTCGAAATGACTTTCTGCTGATAATTGGGCTTAAGGATATAGATGATGATGAGGGCGATGATGCCAAGCAATCCCAAAAGCCCGAGGGGCATCAGTAAATCCATCATGCCATGATACCTACCTTCAAAAGCTCGCCGAAGAGCATGCGTTCCAGGGGCGTATCGCAGCGTACGCTGACAAAATCCGCTCCGCGCGAGGCGCAGAACGAGCGCAGTTCCCCTATCATGTCCTTCAGTGCTTCCTCATATGCTGCCAGCAGGCTGTGCGTCACACGCAGTTTCATGTTCCGCGCGTCCTCGATCGCCTCCGATTCCGCGTCGATCAGATTCACACGCCCGCTGTAATTCGGATCGATCTCTTCGGGCGAGAGAATCTGCACCAGCATCACCTGCCGTTTCTTATATACCAGATAGTCCACCGCTTTCTTCCAGTCGTTTTCCGTCAGAAAGTCCGAAATGATCACCGTCAGCCCGTCGTTCGACCCGCTGTCCGGACTTCCCGTCACCGCCGCCGAGATCTCGCTGTCCCCTTCGAACGCGATGTTCTCCAGTTCCCCGATCGCCCGGAAAAAGGAATTCTTCCCCACGATCGTCCCGAACGGGTTCTCCGCACGGCTGCCACGGATGAGCTGGTAGCTCACCTTGTCCATGTTGTGCACGGCAAGAAACCCCAGCGCTGCCGCCGCTGCCACCGCATACGCGCCCTTCTGCGCGTTCGCCTTCGCCATCGACGCCGAACAGTCCAGAAAGATGCGCACGTGCATCTGCCGCTCGTCCGTGAACAACTTCAGAAAGTGCTTTTCAAACCGGCTGTACAGGTTCCAGTCGATGCGCCGGATATCGTCGCCCAACATATATTCGCGGTAATCCGCAAACTCCACCGTCTGACCGTACGTACGGACCAGGTGTTTGCCCCCGAAAAAGCCCGCCAGTTCCTTGCGCAGGTTGAGCGCCAATGTCTCCAGCCGGCTGAAAAATTCGGTGTTTAAGTATGTCCCCTTCATTCCTTTCTCCCGAAGAATTTACGCTTGCCCTTCTTCCCGTCCGCCTGCTCTTCCTGCGGCTGCGCGGGCGCCGCCTCTGCCGACGGCTCCGCCGCGGCGGGCGCTGCCTTCTCCGGTTTCTTTCCGCTCAGTTCTTCTATGATCATCCCGATGATGTCGTCCGCCTGCACGCGCGCGGCGATCGCCTCGAAGTTCATCTTCATCCTGTGCCGCAGGACGGGATATGCCAGTTCGTTCAGGTCGCTGTACGCCACGTTGAACCGCCCGTGCATCAGCGCACGCACCTTCGCCGCGGAAATGAGCGCCTGTCCCGCTCGCGGGCTGGCGCCCAGCCGCACGTACTTCTTCGCCGCCGCGCTCGCGCATTCGCTGTCCGGATGCGTCGCCGAGCACAGCGTCATCGCATACCGCATCACTTCCTCCGCCACGGGAATCTGGTTCGCGGTCGCGCGCATCTCCAGCAGCTCTTCCCCGCTGCATGCAGCCTCCGCCACCTCTGCCATCGTCTTCTGCGTCATGTCCACGATCTGCATCAGCTCGTCCAGTCCCGGATTGGGCACGATCAGCTTGAACATGAAACGGTCCATCTGCGCCTCGGGCAGCGGATACGTGCCGTCCTGCTCGATCGGGTTCTGCGTCGCCAGCACGAAGAACGGCTCGTTCAGTTTGCGCGAGACGCCCATCACCGTCACCGTATGCTCCTGCATCGCCTCCAGCAGTGCCGACTGCGTCTTGGGCGTCGCGCGGTTGATCTCGTCCGCAAGAATGATGTTGCTGAAAATCGGCCCCGGCTGGAACCGGAACGTCGAATTCCCGCTCTCGTCCTTGACGATGATGTTGGTACCCGTGACGTCTGCGGGCATCAGGTCGGGCGTGAACTGGATGCGCGAGAACGGCAGGTTGAACACCCGCCCCAGCGAGCGCACCAATCTCGTCTTGCCGACCCCAGGAACGCCCTCCAGAAGCACGTTGCCGCCTGCGATCATCGCGATCACCGTGCCCTCCACCACTGCCTTCTGCCCGATCACGTCCCGCTCGATCTGCTTGAAAATGTTCGCGCACTGCTCGCTGAATTTCTTGATGCTTTCTTCATTGACCATGGTCTTTTTTTCCTTTTCTCTGTATTTTTATTTTGATTGATTGATTTGACTGTCATGCAGGCGCAAGTTACGCCAGGGAACCGAAATATGCCTCCAGGAAGGCGCGCAGGCCGTCGGAAATTTCTCCGCCCGAGGCGAGCTGTTCCATTGCCAGCTCGTAATATTTATCCATAAGCTCCTGATAGTACACCTGTCCGTTGCCCTCATCGACGTAGTCGTGATTGGCGCTGCCGCCCGCCGAACCGTTGCCGCCGTCTTCGCCGTCCGTAGGATCGCTGGGCGAGGTACTCTCCGATTCGTCCGCAGGCATATCCGAGGCATCGTCGCCCGGCTCGGCACTGTCGCTGTCGTCGCCGTCGCCCTCTTCCATCTCCACGAACTCCGCAAACACGAACAGCGGCTCCTGCACGTTGGTATCCGAACGGGACGGCTCGGTAACGCCGT
The DNA here is from genome assembly GCA_944340905.1 of uncultured Clostridia bacterium. GTDB lineage: Bacteria > Bacillota > Clostridia > Christensenellales > Borkfalkiaceae > Gallimonas. Next base: position 31,188 of record CALVLT010000014.1, read on the forward strand.
CCGACCACTGGACAAAGACATAGCCGTCGTCGGCAACGGCAAGCACGGGTTCGGTATCCGAACCGACGGCGACCATCTGGTCGGTCTCGCCGCTGACCGAGCCGCCGTCGCTGTCCGAATAGACGACGAGCACGAACTGCGTGGGATCCTCAGGAGTGAGGACCTCGCTTCCGCCGGGAAGAAGGCCCATCGCCGTCAGACCAAACACGATGCCCATGGCGACGGCGAGCGCGCCGAAACTGCCCGCAAGGGAAATGCTGAGCGCGGAAACGTTGTAACTGATCTGCTTTGGCGCGACCGTACGCAGTTTTTCACGCGCATCTTCGCGCTGACGCATGGCGATATACGTCTCGTCCTTCTGCAGCTCCGCCATGGTGATCATGCGCTCCTCAAGGCCGAGAGAATCCAGCCTGCGCGCAATGGCTTTGGTGGTCGGGCGGTACTTCAAAAAGTAGAGCGCCACCGTGACCGCCGCAGCAACGGCGATGCCGCCGCCGAGCGCGATCCACACCCCCGCCGCAAACGAAACCGCCCAGCAGACGAACGCAACGACCGCAAAGACGGCGCACCCGACGGCAAGCCCCCAGACGAGCGCCTTCAGCCAGCCCTCGCGCGCGATCCTGTTGTAATATTGCCGGAATAGCTGTTGCATAAAAACTCCTTATTTGCCGGAATACGGCAGATTGAACAATAATTGACAAAATCCGAAATAACGGCTTACAAGTCACCGACCGAAACGGCCGATGACTTGATTGCCGAATATTCAGTTAAGAATAACTTGCCGCAAGAACTTCCCTTACGCCTCCGGCGCGCTTTCCGCGGGCAGCGTATTGGCATGGAATACGACCGTGCAGGTGATCATGCCGTTCGTGTAATCCGTCCATGTTGCAACCGCATACTTTGATTGACTATACGAATTGGGATCGGGATAGTACACAACGTTGATCGTCAGACCGGAGATCCCCTCGAACGCGCCCGTGCCGATGGAATAGACGACACTGGACAGGTTGATCTCGGTAAGGTTGCTGCCCACAAAGGCGCCCGCACCGATGGCGACCTGTTCATAGGACGTCCCCTCGGGGAACTCAAAGTCATCGCCGATGGTGAAGGAGGTGCCCTCCGCGCCCGCCGCATAGGCAATGAGCGTGAGCCTGGAGCTGGTTGCATGCACGTAGAGCGCATTGCCGATGACGAACACGCGGGTGTTCCCCTCTTCCACGATGAACTCTTCGATGTTGGTACAGCCTGCAAATGCCCGTTCGCCGATGGTTGTGACCGCCGCACCGATGGTGACCGACGTCAGATGCGTTGCCCCTTCAAAGGCGGAAGCAGAGATGGTCGTAACGGCTGTTTCGCCGACGGTACCGACCGTAAACGTCTGCGCTGTGTTACCCACCGCATATTGCACAAGCGTGGTGCCATCGGCGGTATACAGGTTGCCGCCCTCCGAAACATACGCGGTGTTCCCTTCTGCCACGCCGATCGCGGTAAGGCTGCCGCAATTTGCAAACGCGCCGTTGCCGATGGAGGTGACGCCTGCGGGCACCGTGAACGTGCTCAGCGCCGTTCCCGCAAAGGCATAGCTGCCGATGGAGGTCAGGTTTGCAGGCAGCGTAACCGCTGTCAGATTGACGCAGCCCTCGAAGGCAGAGGCAGGGATCGCCGTCAGCGCACTATCCGTCATGTTGACGCTTGTAAGACCCGCGCAGCCCGCGAACGCGCCCTCGCCGAGCGATGTGACGCTTGCTGGAATGGTGACGGAGGTGATGTTGGAACCTGCGAACGCGCCTGCCGCGATGGTCGTGACCGTGCTTGGAATGGTGAACGCACCATCCGCCTGTCCGGGCGCATACCGCAGCAATGTTCTGCCGTCCGCAGAATACAGGTTGCCGTCAATGGACTGGTACGCCGTGTTGCCTTCCAGCACCGTGATGGAGGCAAGCTCCTTGCAGCCCGCGAACGCCCTGTTCGTGATGGTCGCGACCGAGGCGGGAATGCTGATGCTTGCAAGGCCGGAGTTTTCAAACACGCCATAGTTGCTGTTGGCATTGCTGCTGCTGACGCCGCCGCCGAGCGTAGTCAGATCTTCGGGAAGAGTGACGCTTTCAAGCTCCGTGCAGCCATAGAAGGCGCCGTTGCCGATGGCCTGCAGCGAGGCGGGAAGGCTGATGCTTGCAAGCTGCGAGCAGCCCGCGAATGCACCCGGGAAGATGGAGACCAGGTTTTCGGGCAGCGTGACCGTGGTCAGGCCGGTGCAGCCTGCAAACCAGTTGCCGCCGATTGCAGTCATTTCCGCATCCAGCAGTCCCTGCGGCGCAGTGAGCGTGACCGTCTCTAGCTTGGTGCAGCCGACAAACAAGCCCGAAGGCATAGAATAGGAACTCAACCCTGCCGACGTGACCGCCGCTGCGGGGAGCGAAACGCTCGTCAGCCCCGTGCAGCCAATGAACGTATAGCCGGAACCGGAGAACGATGCATTGGCGGGCAGTTGGAGCGTCGTCAGCGAAATGCAGTTGCGGAAGGCGTAGCCGCCGATAGAGTACACATTGCCCTGGAGTGCCTCCGTAAACGGATTGACCGATGCGCCGAAGTCGATGCTCTTCAGGCTGACGCAGCCGTCAAAGACATAGTTTCCGATTGCACTCATAGCCGACTGTCCGGACATGTACTCCGGCAGGACGACACTTTCAAGGTTGACGCAGCCCGCAAATGCCCGGCGGTCAATGTTGAGGTAGGACGCCGAGTCGCTGTAAGCCGAAGAGTCCTCGAAGGAGACGGCGGTCAGCGCGCTGTCCTCAAAGGCGCCGACATTGAGACCGACATAGTTCTGATAATTGGCTGTATAAGTCCGCAGGCGGGCAGGGAACTGGACTGCCGAAGCAAGCGACGTCGTCTGTGCAAAGGCATACTGCCCGATGGCAAGGGGGCTTGTTCCGCCCGCTTCAAACGTGAGCAATTCGATTCCCGTACCGCGGAAGGCATAGTTGCCGATCGACGTGACATAGCGGCCGATCTCAACGCCCTGCGCGGTATCATCCTCTGCAGCGGTGTACTTGAGCGTCTTGAGCGCGGTGCATCCGTCAAAGGCGTTGGCGCCGATGGAGATGATGCGGCCGAGGCAGATGACTTCTTGCAGGTTGGTGCAGCCTGCGAACATGTTGGCGGAAATTTCCGTGATGCTCGAGGGCAGCGTGATCGAAGTGATCGGGCTGTTGGCAAACGCCCCTTCCGGAATGGAGTTGACGCCGGACGGAATGACCACAGGCCCTGCGGGAAGATCGAACACCGAGATGATCTGCGTTTCCACACTGTTGTACAGGATGCCGTTCCGAACCACATACTCCGCATTGGCTTCATCCACGTTGAAGTAGATATTGGGGCAGTTGCCGAAGGCATTGGAGCCCAGCGACACAAGGGAGGAATACAGGTTGATCGAGGTGAGCGCCGTGCAGCCGAAGAATGCCGAATTGCCGATGGAGGAGAGGCCGGGCACAATGTCCACAGACGCCAGGTGCGCGCAGCCATAGAATGCATTGTTCCCGATGGAAGCCGCCCTTGCGGGAATCCTGATGGAGCTCAGGCTCGAGCAGTTGTAGAAGGCGTTAGCGGGGATCTCCGTGACGGAATCGGGCAGATTGATGCTTGTAAGGCTGGTGCATCCCGAGAATACACCGTACGTCCCCCACGACGACGAATGCCAGCCAAGTGAAGTCAGCTGAGACCCTTCCTCAAACGTGACCGTCTCCAGTGCGGTGCAACTGTCAAACGATCTGTACTGAATGCGCGTGACGGATGCGGGGATGGTGATGGAAGTGATCCCGCTTCTGTAGAACGTCTGTCCCGAATTTCCGGAGCCGATCTGCGTGAGCGTTTCGGGCAGTTTGACCGTTGTAAGATTGGTCGTGCCGCTGAACAAATAGTCAGGCAGAATGGTGACGCTCGTTCCGGACAGATCGATCTCCGTCAATGACGTACAATCCTGGAACTCCGCCGAGCCGAATGTGGTGAAGGCAGCGCCTGCCCCAAAACGCACATATTGCAGGGAACTGCAGCCATAGAAGGTGCTGTCGTTGAGCTGCGTGACGCCCGAGGGGATGACGTATACCGTCTCGCCGTTCTGCTGCACTGCCTCGCCCACCGTCTTCAGTGCGGGAGCAGTTTGGAACGCACTTCTGCCGATGGAGGCAAGCTTGCTGCCGCTTGCAAAGATGATGCTCTCGAGCGAATTGCATCCGTATACGATGCTGCTCCCTATCGTCGTGATGCTCGCGGGAATGGTGAGCGTCGTGATCGCGGTGTTCCTGAACGCGCCGTCGGGAATGGTGGTGAATGTCTCCGCAGGCGTTGTGGGGAAGGTGACGGATGCAAGATTGCTTGCATTCTGGAACACATAGGTGCCGAGCGACACCAGCGATTCCGGCAGTTCAATTTGCGTCAGTCCGGTGCAATAGGAGAAGGCATAGTTGCCGATGGAAGTGACGGAATCCGGAATGTCGATAGACGTCAGACCTGCGTTGTAATAGAACGCATTGTTCGCGATCGTGGTGAGCGTAGAGGGCAGCGTAAGGCTGCTCAGATCGGCATACGTCGACCAGGAAGGACTCCAGGAGCTGGTATACGCATACCCACCGAAGGCATAGGCGCCGATGGTGGTGACCCCTTCCGGCACGGAGAGCGCTGCCTGCGCGCGGCCGAAGGGATAGCTGCGGAAGGTGACGTCGGTAACGATGCCCTGCGCATTCTTCGTCAGGCTGTAGAGGATGCCGTCCACCGAGAAGAACTGCGTTGTGCCGTTTTCCGTCTTGCCGGTTGCATCGGCAAGCGCCGCCGCAAAGTCCGCAATGCCGGCCGAACCCGTCGTATAGGTGTAGTCCGTCACATAGATATTCTGAAGTGCCGAGCCGTTTTGCGCACTCGCCGTCGAAAGCGCCATTCCGCCGATCGCGGTCAGCGTGGAGGGCAGCGTGACGGAGGTGAGGCCTGCACAACTGTAGAAGGGACCGTTTTGGTAGCTCGTAGCAGAGGAGGCGAACGACTCAAGCCCTTCGGGCAGGGTGATGGACGTGAGCGCCGCGCCCGCAAACGCCGTATTGTTGATGGTTTCAAGCACGCCGGATTCCGAGAACGTTATCGTGCTCAGCGCAGAGCAACCATCAAACGTACCGCTCGGAATGCTCGTGATGCGGTTGGAGAGCGTGACGGAGATCAGCTGCGTGCAGTCGGAGAACACGTTGGATTCCATCGACAGCGTATCGTTGCCGTCTGCAAAGACCACGCTCTTCAGATTCGAGGAGGAGAATGCACCGTTCGTGATGTACGTAACGGTTGCAGGAATTTCAATGCTCTCCAAACCGTGTACAACGCCGCCCCAGCTATAACCCGCAAAGGCCTCATAGCCGATGGAGGTGACGCTCGCCGGAATGGTGAAGGAAGTGAGGCGCGTCATCCGCGCGAATGTGGCGTCCGGAATGGTCGTCAGATGCGTGTTGTCGGCAAATGTGATGCTCGTATAGTTGCTCTCATAGAATGCCGAGAAGTAATCCCACGAACCCTGAGCGGTATCATTCCCCAGCTCCCAGTTCTGCGCGCCCTCGGGAAGGCTGACCGTGGCAGAAGCCGCCGAGGCGCTGCCGCTGCCGGCAAATGCCTCCTGCCCGATGCTGGTGAGCACGGTGTTGGTGCCGAAGTCCACTTCGGTCAGCCCCGTGCAGTTTCTGAATGCCAGATTTCCCACCGTCTCCAACGTGGACGGGAATTCGAGCACCGTCAGGCCGGTGCAGTTATAGAAGGCATAGTGCCCGATGGACGTGAGCTGCGTCAGCGCGGAGAAATCAAAGGTTTTGATCGCGCTGTTGCGGAATGCGGATGCGGGGATGGCGGTGAGTGCGGGCGTTGCATCCTGCTCATCGTCGCCGATGCCGAAGGAGACCGCCTCAAGGCTTGCCGTGTTGGCAAACGCATAGTCGCCGATGTCCGTAAGCCCTGCGGGGAGCGTGATGGAGGTGATGGCGCTGCCGTCAAAGGCGTTGGCGCCGATGCTCGTAACGCCGCTGTGCAGCGTGATGCCCGTCAGGCCGCTGCCCGCAAACTGAGAGTCTGCAATCGTTTTGACGGTCGTGGGAAGCGTGAACGTGCTGCTCTCAAACCTGATGGGGAACACAAGGATCTGCGTCTTGCCCGCATCGTACAGCACGCCGCTCTCTGAAACAAAGTGCTTGTTCGTTTCAGGAACAGAGACGCCCTTGAGCACGGTGCAGCCGCTGAAGGCGTTCTCGCCCAGCGTTTCAAGGCTTGCGGAGAGCGTAACTTCTTCAAGCGAGGAGTTATTCGCAAAGGCGTATGCCCCGATCGCCGTAACCGCGTCCGGAATGATGATGTCGTTGATGTTCGTGCCCGCAAAGGCGTAGTCGCCGATCGCCGTCAGCTGCGAAGTCCCCTCTTCATAGAAAATAGCCGTGAGCGAGGACACGTTGTAGAAGGCATTTTCACCGATAGAGGTGAGGCGCACGGGAAGCGTGATCTCATCCACTTGACCGCCTGCAATGATGCCGTTTGCGGTGCCGTCCTCGATCGTCAGAGCAGCCGTGCCGCCCGTGGCGAAGGTGAACGTTGTGAGCGTGGAAATGCCCGCAAATGCCGCCGAGCCGATGCGCGTGACCGTATTGGGGATTTCGACCGACGCAAGGCGCGTTCCGTAGAATGCCTGCGCGCCGATAGCCGTCACGCGCGAAGTGAGCGAAATTTCCGTGAGCGCCGTGCAGCCCGCAAAGGCACGCTCGCCGATGGTAAGGTTTGTAGTGCTATCGGCAAAGGTAACGCTGCTCAGGTTGGCAACGTTTTCAAACGCGCCCGTGCCGATGCTCGTCACGTCTGCACCGATGGTAATGGAGTCGAGATTGGAGTTGTTCGCGAATGCGCCGGAGCCGATGGTCGTGATCCCCGCGGGAATGGTAAACGCATCCGCCGTCAGCAGTCTGGAATAGAAGTAGATGGTATCATTTTCCCCATCGTCATTCTTTCCGTAAAGAATTCCGCCCGTGGCGCTCAGATAGGGATTGCCTGCATCGACCGTAATGGTGTGCAGCCTGGGGCAGCTTTCAAACACGGTCACGAAGTCGAACACACCCACGTTCGCCGAAAGGTGAACGGTGGTAAGGCTCGCGCAGTTGGTAAACGTTGAATCCGCAAACGTCAGCGTCTGCGACGCCGCGTTGCTGCCCTGCAGCGTGAGCGTTGTGAGCGACGTGCAGTTTGCAAAGGCATTCTCGCCCACGCTCACCAGCGAGGCAGGCAGCGTGAGAGCCGTGAGCGCATCGCAGAAGCTGAAGGCGCTCGCGCCGATGGTCGTTACGTTGCAGTTGTCCGCAAACGTCACGCTTGCAAGGCTTCCGCACTCCGCAAAGGCACCCTCGCCGATGGTCTGCTCAGCCGCCGCACCGCCCTGGAAGGTGATGGAGCTGAGGCGGCTCGATGCGAATGCATTCGCGCCGATGCTCGTCACATACGAAGGAATCGTGACGTATCTTACATTCAGATGGCCCTCGAAGGCGCTCTCGCCGATGGCGGTGATGCCGTTGGGAATGGCGAGCGGGTTGACCGAATCGCTCGTTCTGCCGAGCGGGCAGTACACCAGCGTATTCTGGCTGGAAACCACCTTCCAGATCATGCCGTTCGCACTGTTGTGGCCGGATGCGGTTGCCGCATCGTTTTCCGTATAGATGTTTGCAAGGCTCGTGCAGCCCGTAAAGACGCCCGAGACGCCCTCGTCTGCCGCCGTCGAAGCATCATCTTCGCCGAGTACCGCAAGCCGCGCGGGCAGCGTGATGCTCGTGAGCGCCGTGCAGTTGTGGAAGGCGCGGTCGCTGATCGTAAGTTCCCCGCCGTTCCCTGCGCTGAACACCACCGACGTGAGCTGCGTGCATTCGTAGAACGCAGACTGTCCGATATGCGTCACGCTCGCCGGGATCGTGATGGACGTAATGTTGGACGCCGCAAAGACGCGCGCGGGAATCACGTCTACGCCAATGTCTGCCGGGATCTCATAGCCGCCCGTGCGCCCTGCGGGGTAGAAGGCAAGTTCAAGCTGATCAACGTCATCGCGGAATCTGTACAATACGCCTTCGTGCGAGGAGTAGATGCCTGCAGGATCGTCCGTCTCGTACACGTGTACGTTCGTCAGACCGGAGCAGCCGATGAACGGGCCGCCCGTATCGTCGCTCACGCCGATCTCCGTCACGCAGTCGGGAATGTACACCTCTTCCAGACTTGTGCAGTTTGCGAATGCAGCCGAGCCGATAAACGTTACAGGCAAATTGTTATAGGTCGCGGGAACACGCAGAATGCTCACTTCATCGATTTCCGGACCTGCCGAAACCGCATAGCCGTCCGACATCTGCGTAAATGTAAACGCCTGCGCCCAGTGTGCATACACCGTCGTCAGCTCAGGATTATTCCATACGCCGATCGAATTGCCTTCTTCGTCCGTCAGCCGGCTTGCTCCGTTCTGCGGTCCGTCAAACCAACCGACAAAGCTGTATGTCGCATCGGTATGAACGGGTACTTCGATCGTGTATTCCTGATTATAGGTGACCATCGCCACGTTGCTCTCCGATGTTCCACCCATCGTGTTAAGCTGAACATAGTTTTCAGCATTTGTCCACGCGGCATACAATACAAGATCGCTGCGGTCGGTAAAGACATAGCCTTCCCCGGATTCGCCATACAATCTGCCGCCGTTTACAGTGCCATTCGGCACATTGTACCAACCGCTGAAATCGTAACCGGTCTGCTCCGTTCCGGGCAGCGTCACGGTGTCGCCGTATGCGACATAAATTGCATCAACTGCACTTCCGCCGCGCGTGTCAAACTTGATTTCATAGGCGTAGACCGTCAGCTGTGCCCATTCCGCATCGCCGATCACCCTGACCTCAAGCAGATTCATGCCGGCAAGCGTCAGCTCAACAGGGTAAGAATTTTCCCCTGCGGCCGCCCGGTACGTGGTACCGCTGTTTACGCGCACCTCATATCCGGTTGCGCCGATCGCTTCCGTCCAGCTCAGCACGCCGTTCTGATAGCTCAGAGAATTACTGTCCAATTTCTGATACAGGAACGTTACGCTGTCGCTCCACAGCGATGCAGGCGTTCCGTTCGTACGCACCCGCACCGTGAACTCCGCTCCTGCCAGCAGATCGTTCGTGTTCAGCGTATAGCTGTTCGTGTTCACCGTGTACGACGTGCCGTTTACTTCTACCGTGTACGTCACGTCCTTTCCGGTTGCGTTCCAGCTCACCACCGTTCCGTCCACATGCAGGCCGGAAGGCGCGGCAGGCGTCGCCTTTGTGTATTTGTATTCGCTCGCCACAGGTGAATTGTAGCCCTTCGTCACGGGATAGATCGCAAACACGACCTCGCCCGCAGGGATCCCCTTCAGGCTGTAGCTCGTTCTGCTGCCGATCTCTTCGCTTACAATGGAGGAGCCATCTACGCTCACGCTCACCACGTAGCCGATGGCGTCCGCCACGGGCGACCAGTACAGCGTCTCCGTCTCTTCGTCATACTCAAACCCGCTCACCTGCGCAAGCGTTCTGTCATAGACGTACGTCACGGGCGTGGACGCAAGCAGTCCGTCCGCCTCTGCCCACACCGTGATGCGAATGCCGCCTTCCTGCATCGCGCAGCCGCTGATCGGCAGGCTCGTTGCGCTCCCGACCGAAAGGCCTTCGTGCACGTGGGCATCGTTTCCGCAATCGATCGTCAGATAGTAGCACTGCGCGCCGTCTACCGGCTCCCAGTGTACCATATCTGCCGTCACGTCAAGACCCGTCACGCGCGAAAGCGCCTTGTTCCTGTAATGCCGCACCGACTGCGCGGCATCTGCGTCCGTCTCGGGATTCTGCGTTGCAGACGAGAGCACCGTCACCGTATACTCCCCTGCAGGCAGCGCCGAGAAATCCAATGCATACGTCGTCCCCGAGAGGATCCCGCTGTCGTAATCGGCATTGGCGTCCAGCGCGTCGCTCTCGATGCGCACATAATAGGTCTGCGCGCCGCTCACGCTCTCCCACGTGACACCCGCCGCGCTCACGCTCGCCGCAGGCTCCGCCTCCGCCGCCCACTGCGCGTACAGCGTCGTATTTTCCGTAAGTACCGTCCCCGCCGTATATTCATACGTCGGCTTGCTCGCATTGTCATATGCGCTCACATACCAGCCCAGGAACGTATAGCCGTCCCGCTCCGCCGTCGGAAGCTGATCTGCAGGAATGGTTCCGCCGATCGTGCTTACGCCCGCCGGGGTCTCTCCGTCCCCGCCGTTCAGATCAAATTCTACCGTATATTCGCTCATGCCCGGCGTGCGCGCCACCCAGTACGCATACAGCGTGCTGTTCGCCCGCACCGGCTCCGCATCGAACAGGAAGGGCTGCGTGTGCGCCTCGTCCTTATACCACCCCACAAACAGCATCCCGTCCTGCGTGGGATCTTCAGGACGCGACACCGTGCGCCCGTTGATCACCGTTACAGGGGAGACCGATTCCCCCCCTGCCGAGTCAAACGTCACCGTATATTCGATCTTCTTCAAAAACCGCATCGCGCTCTCGCGGTAGGTCAGCGACAGCTCGTCGCCGCTCAGCGTTGCCGTCAGCTCGCCGTCCTCCGCACGCGCAAAATCGAGCACCAGCTCCTCTCCCGTAAGCGTGTACGTGCCCGTCTTGTTCTCCCCCATGACCAGGAAGGTAAACACGTTCCCTTCACTCAATGAGATCTGATATTCGTCCGCCGTTGTGTCGTAATAATATACGCCCACCTCGGGACCCGATACCTGCTCCTCCGGCGGCTCTTCCGTCTCCGGACTGCATGCTGCGAATGCCGTTGCCGTCACTGCCGTCATCAGCACCATCAGTATCGCTGCTATCCACTTTTTCAGCTTCATCTCATGCCTCCTGCCTTTTCTTCCATATACTCTTACATATCTGTAAAAATATATCATAATTTTATCACGGTTTCGCCACCGTTGTCAAATGAAATCTTACCGATTTACCATCATTAAGCTTTATAAAACACATAAAAATACATTATATTTCATAAAAATACATTGCCGCCATCGGCATTTTTTATTGTATATCGATATACTGAACAAAACATAGGCGTCCCCTCGCGCAGAGCGCGGAGGGAACCGAGAAACACGTCTGCCTGCCGCCGGTAAACCGCACCGACCGCACTTGCAGAGGAAGTTCTTGTTTCCTATATTGTTGCATTATTATATCACACGGTCGTTTTATTATACAAAAATGCCGTCCGCGCAACATGCACGGACGGCAAAATGACGATCGTTTTATCGGATGCTGTACAAGATCTCGCTGTAGGTTGGATAGGGCCAGTAGTCGGAGGAGGTCAGCTTTTCCATGCCGTCGGCAAGCGTGCGCACGGTCTCCATGTCGGGCACGACGACGTGCGCCATCTTCTGCGATGCAGGTCCTTCGCCCGCAGGCATTTCCGAGAGGTCCTTTTCCAGTTTCTTCATGGCAGCGAAGAACGCCTCGTTCATCGTGGAGAGCTGTTCGGCGAGCGCGGCGTCCTCGGCGCATGCCATCTTTTCGGAGACGGCGCGCTTGGCGGCGATGACCGAACAGATTTCCGCAATGTAGCCGTTGACGGCGGGATAGATGTCCTGCTTGCCCATCTCGAGCATGGTCTGCGCCTCGATATTGATGGTCTTGATATAGTTCTCCAGCGCGATGTTAGCGCGCGCGATACACTCCTTTTCGGTATACACGCCCTGCTTGACGAACACATCGATGTTCTCGCGCTTGAAGAATTCGGGCACGGCGTCTGCCGTCGTCTTGTTGTTGAGCAGTCCCCTTCTCTCCGCCTCCGGTTCCCAGTCGGGGCCGTAGCCGTTGTAGTTGAAGATGATGCGGTAGTGTTCCTTCAAAAGCCGCTTGATGTACTTTTCACAGGCCGCCCCGAAGTTCTCCGCGCCCGAGAGCGCGTCCACCGCCTCGGAGAAGGTCTGTGCGACGATGGTGTTGAGCACGATGTTGGGGTCGGCGACGCTCGCCTGCGAACCCAGCATGCGGAACTCGAACTTGTTGCCCGTGAAGGCGAAGGGCGACGTGCGGTTTCTGTCCGTCGTATCGATGGGGAAGATGGGCGATTCGGGCACGCCGATGGAACCGGGCACCGCCTTCTTCGGCACATACTCGCGCCCGAGAACGATGCTGTCCACGAGCGAGCCGAGCTGATCGCCCAGATAGACCGAGATGATGGCAGGAGGCGCCTCGTTCGCACCAAGACGGTGGTCGTTGCCCGCCGACGCGACGGACGCGCGCAGGATGCCCTGATAGGTATCCACCGCCTCGATGACGCAGGCAAGCACGAGCATGAAGAGCGTATTCTTTTCGGGATTTTCACCCGGGTCGAGCAAGTTCAGCCCCGTATCGGTGGAGAGCGACCAGTTGTTGTGCTTACCCGAGCCGTTCACGCCCTCGAAGGGCTTTTCGTGCAGCAGGCAGACCATGTGGTGTTTCTGCGCGACCTTCTTCATCAGCTCCATCGTGAGCTGGTTGTCGTCCACGGCGACGTTGGTGGTGGTGAACACGGGCGCAAGTTCATGCTGCGCGGGGGCGACTTCGTTGTGTTTGGTCTTGGCGAAGATGCCGTAGGACCAGAGCGTCTCGTCCAGATCGCGCATGAAATCGGAGATGCGCGGCTTGAGCACGCCGAAGTAGTGATCCTCCAGCTCCTGCCCGCGCGAAGGCGCCGCGCCGAACAGCGTGCGGCCCGTCAGGATCAGGTCCTTGCGCCTGTCATACACGTCCTCGTCGATGAGGAAGTATTCCTGCTCAGGCCCCACGGTGGTGGCGACCTTGCGGCACTCGATGCCGAACAGCTTCAAAAGGCGCTTTGCCTGCGCGTCGAGCGCCGTCATCGATTTAAGAAGGGGCGCCTTTTTATCGAGCGTCTCCCCCGTATAGGAGACGAACACGGTGGGGATAAAGAGCGTCCCCTCCTTGACAAAGGCGGGAGAAGTGGGGTCCCACGCGGTATAGCCGCGCGCCGCGCTCGTCATGCGCGTGCCGCCCGAGGGGAAACTGGAGGCATCCGGCTCGCCCACGATGAGGCTCTTGCCCGTGAGCTGCATGATGACTTTGTCGCCCGACGGCTCGATAAAGCTGTCGTGCTTGGAGGCGGTGAGGTTGGTGAGCGGCTGGAACCAGTGCGTGTAGTGCGTGGCGCCCTTGGAGACCGCCCAATCCTTCATGGCATTCGCGACGGCGCCCGCAATGGACGAATCAAGGGGCTGCCCCTCGTCGATCGTTCTGCGCAGCGACTTGTAGACCTCTCTGGGCAGCGAATTTTTCATCACCTCGTCGGTGAATACGTTGCTGCCGAACAGTTCCGTGACCTTCATGTATCTCTCCTTCGTTATGAAATTCATACCGGGATGGGCGCCTGCGCGCCCTGTTACGCTACAATTATATGTTTTTTCCGCCCTCAAGTCAAACGTTTGCCCGCCCTTTTGCGCGCTTTCGGGTTTTCGCACTCGTGATATACGATATAAGTTCAGATTAAGGAACGCCGCGCGGCGGCTGCTGCCGCCGCGCGGCGTGCGCGCTCAGTTCTTCGGCTTTTTTACGACGGCGATGTGCACGTCGTCGAGCTGCTTTTGTTCGACGGGCGAGGGCGCGTTCATCAGAAGATCGCGCGCCTTTGCATTCATCGGGAAGGCGATGACTTCGCGGATATTCACGGTGTCCGAGATGAGCATCACCATTCTGTCTACCCCGGGCGCGACGCCCGCGTGCGGGGGCGCGCCGTACTCGAACGCGTGGTAGAGCGCGGGGAACTTCTTCTCCACGTCCTCCCTGCCCAGCCCCACGAGCGAGAACGCCTTGACCATGATCTCGGGGTCGTGATTCCTGACTGCTCCCGACGAAAGTTCCACGCCGTTGCACACGATGTCATACTGATAGGCGAGCACTTCGAGGGGGTCCTGCTCCTCGAGCGCCTTCATGCCGCCCTGCGGCATGGAGAAGGGATTGTGGCAGAACTCGAGCTGTCCGGACTCCTCCCCGATCTCGTACATGGGGAAATCGACGATCCAGCAGAAACGGTAAACGTTCTTTTCGAGCAGGTCGAGCGCGGTCCCCAGCATGGTACGCAGAATGCCCGCGCGCTTTTGCGCAAGCGTAAGCTTGTCCTCGGCAAGCACGGCGACGAACGCCCCCGCCCCCACCCCGAGGCGATCACAAAGCGCATCGGCGCGGTCCGCAACGAACTTGGCGATGCCGCCCGCGGGCGCGCCGTTCTCGTCCAGCTTGAACCAGTACATGGCGCCGCCTTCCGTCTTGACTTTGAACTCCTCAGCGAGCCTGTCGATCTGTTTTCTTGCGATGTTCGCATGGCTGACGGCGATCGCCTTGACGACCTTGCCCTCTACGGCGGCAAAACCGCAGCCGCGCATGATGTCGGAAATGTCGCACACGGTGAGCGGGTTCCGAAGATCGGGCTTGTCCGTGCCGTACCTCTCCAGCGCGTCGCGGTAGGCGATGCGCCTGAAGGGCGGCTTGTCCGCCTCCCAGCCCGAAAACTTGGCGAACACGGGCGGAAGCACCCGCTCGAGCACGCCGAACACGTCCTCCTGCGTGGCGAACGCCATCTCGATATCCAATTGATAGAATTCGCCGGGGCTGCGGTCGGCGCGGGCGTCCTCGTCGCGGAAACAGGGCGCGATCTGAAAGTACTTATCAAAGCCCGAGCACATCAGAAGCTGCTTGTACTGCTGGGGCGCCTGGGGCAGCGCGTAGAACTCCCCGGGGTAGAGGCGGCTGGGCACGATGTAGTCCCTGGCGCCCTCGGGCGAGGAACTGGTCAGAATGGGCGTGGAAATTTCCAGGAACCCTTCCTGCGTCATGAGGCGGCGGAGTTCTGCGACGATCGCCGCGCGCAGCACGATCTTCTCCTTGACGGCGGGGTTGCGCAGATCGAGAAAGCGGTACCTAAGGCGCACGTCCTCGCCCGCCTCCGTCGAACGGGAGACCTCGAAGGGCAGCGCCTGCGTGGTGCGCCTGCCCAGCACCTCCACCTTCTCGGGCACGATCTCGATCTTGCCCGTGGGGAGCTTGTCGTTGGGCGCGGAGCGCAGCACCACGGTGCCCTCCACCGATACGGTGGATTCGGTGGGAATGTCGCGCAGCGCGGAAAGACAGGGTTCCTCGGTGGCGACCACCTGCGTGATGCCGTAAAAATCGCGGATGACGGCAAAGAGCAGGCCGCCCTTGTCGCGCTTGGAATCCAGCCAGCCGCAGATCTTGACCTGCTTGCCGGCGTCCCCTTCCCGCAGCTCGTTGCAGTTGTGCGTTCTGTAAAACATGGCAATATCCTTGAAGAATAAAATTCACCGTCGATTATATCCCGCGCACAAAAAAAAGTCAAGGGAATTGTCAATTCCCCTGAAAACTTTCCAGCCATTTATATGCCGCTGGTCGCGAGGAAAACACAAAGTGCGGTTTGCCGCTCCCCTCAAGCGCCCCGAGCATGGCGGGGCGGACGCTTTGCTCAAAGCGCAGGATCCACTCCTCGAATTCCGCATCCACGCGCTCCGGACAGCCCTGCGCCATATCGGGCCGCGTTCTTCCCGCATACTGCGCCGCCCGCGCATGGGCGCCCTCCAGACAGACGGCGGCGGGAATATCGAGAAAGACGGCGCAATCCGCCGCCGCAAGCCGCTGCGAAAGCGTGCGGTGATAGTTGCCGTCCATCACCCACACAGGCTTTGCAAGTTCCGCGGCGAGCAACCCGTCGAATTCTTCGCGGCTGCGGTTGACCCACCCCGGCAGCCACCAAAGCCGGTCAAGATGCACCACGGGCAGGGAGAAGCGGGCGCCCATGTTTGACGCAAAGGTGGATTTCCCTGCCCCGCCGTTGCCGAGGACGAGCACTTTTTTGTACGGAAATTTCATATACGTCCTCCTGTTTTCAGTCCATCACTCCTCAAATTCCCAGCGATGGCGCGCAAAGAAGTCATAATAAGCGCGCACGTTTTTGAGCTGCGTCCAGCGCTTTACATCCACGGGATCGGCGTCGAAATCATATATCTTTGCCCCGTTCATCGCAAGCAAAAAGGGCGAGTGCGTTGCGATGATGATCTGACAGTCAAACCAGCGCGCTGCCTGTTCCAGAAATTCTTTCAGCTGCATCTGCCGCTCGGGAGAGAGGCTGTTTTCCGGCTCGTCCAGAAGGTAGAGCGCAGGTTCGTCTATCCTCTGCGTAAAATAGTAAAATGCGCTCTCGCCATTGGATTGCTCGCGCACGTTTCCGGAGAGCCGCGCCTTGACATACTTCGACTGCGTCCTGCTGCGGGCATCGCACACCTTTTTCAGGCGGTCGTAATCGTCAAGCGAATGCATGCGGAACTGCGCGTATTTGTTCTGAAGATACTCCTCCAGCAGCTCCTCCCGCTTTCGGTCGATCCCCTCGTTGATGCCGCGCAGATTGAGCATGTAATCAAACACGTCGTCGCTGGCGATCACGGCGCTTTGCGCTGGCAGCGGCGCCGAGAGCATGTGCGCGCACATATTCACATAGTCGCCGAAAAAACTTGATTTGTTGAAGGGTGCGCCGCGCCCGATGTTCAGGCGCTCTGCGATCACGTTGAGCGCCGTGGTCTTGCCCGAGCCGTTGCCGCCGTAAAAAATGGTGACGGGCGCAAAATCCAGCCGCTCCAATCCGCGCGCGGACAGCACGAAGAACGGGTACATCGTGTTATAGCATGTGCGCTTGACGATGTTCAAACGGAACGCGTATTCCTCATCATAGGTCGGAAATGTGAAACCGGACAGATAGACCATGTTCTTCTCCCGCTTGCCCCGCACTCACCGCACAAGGACCAGCTTTTTCTTTGCCCTTGTCACGGCGGTGTACAGCCATTCGCGCGCATTTTCAAAACAGCCCGATTCGTCGAGCACGACCACGCTGTCATACTCCGAACCCTGCGCCTTGTGGCAGGTGACGGCATAGGCGAATTCAAAGCGGCAGACGGCGTCCTCCCGCCGCACCTTGAACCGCCGCAGCATGGCAAGATTGCCCTCGTGCACGAGGATGCCGTTGGTGAGCAGGCACGCCTTGTCGCCGTAGCCGTGAAAATACTGTCCGCGCGTGAAGATGCCCGTGTCAAATGGCAGCCCCTCGACGGCGTCGGGCAAAAAATCGGGCGTAAAATCCAAAAGTCCCAGCCCGTCGAGCTGTTCGCGCACATTGGAGCAGGTGCCGATGATGCCGTTGACGAGGTGAAAATCCCCCCTCTCGTCCAGCGTCTTGCTCCAGTCGTTGAGCGTGCACACGAGCTTTTCCCCCTCGCAGGGCAGCGGGCAATCGACGATGCCGTGCAGCGCGCGCACCTCGCGGTTGACGGCGGCGCGCGTCTTATTGGTACCCACGATGATCTGATCGGCCTGTTCAAACACCCTCTCGCGCACCTCCTGCGTGAATTCGCGGCGCGAAATGACGGCAACGTCCCCCTCTTTTCCGAACCGCGGCAGGCCGCCGCAGCGCACCTTTTCCGCAAGGCGCACGATGGGATTGTCCCTTTCCTGCCGCACGATCTCCCTGAGCGTGACGACAGGCATGGTGAGCAGCGAGTTACTCCCCCTGACGGGCGGGAGCTGGGCGGGATCGCCGCAGCACAGGCACTTGACGCCGTAGGACAGCAGATCGCGCAGTGTATCGTCCGAGACCATGCTCGTCTCGTCCAGCACGATGAGACGGATATCGGAGTCGATCTTCTCCTTTTTCACAAAGCGCAGAAAGCGCTCGGAGATGACCTCGCCGTTCTCGTCCACCTCGATGTCCTCTTCGCGCGTATAGATGAGGCTGTGCACGGTGGAGGCAGGCACCCCCGCGCGGATGAGTACGGATGCCGCCTTCCCCGTGGGGGCGACGAACATTGCGCTCTTGCCGGGGATGAGGCCGAGCGCGCGCACCACATAGTCCACGAGAAAGGTCTTGCCCGTTCCGGCATAGCCGCACAGCACAAAGATCTGCGTATTCCAATGCAAAAACCACTCTTCGATGAGCGCCGCCGCCTCCGCCTGATCGGCAGTGAGCGAAACCCCGCTGATTTCCATACCATGAGTATAGCACAGCGCCGCCTGAAAGGCAAACATTCGTTCACGGTTTGCGGAATTTTCCCTGCAATTTCTTTTTTCGTGTTGCAATTTTCACGCGAACATGCTATAATAAGAAAAATACACAGGGAGGTACCCCCATGTATCGTGCAAAACTCGGACTGATCGCCACCGAACATGCGATCAAGGAAGTCAAGGATACGTTTGAGCGGTTGCTTGCCAGGGCGCTCAACCTCACGCGCATCAGCGCGCCCCTGTTCGTTCCCGCGGGCAGCGGACTCAACGACAACCTGAACGGCGTGGAGCGCCCCGTCTCCTTCGATATCCGTGCGGACGGCATGCGCGCGGAGGTGGTGCAGTCGCTCGCCAAATGGAAGCGCTACGCCCTTGCCAAGTACGGCTTCGAGCCGCACAGCGGGCTGTATTGCGATATGAACGCCATCCGCCGCGACGAGCCGCTCGACGCCCTGCACTCCGTCTATGTGGACCAGTGGGACTGGGAGGCGGTCATCCTGCGCGAGGACAGGACGCGCGCCTATCTGGAGGACACCGTCCGCAAGATCTACGCCGCCATGCGCACGGCGGCAAAGACGGTGTGCGCGGACTATCCCGCGCTGGAAAACTACTTCTCCGAGGACATCACGTTCGTGACGACGCAGGAGCTGGAGGACGCCTACCCCGTGCTCTCCCCCAAGGAGCGCGAATGCCGGTTCACGCAGGAACACGGCGCGGCGTTCGTCATGCAGATCGGCGGAAAACTCAAATCGGGATTCCGCCACGACGGGCGCTCCCCCGACTATGACGACTGGACGCTCAACGGCGACATCGTCGTGTGGTATCCTCCGCTCGGCTGCGCCTTCGAGCTGTCCTCCATGGGCATCCGCGTGGACGAGGCGGCGCTCATCCGTCAGTTGGAAGAGGGCGGCTGCCTGGACCGCCTGGAGCTGCCCTTCCACAGGGCGCTCGCCGCGGGCGAACTCCCCCTGACCATGGGCGGAGGCATCGGGCAGTCCCGCCTGTGCATGCTCCTTCTGAACAAGGCACACATCGGGGAGGTGCAGGTGTCCGTCTGGGACGAAAAGACCCTCGGTTACTGCCGCGAAGAGGGCATCGAACTCATGTGATCAGCGCCCGAACCGCGCATACAGACAGCGTCCGCCGAGGTTTTGCCAGAGGCGGACGTTTCCCTTTTCCATGGGGAAGGTGCGCCCCGCGCCCGCCTGCCCGGGCACATGAAAGGTGATGCGCCCTGCCTCGGGATCGGCCTCATAGCGCAGGGCGTATTCCCCCCTGCCCCCTTCCGCGCTCTGCCAGGAGAGGGTCGCCTCCCCGTCATAAGCAAGTTCCAGGCGCACATATTCAAAGGCGGAGAGCATGTCCTCGCCCGCAAGCGTGAGCGTATCGCAGCGATATTCCCCGACATAGGGCCTGGACAGCTCGGAGAGCGTGCTCATTTCGGACACGTCCCCCTCGCAGCCCGTCAGCAGCGCGGCAGCAAACAGGAGCGCGCCCAGCGCACACAGATATTTTCGCATGGAAAAAGTATTTGCAATTTGCGCGCTTTCATGTTACAATGGTGTACAAATCCGCGACAGCAGGTTACAATACGGGAGAAAGGTATGACGTTCGACTTTGAACTTGTGGGCAAGATCGGCTCCATGGCGCTCATCGACCGCGAGGACGGCATCATCGACTACACACGGGTGGCGCGCATCTCGCGCGAACTGCGTCCGGGATATATCTGGATCTCGAGCGGCGCGACGGAGATCGGGCGGCTGGACTTTCTTCAGCGCACGGGCAGGGAGCTGACGGGCGAGAGCGCCAAGACGGACTACGCCGCGCAGGGACAGACCATTCTCATGCAGACGTACCGCCAGTTCATCGACCCCGCCTACTCCGTGCGGCAGGTGCTGGTCGAACACCACCACTTCAACGACGACAAAAAGAGCGATCACCTGAAGGGGCTGCTGCTCAGATGCCGCGAACAGAACGCAATTCCCATCGTCAACTACAACGATGCCGTCTCCTCCGAGGAAAACCGCCGCATGGAACTGCTCGCCCTGTCCAAGGACAAGCGGCGGGTGTTCGAGTGCGTGGATAACGACGAGACGGCGTCGCGCATCGCCTGCCTTGTCCGCGCAAGGACGCTCATCATCTTCACGAGCGTGGACGGCATCTATCTGAATCCCGACGACGCCTCCACCCTCGTCAAAGAAATTGCGGGCAAGGACGGCTATGAACTGACGGAGCACATCGAAGAATATAAAAAGTACTGCGTGGGCGCCTCCCGCGCGGGCGCAAACGGCGCGCGGGCAAAGCTGGAATATGTCAAGGACGCCGCCGCACAGGGCACGACGGTCTATATTGCCAATGCAAAATACACCATCGCCGCCGTCCTCTCGGGCGACGTCCCCTGCACCAGGATCGCCATCCGCTGATCCTGCCACACGCATCATACCATTCTTGACTTTATCAGATCAAAAACGCTAAAAAACTTCACGCCCGTCCGCCGTCAAAAGACGGCGGACGGGCGTATTGAATGTAACGCAGCTTCCTTTTTGGAACCTGCAATGCGCGATCGGTCATGGATTTCTCTCCACGTATCCGAAAAATCGCGCCAAAGACCTCAGTAAAGATTGGTGAGCGTGTTCACCGTCAGCGCCAACAGGCGGTTTCCCCGCCGCGCACGGGCGATTACTTCGGGCGTGATGCGCTCCCCCGCGAGCGCGACGGGCTGCCCCTGCGCATCGTAGACGCTGCGCTTGACGCGCCTGCCGAGCAGGTTGGTGCGGTCCAGCCGGTATTCACCACCACGGTGCTGCTCTTCCTCTGCGCGCTTGTCGCCCGACGGCAGCGCCGCCCCTCTGCCGACCGCCTGCACGGGCTGTGCGGGGTTTGACTGCGCAGGCACGGGCTGTTTTGATGCGGCTGCCGCAGGCCTTTTTTTCCGCGTTCCCGCAGCGGCAGGCTTGCCCGCGCGTCCCCCGGCACGCCGCCTCTCCTCTGCCGTGGGATAGACGATGACCGTCTCCCCCAAAGCCGTACATGCAATCGGGAAACGGCGTTCTTTGTTCTCTGCTGCGACGATGAGTTCGGGCGCATCGCCGGGCACCATGTCCGCGATCACCCCGCAGAATTCCCCCGTATGCGTGTACACGGACCTGCCGACGGGACACTCCGTTCCCGTGGGCGCCTGCAGCCGCTGCCGACCTGCGATCACGGCGTCCTCCGCCGCAAGCACGGCGCGCGCAGGCAGGTAAAATTCTTCTTCATCCCCATCCGCACAGACGAGACAGGAAAGTTTTTTCATGTCGCGCGTCAGGCGCAGCGCAACAACGTAGCCGAGCCACTCCCCCGTACGGGAAAAAACGCTCTTTCCGACCAATGACGAAATCTGCATGAATCACCTCTCGCCCCAATTGTATGCCGCCGCAACAGCGCTTTCCCGAAATTTTTTTGCTTGAAAAGAAATTTTTTTGTCAAATCCGCTGAAAAACGCTTGATAAATTCGCGCCGCGGTGGTAGAATAAAAGTCCGTTGGAAGGTGATGCGCAGTTGCATTCTCTTTATAGCATTGTTTCGCACTTTTGCCTGGCAATGCGCTGCATGATGAACGCTGGACTCCACGGCAACGTTTTTTCTGACGGTGTTTGGCGTCGTACAAGTCAGCTTATAATACGCGAGCCGCATACATTGACCTTTTGCAAAATTGAACATTGGGGTGTCGCCAAGCGGTAAGGCAACGGACTCTGACTCCGTCATTCGTTGGTTC
>CALVLT010000015.1 GCA_944340905.1 uncultured Clostridia bacterium
CCCGAAGGCAAGGTGGACGGCAAGTTCCAGGTGTTCGACGGCAGAACGGGCGAACCGTTTGAAAACCGCGTCACCATCGGCATCATGTACATGATCAAGCTCATTCACCTTGTCGATGACAAGATCCACGCGCGTTCCATCGGCCCTTACTCGATGGTCACGCAGCAGCCCCTGGGCGGCAAGGCGCAGTTCGGCGGCCAGCGTTTCGGCGAAATGGAGGTCTGGGCGCTCGAGGCATACGGCGCGGCGCATATCCTGCAGGAGATCCTCACCGTCAAGTCGGACGACATCGTTGGCCGCGTCAAGACGTATGAGAGCATCGTCAAGGGTAACAACATCTCCGAACCGGGCATTCCCGAGGCGTTCAAGGTGCTCTTGAAGGAACTTCAGTCCCTCGCGCTCGACGTCAAGGTGCTCACCGAGAACAACGAAGAACTCATCATCCGCGAATTCGACGACGATGATGACCGCGATACCCGCCGCGACGACCGCCGCGACGTGGAGCAGGATTTCGACTTCGGCCTGCCCGACGAGGAGGAGGGCGAGGACGAGAGCATCGGCTCCATCTTCGACGAGGCCGGCGAGGACGAGGACTTTGTCTCGGACGATCTGTTCGGCGGCGAAGAGGAGGACGACGACATGTCCGACGTGGACGAGGACTTCTCCTTCGGCGACCTGTTCGGCGACGACGAGGACAAGGACGGCAAGGCGGACGGGGACGGCGATGCCGCCGACCTGTTCGGTGACGACGGGGACGACGAGTAAAGGGAGGCCACCATGTACGAGTTAAACGATTTCAATTCCATTCAGATCAGCATTGCTTCTCCCGAAAAAATCAGGGAATGGTCGTACGGCGAAGTCACCAAGCCCGAGACCATCAACTACCGCACGCAAAAACCCGAGCGGGACGGCCTTTTCTGCGAAAAGATCTTCGGCCCCACCAAGGACTGGGAATGCCACTGCGGCAAATATAAGCGCATCCGCTACAAGGGCATCGTCTGCGAAAAGTGCGGCGTGGAAGTCACGCGCGCCAAGGTGCGCCGCGAGCGCATGGGGCACATCGAACTTGCCGCGCCCGTCTCGCACATCTGGTATTTCCGCGGCGTGCCCTCCAAGATCGGCCTCCTTCTGGACATGGGGCCGAAGGCGCTCGAGCAGGTCATCTACTTCGCGGCGTACACCGTGCTGGACGCGGGGTACCTGAACAAGGTGACGGTGCTGCTGCACGACGGCGCGTTCGATGCGTTCGGCGGAAAGGACTATGCCGCAGTCGTCGGTATGAGCGAACTCAGGGAATACAAGGTCTTTACGGGCGAGGACGCCAAGGCGTCGGCAAAGGCGGCGTTTGCCGAGGCACTCTCCGCAGAGCTTGCGGCGGAGGAGGCGCTCTTTTCCGCGGCGCACGAGCTCAACGACCTGAACGACGTCTCTCCCACCGCGGCAAAGACGGTGGACGAGACGCGCGCCCTGCTCGAAAAGATGAAGGGGGGCGCCGTCGCCGAACTGTATACGCTCAAGGAGCGCTCCGCCGAGGGCGGCAAGTCCTATGTACTCTACAGGCGCCGCGCAAAACTTCTGAAGAACTGCTCCGTCTCCGATCCCGAGACCAAAGAGCAGATCATGAACCTCGAGAACGAGAGCATCACCTATAAGCAGGTCGTCAACGACCGCAAGGTGCGCGAGCTGGAGGACGTCATCGGCGATCCCTCCGTCACCGGTCTCAAGGTGGGCATGGGCGCGGAGGCCATCCGCGAACTGCTCATGGCGGTCGATCTGGAAAAGGAGAGCGAGCTCGCCAAGGAGATCATCGAGAGCAACGCCACCGGCCCCAAGCGCGTCAAGGCGGTCAAGCGCATCGAGATCATCGAGGCGTTCCGCAAGAGCGGCAACAAGCCCGAGTGGATGATTTTGACGGTGCTGCCCGTCATTCCGCCCGACCTCAGGCCCATGGTGCAGCTGGACGGCGGCAGGTTTGCCTCGTCCGACCTCAACGACCTCTATCGCCGCGTCATCAACCGCAACAATCGCTTGAAGCGCATGATCGAGCTGGGCGCGCCCGAGATGATCGTCAAGAACGAAAAGCGCATGCTGCAGGAGGCTGTGGACGCGCTCATCGACAACGGCAGGCGCGGAAAGCCGCTCTCCGGTCCCTCCAACCGCGAGCTCAAGTCCCTTTCGGGGCTGCTGCGCGGCAAGCAGGGCAGGTTCCGCCAGAACCTTCTGGGCAAGCGCGTGGACTATTCGGGCCGTTCGGTCATCGTCGTCGGCCCTGAGCTCAAGATCTACCAGTGCGGCCTGCCCAAGGAGATGGCGATCGAGCTGTTCAAGCCCTTCGTCATGAAGCGGCTGGTGGAGACGGGCAAGTGCCACAACATCAAGAGCGCAAAGCGCACGGTGGAAAAGGGCAAGGACTTCGTGTGGGACGTCCTCGAGGAAGTCATCAAGGAACATCCCGTTCTTCTCAACCGCGCGCCCACGCTGCACCGCCTGTCCATCCAGGCGTTCGAGCCCATCCTCATCGAGGGCAGGGCGATCAAGATCAGCCCGCTCGTGTGCGGCCCCTTCAACGCCGACTTCGACGGCGACCAGATGGCGGTGCACCTGCCGCTCTCCATCGAGGCGCAGGCAGAGGCAAGATTCCTGATGCTCTCCGCGAACAATATCTTGAAGCTCGCGGACGGCAAGTCGGTCATGAGCCCCACGCAGGACATGATCATCGGCGCGTACTACCTGACCATTCTCAGAAGAGAGGAGGGCAAGAAGTACGACGAACAGGGCAGGCCGGATGAGAACGGCGAGGAGTATATCCCGCCCGTCTATTCCTCCTTCGACGAGGCGCTCATGAGCTATCAGCTCAAGGACGTGCACTGCGAGGATGAAATTTACGTCCGCCGCACGGTGGAGCTGCCCGCGGGCAAGTTCGACTCCCTCGAGCTGCCCTACGAACGTACCTTCGACCGCGATGCGAACGTTCCCAACAACGGGCTGCGCGGCCACGTCTTTGTCACAAGGGACGCGGAAACGGGCCGTATGTTCGTGACGGGTATGCTCAAGACGACGGTCGGGCGCATCATCTATAACGACGGCATGCCGCAGGATCTCGGCTTTGTCAGGCGCGAGAATCCCGAGGACTACCTCAAACTCGAGCTGTCCACCGAATTTATCGGCGGCGCCAAGGCGATCGGCAAAAAGCACCTGTCGCGCATCGTCGAGGCGTGCTTCAAGACGGGCTACGCTCCCAAGGCGGCGGCGGTGCTCGACGCCATCAAGGAACGCGGCTACAAGTATTCCACCATCGCGGCGCTCACCACGTCCGTCTTTGACATGAAGATCCCCGAGCAGAAAGAGGAGATCGTCGCCAGGGCGGAGGAGCAGGTCGCGGGCATCGCAAAGAAGTATGCGCGCGGACTTCTCAGGGACGAAGAGCGCTACAATGCCACCATCAAGGTATGGGACGACGCGACGGACGAGGTGGCAAAACTGCTCAAAGAGCAGGGCGCTGCCGACAAGTTCAACCCCATCTGGATGATGGCGGATTCGGGTGCGCGCGGTTCCATCGACCAGATCAAGCAGCTCTCGGGCATGCGCGGCCTGATGGTCAACCCGCAGGGCAAGAAGATCGAAGTTCCCGTCAAATCCTGTTTCCGCAACGGCCTCTCCGTGCTCGAATACTTCATTTCCTCGCACGGCGGCAGAAAGGGCCTTGCCGATACGGCGCTCAAGACGGCGGACTCGGGGTATCTGACCCGCCGCCTCGTGGACGTCTCGCAGGACGTCATCGTCCGAGAAGAGGACTGCTGCGCAGGCAGAAAGCCCCGTCCCACCTTTGTCAAGGCGATCACCAATGCCTCGGGCGACGTCATTGAGTCGCTGGAGGACCGCCTGACGGGCAGGTTCGCCGCCGAAGATATCCTCTCGGACGACGGCGAAGTGCTCGTCAAGTGCAACGAGATGATCTCGGAGAGCATGGCAAAGACGATCGCATCGCTCGCACGCTATGCGGAGAGCGGCGTTCCCATCCGTTCCATCTTCAACTGCACCACCCGCTACGGCGTGTGCGCCAAGTGCTATGGCAAGGATATGGCGACCACGCTGCCCATCAAGATCGGCGAGGCGGTGGGCGTCATTGCGGCGCAGTCCATCGGCGAACCGGGCACCCAGCTCACGATGCGTACCTTCCACACGGGCGGTATCGCAGCCACGGGCGACATCACACAGGGTCTTCCCCGTGTCGAGGAGCTGTTCGAGGCGAGAAAGCCCAAGGGCGTTGCCACCATCTGCGAGTTCAAGGGCATTGCATCGGTGGACGATAAGGACAACAACCTCAAGCACGTCGTCATTCTGGACGAGGGGACGGGCGAGAGGCTCAAGGACTACGAACTTCCCTTCAATGCGGAGCTGCTCGTCAAGACGGGCGACCACGTGGTGCCCGGCACGCAGCTCAATGCAGGTTCTGTCAACCCGCAGGACATCATCCGCGTCGAGGGCGTCAAGGGCGTGCAGGATTACATCCTGCACGAGGTCCAGTCCGTCTACCGTTCGCAGGGCGTCGATATCAACGATAAGCACGTCGAGATCATCGTCCGCCAGATGATCCGCAAGGTGCGCATCGAGAACGCGGGCACCACCGATCTGCTGCCCGGGCAGTTCGTCGATATGTTCACGTTCGAGGAACAGAACGAAAAGACCATTCAGGCGGGCGGCGTTCCCGCAACGGCAAAGCGCGTGCTGCTGGGCATCACCAAGGCGGCGCTCGCAACCGATTCCTTCCTGTCGGCGGCGTCTTTCCAGGAGACCAGCCGCGTGCTCACCGAGGCGGCCATCTGCACCAAGCGCGATCCGCTCATCGGCCTCAAGGAGAACGTCATTATCGGCAAGCTCATCCCCGCAGGCACGGGCATGAAGGATTACAAGAACGTCTCCGTGCAGTCTACGGGCGGCTACCGCGATATGCTTGTCGCCGCCGAAGAACAGACGACGGTCTGATCCAAACACAAAAAAATCCCGCACCCCGTGCGGGATTTTTTGATGGGGAAAATTTTTTTGAAAAAATTGCAAAAACTCCAACAAAAGCGCCTGCTCGCGCGTTGAATGAGTGAAAGCAGCCGCAGGAGCGGCGCAAAAAGGAGGAATCATCATGAAAAAGGTATTTGCAATTTGTTCGGCAGTGTTGGCGGGAACGGCACTCCTTGCGTTTGCGGGGTGCGGCAGCGGCGGCAGCGCGTCTTTGTCGGAAGGCGGATTGGGCGGCGGCGCAGGCACACAGGCCGAGGCGGGCGCCAAGAGCGCCTATGCGTTCGGCGCGGTCACGACGGCGGGCCTGCTCTCCGCGGCCACGGGCACGGTGAGTTCGCTGTCCGCCGTCTCCGAAGCGGCCCCCGAGACGACGCCCGATGCGGCCCCTGAGGCGGGCGGGCAGACGGAGCAGCAGCCGTCCGTCGGACAGGAGACGTTCGGGGAATATTTTGAACTGTTCGACACCTTCCTGAATGACGGCGCGCTCAGCGTTCAGGTGGCGGAAAACGACAATACGTCCTATGATTTTGCGACCAAACTCACCGTGGAGGGCAGCCTTCCGGACGGCGGGAACGTCAGTTACACCATGTACTACACCGAGACGGAGGCGGGCACGCGCGAGGAGAGGGAGGACGATGAGTACGAAGTGCGCGTCGCCTACGATCTGACGGGCGTTTTGGAGATGGACGGCGTTGCGTATGCCATGTCGGGCTACCGCATGTCCGAGACGGAGGAGGAGCGCGGCGAGCGCGAGACGAGCGAGGAACTCTGGATCCGCGCGACCCATCCCGACGACGCGGACACATATGTGCAGATGAACGTGGAAACGGGCGCGGAAGAGGAAGGCGGCGAGCAGGAGACGGAGCGCGAATATGTGTACGGCGTCTACCGCGGCGGGCAGCTTGTCGAGCGTGCGAGCATCGACTTTGAGACGGAGAACGAACAGGGCGGCATCGAGACGGAATATGAGCTGTCCATTCTCAAAGACGGCGTGCGCTCCCGGTTCGAGGTCGAGCGCGAACAGCGCAGCGGCGGCACAGTGACCATCGGCGTCAACTACCGCGTCGAAGGGGGCGGACAGGGCAGGTTCACGATCACCAAGACGGCGGACGGCGAATATCTCTATCGCGCCGACGACGGACGCTCTGACGACGACTTCGACGACGATTTCGACGACGATTTTGACGACTGAGGCAAAAAGCGCCGCGTCCCTTGGGGCGCGGCGCAAAGAACCCCATTGACAGCGGGGCGGTGATCTGATATACTGAGCGTAAGACACAACGGGAGGAAAGGGACGTGACGCTCGATGAGGCGCTCGGATGCATTGCGGAGGGAGATCATTCCGCATTCGGCGAGCTGTACGAACAAACGCGCAGGACCGTGTACTATATTGCGCTCTCCTATGTGCGCGAGCGCATGCTTGCCGAGGACGTCATGCAGGCGACCTATCTGAAGGTGCTCGGCAATGCCGCGCGTTACCGCAGGGGGACGAATGCCCGCGCATGGATCGCGCGCATCGCGCGCAACGAGGCGATCGACCTCATGCGCAGGCGTTCGCGCGAGCTTTCGGTGGACGAGCGGGAAAACCCGCTGCCCTTCGGCACGCGGGACGTGGACGACTACGGACTGCTCATCGACATGGCGCGGCGCATTCTCAAGCGCGAGGAATTTTCTGTTCTGATCCTCGCGGCGGCGGAAGGGTACAAGCGGCGGGAGATCGCCGAGATGCTCTCCATGCCGCTGCCCACCGTCAGCTGGCACTATTCGCGCGCCGTCGCCAAGATGCAGGCGGCGCTCAGGCAGGAGCGGGAACCCCGCGGAGGTAGCGTTGTGAACAGACAGGAACTGGAAACGCAGCTGCGAAAGGAGGCGCAGGAGCACGTGCCCGATGTGTACGGCCGCATCCTTGCGGCGCAGCGGCAGGCGCCGCAGCAGCAGGGCGGGGCGGTGGCGGTTGCCCGTTCGCGCAAACCGCTCATTGCGCTGGCATGCGCCGTTGCCGCCATGCTCCTTCTGCTCGCCTGCATCCTGCCCTTCGCCCTGCGCGGAGGCGCCGCCGCCAATCTGTACATCAGCATCAATCCCTCGGTGGAATTTGTTGTCGAGGAGGACAGGGTGACGGGGGTGCGGGCGCTCAACCGCGACGCGGCGCTCCTCATTGCGGACGAAGATTTTGCGGGCATGACGCCCGAAGAGGCGAGCGCGAAGTTTGCCGCTCTCTCCGAACGCAAGCACCTGATCACGGCGGACGGCGTGGGCGTATACGCCACGGGCGAGGACGGCGAACGGCTGGCGGAGCGCGTCCGCGTGTACTTAGAGAACGAGCTGGGCGGCGCATATTCGGTCAGCACGCTCTCGCAGACGGATTTCGAGGCGCTCATCGCCGCCTACAACGAGGCGGAGATGGGGGATTTCGAGGACTACCTCGGGCGGGAGCTGGCGCATTTGAAGTCGGAGTTTGCCGCGCAGGTGCACGCGCTGATGGAGACCTATCTGGACGATCTTCAGGTTATGACGCCCGGCGAGTTCAACGCAAAGTACCTGTATCTGGGCGAGGACTGCATCTACGAGGACGGCGACGAATCCCAAGAGGAGCTGCGCGAGAACTTTTTGGAGCTGCAGCGCGACATCGCCCGCTACGGCGACGACTATATCTTCGACGAACTGTATGACGAATTCCTGGAGGCGGTCGAGGAACTGTATGTGCACGAATCGGACGACGGCGAGGACGATGATGACGACGAAGATGATGATGACGATGACGATGACGATGACGATGACGACGGCCCGCGCCGCCGGAGCTATTTCTGAAGATTATTTAGAAAAATTTCAAAATAAACCTTGACAGAGACGCCCCGATATGCTATCCTAAAGGCAGCCGACAGACGGTTACTTAGACAGGATTCAAAATAAGGATCGCAATGGGACGCAGAAACAACAACGACGCACACGGCATAACGGCATGGGATGCGCTCGCGGACAAGACGCGGCGGCGCATCCTTTTGCTGCTGCACAGCCGCCCGCACACGGCGGGGGAGATCGCAGATCAGTTTGAACTGTCAGCGGCAACCGTATCGCACCATCTTGCGGTGCTGCGGGAGAGCGGGCTTGCCGTCTGCGAGCGCCGCGCGCAGACGCTCATCTATTCGCTGAGCACTGCCGCGGTTCAGCAGCTTGTAAAAGAGCTGTCCGTCTTTTTGAAAAAATAAAACAAGGCGGGCCTGCAACGGGCCCGTCTTTGCATGGTTTCGGGCAGCGCTGCCATTGCAAGAACGCAAAGAAAAGGGGGATCCGGTATGTTTACGGAACGGGACGGAATGCTGTATTTTTCACGGCGGGGCGAGACGCTGCGTATCTTCGCGCAGGGACGCGACGGTCTGCGCGTGCAGTCCGCCATGTCGCCCGCCTTTGCACCGCAGGACTGGGCGCTGGAGGGCGCGCCACGCGCCGCCGCGCACATTGAAATTTCGCAGGACGCCGCGTACATTGAAAACGGCAGAATGGCGGCCCGCATCGACCGCCTCGGAAAGCTCCGCCTGTATGCGGACGGGAAGTGCGTGCTCGAAGAATACTACCGCTGCTATGAATACGACATGCCGCACACCCCTTCGCTGCGGGTGGTCGCCCGCGAGTTCACGCCCGCGCGCGGGGGCGACCATGCGCTCACCCTCCGCTTTGAGGCGCGCGATGAAAAACTCTTCGGCATGGGGCAGTATCAGCAGTCCTGCCTCGATCTGAAGGGGTGCACGCTGGAGCTTGCACAGCGCAATTCGCAGGCGAGCGTGCCCTTCCTCATCTCCTCCCTCGGGTATGGGTTTTTGTGGAACAATCCCGCCGTCGGCAGCGTCACGTTTGCCAAAAATGTGACGCAGTGGCAGGCGCAGAGCACCCGTCAGCTCGACTACTGGGTGAGCGCGGGCACGCCCAAGGAAGTCGTGCGCAACTACACCGCGCTCTCGGGGCGCGCGCCCGAATTTCCCGAGAACGCGCTGGGGCTGTGGCAGTGCAAGCTGCGCTACCGCACGCAGGAGGAGGTGCTTGAAGTGGCGCGCGAATATCACAGGCGGGGGATCCCTCTGGACGTCATCGTCATCGACTTCTTTCACTGGACGCGGCAGGGGGAGTGGAAGTTCGACCCCGTCTACTGGCCGGACCCCGCCGCGATGGTGCGCGAACTGAAGTCATACGGCACCCGCTGCATGATCAGCATCTGGCCGACCGTCGATAAAAAGAGCGAAAATTTTGCCGAGATGCGCGATCTTGGGCTTCTCATTCGCCCCGAACGCGGCAGCCAGTGCTTTGACTTTCTCGGCGATTCCTACATCTACGATGCCACCAATCCTGAGGCGCGCAGCTATCTGTGGGAAAAGTGCCGCGCCAATTATGCGGCTTACGGCATCGATATGTTCTGGCTGGACGAGGCGGAACCGGAGTATTCCGCCTATGAATTTGACAATTACCGCTATTTTCTCGGAACCGACCTGCAGGTGGGCAACGTCTATCCCGTCATGCACGCGCGCGCCTTTTACGAGGGGCAGCGCGCGCAGGGACAGAAGGACATCTGCAATCTCATCCGCTGTGCGTGGGCGGGCAGTCAGAAGTACGGCGCCGTGCTGTGGTCGGGGGATATTCAGGGCAATTTCGCCAGCCTGCGCGATCAGTTTGCCGCAGGGCTGAACGTGGGCCTTGCGGGAATCCCCTGGTGGACAACGGACATCGGCGGGTTCTTCGTCAACGTGAAGGAGGAAGGATATAAGGAACTGCTGCTGCGCTGGTTCGAGTGGGCGGTGTTCTGCCCCGTTCTTCGCATGCACGGCGACAAGGAGCCGTCCGATATTTTGCCCCTCGACGAACGCGAATGGGGCGGCGGGTTCTGCCACACGGGACTTCCCAATGAGCTGTGGAGCTTCGGCGAGGACGTCTTTGAAGTCCTCAGTCGCTACGCCGCGCTGCGCGTGAAGATGAAACCCTACTTAAAACAGGTCATGCGCGAGGCGAGCGAGAACGGCTCGCCCGTCATGCGCGCGATGTTCTATGAATTTCCGGAGGATGCGCGCTGCTGGACGGCGGACGAGCAGTACATGTTCGGCCCGAAGTACCTTGTGGCTCCCGTGCTGTACGAGGGCATGCGCTCGCGCGAGGTGTACCTCCCCGCCGGTCGCTGGCGCGATATGAACACGGGCAGGACGCTGGAGGGCGGCGGCACCGTGACGGCGGACGCGCCGCTCGACGTCATCCCCGTATACGAACGGCTCTGACGCAAAAGAGAGGGGGCATGTCTGCGGCATGCCCCTTCAGAAACGGTCTATACGAGGGAAATCAGGTCTTCGGGCGTTTTGGCAAGCGCGTCGGCGCCCGCGGCAAGCAGCTCTTCGCGGCTGCCGAATCCGTACAGGACGCCGATGCACGGCAGCCCGTTCTTTTTTGCGCCGATCACGTCGTGTTTTCTGTCGCCGATCATGACGGCGTGTTCCCCGGAAAGGGAGAACGTTCCGAGCGCATAGGCGATGACCTCCGCCTTGTCCGTGCGCGTCTCGTCCATCGAGGCGCCCGCAACGCCGCTGAAAAAGCGGCCGAGCGAGAAGTGTCCGAGGACTTTCCGAGCAAAATATTCGGGTTTGGATGTGGCGACAAACAGCCTCTTTCCGCGCGCGGCGAGGGCGGCGAGCGTCTCGGGAATGGACGCATAGACGCGGTTTTCAAAGATGCCCTTGTCCGCATAGTATTCGCGGTAGAAGGCGAGCGCCCGCCTTGCCTGTGCGCCGTCCATGTTGTAATACGTGCGGAAGGAATCGAGAAGGGGCGGGCCGATGAAGGCGGCAAGCTTGCACCTGTCGCGTTCGTCGATGCCGCACTTTTCGAGTGCGTAGAGCACGGAATTGGTGATGCCTTCAAACGGGTCGGTCAGCGTCCCGTCCAGGTCAAAGAGCAGGGTATCGTACATGGTACCATTATAGCGCGTATTTTGTGCGCTGTCAACCGAACAAAGGAAAAAGGAGGGGAGCATGTCCGAGGAGAAGGAGCCGGAACGCGGCCATGGCCGCGCACAGCCGCGGATCAATCTGCGCCCCTTTCTGCTCGCCGCCGCGGGGCTGCTGTGCGGCTGCTTTTTGTATGGCTGCATCGCCTTCGGCAGCGATGCGCTCATCGGGGGTGCGGCATTCGTCCTGCTGCTCTTGTTTTTGCTGCCGCCCTTCGGCGTGCGCCGCGCCGCCGTCGTTCTGGGCGTGTTCGTCCTCTTCGCGCTCCTCGGCGCGGGGCTCATGCACCTGAACGCCCTGCGCTTTGAAAGCGGCCCGCCCGCGGGGGAATATTCCGTGACGGGCACGGTGGAGGTCGCCTCGGTGCGCGGCGGCTACACGAGCGCGCGGCTGACGGGCCTCGCCTTTGACGGCGCGCCCGCGCAGGGGAAGATGGAACTGACGCTGCCCGGCGAGGACGTGCGCGTGGGGGACGTTGTCGCTTTTTCTGCACACGTATCGCGCAATGCGCTGCCTGCGGGCGGGGACGGCTACGCCCAATCCGACTTCGCCAACGGCCTGCGCTACACCGCCGCGCCCGCGCAGTATGCGGTCACGGGCAGATCGGGCAATCTCTTTCTGCGGCTGAACGGCGCCCTCTACAACGTGCTGCACGAGAATATGGAGAAGGACGCGGCGGACATCGCCTACGCGCTCCTGACGGGGGATATGCGCGTGATGGACGGCGATGTTGCCGAGGCGACGCGCACGGGCGGCATCGCGCACGTGTTTGCCGTCTCCGGCATGCACATCAGCGTGCTGTATGCCGCCGTCATGCTGCTTTTGCGCCGCCCGCTCGGGCGCTGGGCCACCATTCCCGCCCTGCTGCTCGGTACGTTTTACTGCGCCATGTGCGCCTTCACCGTGTCCTCCGTGCGGTCCCTGCTCATGTGCGCATTTGCGGGCGGGATGCGCTTTTTCGGCAAAAAATATGACGACCTGTCCTCGCTTTCCCTTGCGGCGGCGCTCACCCTGCTCGTCTCGCCCGCGCAGTACTTTTCCGTCTCCTTCCGCCTCTCCTACGGGGCGATGGCGGGCATCTTTCTCCTTTCGGAGCCGCTCTCGCGCGGTCTGCGCAGGTACAAGGTGAACGCGGCGCTCGCGAATAATCTCGTCTCGGGCATCACGTCACAGATCTTCACCCTGCCCGTTCTGCTCGGCACGTTCGGGTATCTGCCGGTGTGGGGAATGCTGCTCAATCTCATCGTCATTCCCGCGCTGCCCGTGCTCTTTCTGCCCCTCGTTGCGCTCACGGCGCTCTCCCTCGTCATGCCCTTTGCGGCGGGCGTCCTGCTCGCCTTTCCCGAGGGGCTGCTCTCCGCCACGCTGTTCGTCTTTTCCGTTGCGGATGTCTCCGCCGTGATCGCGGGCTTTTCGCTGGGCGCGGGGGCGGGCGTGTGGATGGCGCTCAACGTGCCGCTCGCCGCAAGGGTGCGGCTGCGCCCCGCCCTGCGCGCCGCGGCATGCGGAGCAGTCTGTGTGCTGTTCGCCGCGTGCGTGGCGCTGGAGAACGCCGCCTTCTCGGGCTGCCGCATCGACATTGCGCGCACGGACAGGGGCGCCTGCGCCCTCGTGCGCATGGACGGACACGCCGTGCTGCTCATCGACGGCGATGCGGGCGTCTATACCTGTACGGACTTTCTCAGGCGTACCTACGGCGGAGAACTGGACGGCGTGGCGGTGCTCTCGGAAGATATCGTGCGCGCCGTCAACACGGCAGCATTTCTGCCCGCGCGCACGGTGTACGCCGCCTATCCTACCCAGACGGGTCTGCGCGAGACGGATGTCGTGTGCGGGGAGACGTTCACGATCGGGGGGATGACGTTCCGCTTTGAGGCGGCCGACAGGCTCACCCTTTCGGCGCAGGGCTGCGTGGCGGAATTTGCGTTTGACGGCGGGGAAGGGGTGCTTTCCGCAGATTTGTTTGCCGCAAACACGGACGGCCGCTTGAAATACTTGTTCAAAGATGGTATAATCAAAGCACTATGAAATTTGTACAGCTTGCAAAGAGCCTGAAGGAAGGTCTGGCTCCCGTCTACCTCGTCGAGGGCGAGGAGACCTATTTCCGCGACCATGCGGTGAGCGCCATCCGTGCGGCGTGCGCCATCTCCAATCCCATGCTCAACGATGCGCGCTACGAGGGGGAGACGCTCAAAGGGGAGGGCATTGCCGCGCTCGTGCGCGCGCTGGGCACGCTGCCCTTTCTCGACGGGCGGCGGCTGGTGCGCGCCTGCGAATTTTATCCGAGCGAAAAGGAGTGGGAGACCTACCTGAAGCCCTACTGCGCAGATCCCTGTCCCTCCACGGTGTTCGTCATCGTCAATGCGGGCAAAAAGGCGAACACGGCGCAGCTTTCGCGCAAGGCGGGCGTGACGTATGTGGACTGCTCGCGAGAGGACGAGGAAACGCTCGCGCGCTGGCTGTTCGGGGTGGCGCGCAAGCAGGGGCTGCAGATGGATGCGGACGCGGCGCAGCTCATGGTGCGCTATTGCGCGCGCGAAGCCGCCCGCATGAAGTCGGAGACGGAAAAGCTGGCGTGCGTGCTCGGGGAAAACGGCAGGGTGACGCGCGGGAACGTGGAGGAGTACGTCGCCAAGGACGTCGAATATAAAATTTACGAACTCACCCAGGCGGCGTCCCGCCGCAACTTCGCGCAGTTCTCCGAAATTCTCACCGACATGCTCGGCAAGGGGTCGGACGAACACGCCGTGCTCGCTGCGCTCACCTCGCACTTCCGCACGCTGTGCGAAATTGCCGCGGCGGGCGGAACGGACGCCGACATTGCAAAACTTCTGGGCGTCAAGCCCTATGCCGTGCAGAAAAACCGCGAGACGCTCTCCCGCCTGGGCAGGGGGCGCGTGCAGGCGCTGTATGAGGGACTGTATGCGCTCTCGTCGGGGGCAAGGAGCGGACTTTACACAAAAACGGGCGCTCTTTTTACGGCGATCGCCGAAATATTTTTTGCATAGACCAAAAAAACCGAAGAAATACTTTGCATTTTTGCGCAAAATCGGTATAATAATGAAAAACCCGGCGCGCTGCGGCGGGGGAAGGGAGGTAGACATTGCGTTCGCCTGAGACCGTATGGAATGGGATCAAGGGCGTTTTCACGGATTTTTCGCAGAACTGGATCATCGTCGTGGAAGCGGTCTTTCTCTTTCTGCTCATCTATTTCGTTCTGAAAACACTCTACGAGAATAACGCCAAAAAGCTCATTCCCGTTTATATTTTCCTTTTGCTGTGCACGTGCGCGGTGGCGCTCTTTTCCGAGCACCTCACCGTCGTGGTGTTCTACGTGTTCGTCATGCTCATGTCCCTCTTTTTCCTGCTGCTGTTCAGCGTGGAGATCAAGCGCAGCATCTGGAACGTGGCGGCAAAGCGGCCGGGCAGTGTTGCGGGGGCGCAGGCGGCAAAGAATAACGCCGTCAGCGCGCGTGCGGACGAGTATATCTCGGGCATCGTCAAGGCGGTGCAGAACCTCTCCAAAAACAATACGGGTGCGCTCATCGTGCTCTCGGGCGGAAATTTGCCCAAGGATATCATCGACAGCGGCGTCACGCTCAACGCGAACATCTCCAATCAGCTCATCGAGGGCATCTTCATTCCCAAGGCGCCCCTGCATGACGGCGCCATGATCATCTACGGCGATAAAATTCAGGCGGCGGGGTGCTTTCTGCCCCTCACGCAGAAGGATTTCCCTAAGGATTACGGCACCCGCCACCGCGCGGGCATCGGCGTGACGGAAGTTGCCGACGTGTCCGCCATCATCGTCTCGGAGGAGACGGGCATCGTCTCCTATGTGCGCCGCGGCGAGATCACGCGCTATGTCGATTCGGAGAGCCTGAAGCGGTACCTGAAGGACTATTACTGGAAAGAATTCAACAGTGGAGGCAAGAAGGCATGAAGTTCCTGACCTTTCTCGGCAAACTGTTCACCCATAACATTCCCTTAAAGCTGCTTGCCGCCGTGCTTGCGGTAGTGGCCGTCATCGTCATCAACGCAGTATGAAGAACTGCCTGCGTCTGCCGCGCGTGCTCATCCCGCGCGAGGGCTTTGAACAGTGGGCGGTCATCGCCTGCGATCAGTTCACGTCGGACAGGGAATACTGGATGCGTGTGGAGCGCACCGTCGCGGACGCGCCCTCCACCCTCCGTTTCATCCTGCCCGAAATTTATCTCGGGGAAGACGACGAGGGGCGCATCGCCGCCATCCGCGAGAATATGTACGCAGCGCTCGAGGGGGACGTTCTGACCAAGCTCGCGCGCGGGGCGGTGTTCTGCGAGCGGACCACGCGCACGGGAACGCGGCGGGGTATCGTCGCCTGTATCGACCTGGAGGCATATACTTCGGAGCCGGGTATATCTTCACCCATCCGCGCCTCGGAGGAGGTCGTGCCGGCGCGGCTCGCCGCACGCATTGCCGAGCGCAAAGCGGCGCCCCTTGAATTTCCGCACGCCATTCTCTTCTACCGCGATAAAAAGGACCGCGTCGTGCGCGGACTGCTGCGCGAGGAGCTGGAACAGCTCTATGATTTCGACCTTATGGAGGGGGGCGGGCGCCTGACGGGCCGGTTTGTTCCCGCAGACCTGGCGGAAGTCGTCGTGCAGCTGTTGCATGCCAAGGGGGAGCCAATGTTCGCCGTGGCGGACGGGAATCACGCCGTGGCGGCGGCAAAGGCGCACTGGGAGGCGCTCAGACCCACCCTCAAAAAGGAAGAACTCGCGCACCATCCCGCGCGCTTTA
Source organism: uncultured Clostridia bacterium (assembly GCA_944340905.1). Taxonomy (GTDB): domain Bacteria; phylum Bacillota; class Clostridia; order Christensenellales; family Borkfalkiaceae; genus Gallimonas. The sequence continues at coordinate 15,780 of CALVLT010000015.1, forward strand.
TGCTGGCGGAACTCGTCAACCTATACGATGCGTCCGTCGTGTTCTATCCCATTCACCGGCTGATGAAAGAAGTGGATGCGGAGGCATTCTGCGACTTTTTCGCGAAGAACGTGAAGTGCCGTCGCGAAGGGAACGTACTCATTCCCGCCCTGCCCGCGGGCGCGGAGGGGGTGAAGAGAACGGACGAACTGTGCGAGAAGTTTGTGCGCGCGAACGGCGGCACCATCGACTACGTGCACGGGGAAAGGGAACTTGCGCGGCGCGCCGCGCAGGAGGATTGCGCGGGCGTACAGCTTGCGGCGATGGACAAGGACGACTTCTTCCCCGCCCTCAAGGGGGGCGCCCTTCTCCCCAAAAAGACCTTCTCCCTCGGCGAGGCGAAGGAAAAGCGCTACTATCTGGAAGGCAGAGAGATCAGCTATGATTAAAGTATGTAAATTCGGCGGCACCTCCATGGCGGACGGCATCACCATGCTGCGCGTGCGCAAGATCATCGAGAGCGACGCGGCGCGCCGCTATATCGTCGTGTCCGCGCCCGGAAAACGCTTCAGCGGCGACGTCAAGGTCACGGACCTTCTGTACGAGACCTACGAAAACGTCTCCCTGCGCGGCGAGACGGGCGAGGCGTTCGATAATATATGCGAACGGTTCCGCGGCATCGTCGCCGAACTGGGGCTGAACATGGACATCGACGGGCTGCTCGAACGCACCAGAAGGGAGATCTTGGAGGAGGCGACGCCGGATTTCTGCGCCTCCCGCGGGGAGTATCTTTCCGCCTGCGTCATGGCGCAGCTTCTGGACGTTCCCTTCATCGACGCGCGCGACGTCGTCAAATTCGGCGCCGACGGGCGGCTGGACGGCGAAAGGACGTACGCCCTGCTTGCCTGCGCGCTCAAGGGCAAAAAGCGCGCCGTCGTCGCGGGGTTTTACGGCGAGGACGTCAACGGAAAGGTCAAGACGTTTTCGCGCGGCGGCAGCGACGTCTCGGGCGCCATCGTGGCGCGCGCGGCGGGGGCGGGGCTGTATGAGAACTGGACGGACGTCAGCGGGTTCCTCGCCTGCGATCCGCGCATCGTGGACAATCCGCTGCCCATCCGCGCCATCTCCTACAAGGAACTGCGCGAGCTTTCCTACATGGGGGCGAACGTTCTGCACAGCGAATCCATCTTCCCCGTGCGCGAGGCAGACATTCCCATCCGCATCAAAAACACCTTCCGCCCCGAGGACGAGGGAACGGAGATCGTACCCACTTCCCGCTATACGTACAGCGGAAAACGGGTCACGGGCATTGCGGGCAAGAAGGATTTCACGGTCATCTTCCTGGAAAAATCGCTCATGAATGCCGAGATCGGCTTTACTTACAGGGTGCTCGAAGTTTTTTTGAAGTACGGCATTTCCTTCGAGCATATCCCCACGGGGATCGACACGATGTCCTTCGTCATCGATGCATCGGAGCTGAAGAACGGCGTGCTCGACGAGGTGTGCGAACAGATCCGCACAACGGTGCATCCCGATTCTCTGCGCGTGATCCACGATATCGCGCTCATCGCCGTCGTGGGACACGGCATGGCGCGCAGCGTGGGTACCAGCGCAAGGCTGTTCGAGGCGATCGCGCGCGCGGGCGTCAACGTGCGCATGATCGACCAGGGTTCCTCCGAGCTGAATATCATCGTCGGGGTGGATAACGACAGTTACGAGCGCACCATCAAGGCGGTGTACGAAGAATTTTTCGATTGAACAAGGGAATGAAAACGCGCCCGTCCGCTGCTGCGGACGGGCGCGCCGCGTTATACGGAGGTTTGTCCGCGTTATTTTTGCGGCGCATCTTGACAAACGCCGTGTTTTCGCGTACAATAGAGCCGGGAGGGAAATATGGCCAGGAAGGTTGCCCGCCAGACGGATCCGGCGGCGGAACAGGAGTTCGCCAACGGGGAAGCGTATGCGCGGATGGAGGAATACGAGAAGGCGGTCGTCTGCTACACGCAGGCGGCGCAGGCGGGACACGGCGAGGCGGAATGCCGCCTCGGGGCGTGCTATGAAGAGGGAAAGGGCGTCGCGCGCAGCGATGCCGAGGCGGCGGTGCACTACCGCCGCGCGGCGTGGCGCGGGGTGGCCGTGGCGCAGTACCGCCTGGGGCTGTGCTACGCCGAAGGACGGGGCATCGGGCAGGACGATGCCGCCGCCTATGAATGGCTGCGCCTTGCGGCGGAGAACGGGCTTGCCGAGGCACAGCACCGCGCGGGTCTGTGTCTGCTGTACGGCGTGGGGACGCAGAAAAACCCGTCTGCGGCGGCGCAGTGGCTGCGCGCGGCGGCGGAGCAGGGGAACCTCTCGGCGCGCTGCGATCTCGGAAGCTGCTATCTTGTGGGCAAGGGCGTGGAGCGCAACGAACGGCGCGCATACCGGTGTTTCCGCACGGCTGCCATGAAGGGCTGCGCGGAGGCAATGAACAATCTCGGCTATTGTTTCCGGTTCGGGCGGGGCGTCAAAAAGAACGAAAAGAAGGCGTTCGGGTGTTTCCGCGCGGCGGCAAGGCGGGGCAGCGCAGGCGCTCAGTACAATCTCGGGTTGTGTTATGCCGTGGGCAGCGGCGTGGCGCAGAATGAGGCGCAGGCGGTCGAATGGCTGCAGCGCGCCGCCCGCGGCGGCAACGAGAGCGCCAAAAAGCTGCTCGCTCACAGCAACGCTTAGGGGAAGGGGCAAAAAGGGGCAGTGATAAGCCATATTGATACACCATATAAGCGGCGGAGATGGATCGCCGCTTTTTTGGGCGGATTTTGAGCGGACGGAAAAAAGACGTGAACTTTTGGTGACAAGTTCGGGCAATTTATTTGACTTCATCGGACGATTGTGATATAGTGTTATTATATATTTTACGGTAAGGGGGCGGCTCCTTTTCAAAAGGCCGGGCGCCCTCTTGCACGACAGGCGAAAGCGGCGCGCCGCTTTCCCGCCGTCCCCGGACGGCGGGAAAAGAAGGTGCGGTGCAGGGATCACGGATGAAGGCGCTTGAAGAAAAAATTCTGACGGAAGGCACCGTCCTGCCCGGGAACGTGCTCAAGGTGGGGGGCTTCCTCAATCAGCAGATCGATTCCGATTTCATCATGGAGATCGGAAAGGAGATCGCGCGCCTGTATGAAAGCGAGCACATCACGCGCGTTCTGACCGTGGAATCTTCGGGCATCGCCATCGCGGTGGCGGCGGGCATTGCCCTGCACGTGCCCTGCATATTTGCCAAAAAGCACAGAAGCGCCAACATGCCCAGGGAAGTGTACACGGCGTCCGTTTATTCGTATACCCATCGGGAGACATACGAGATCGCGGTCGCCAAGGACTATCTGAGCAGTGCGGACCGCGTGCTCATCGTGGACGATTTTCTTGCCAACGGAAATGCGGTGCGCGGGCTGATGCGCATTCTGGAGGACGCGGGCGCACAGCTTGCGGGCTGTGCGATCGCAATCGAAAAGGGATTTCAGGGCGCGGGCGACGAGCTGCGCGCAAAGGGCATCCGCGTGGAGTCGCTTGCCATCGTGGACGCCATGACGGACGAGAGCGTCCGTTTCCGCGCACAGTGACCGCGCGGTTTTTTGTTTATGGAAAAAAACCGATAAAAATATATTATATATCGGGAAAGGAGAAACATTATGAAGAAACTGTTGGCTTTGGGTCTTGCGGCGGCCGTTTCGGTCGCGGGTCTGGGAGCGCTTGCCGGCTGCGGTGAAGGGGACGGAGAAGTCTCGTTCGATCCCGTTCCGGTCGAGGAACTGAAGGTTGGCTTTATTGCACTTCACGATTCCAATTCGACTTACGACAAGAACTTCCTTGACGCGATCGAGCAGGCATGCAAAAACAAGGGCATTTCTGAAGAGAACTTGCTCATTCGCACGGGGATCGAGGAGGATAATACCTGCCTTGAAACTGCACTCGACCTTGCCGATCAGGGTTGCGACGTCATCTTTGCCGACTCCTTCGGGCATGAGAGCTTTATGATGGAAGCGGCCGAGGAGTATCCGAGCGTGCGTTTCTGCCACGCCACGGGTACACATGCGCACACGTCCGACCTTGCCAACTTCCACAACGCGTTTGCCTCCATCTATGAGGGCAGATACCTTGCGGGCGTTGCCGCAGGCATGAAGCTCGTGGAGATGTACAATAGTTACAAGGCGGGCGGCGATGCATTGGATGACGTCAATTTTGACACTGAGGGCAACATCAAAATCGGCTATGTGGGCGCCTATCCCTATGCGGAGGTCGTCTCGGGCTATACTTCCTTCTTCCTTGGCGCGCAGTCCGTGGTGGAAGAAGAGCTTGCTGCCGATGAGATCAGCATCTCCATGGAAGTTTCTTACACCAGTTCCTGGTATGATCTGCAAGCGGAAAATGATACGGCGAGATCGCTTATTTCCCGCGGTGCGGCGCTCATCTCGCAGCATGCGGACTCCATGGGCGCTCCCAATGCCTGCGAGGCGGCGGGCGTGCCCAACGTCTCCTATAACGGCAGCACGGCGGCATCCTGTCCCGATACGTACATTGTCTCCTCGCGCATCAACTGGGTGCCCTACTTTGAGTACATGATCGACTGCGTGATCAACGGCGAGCAGATCGATAAGGATTGGACTGGTACGCTGGATACAGGTTCCGTCGTTCTGACGGAGTTCGGCACGGCGGCTGCGGAGGGCACTGCCGAAAAGGTCGCCGAGGTGCAGGCGCAGCTCGAGGCGGGCACGCTGCACGTGTTCGACTGCTCCAAGTTCACGGTAGACGGCGAGCACCTTACCACCTATACGGCGGATGTTGACGACGACGGCACCTATACGGGCGACACCGAGGCGATCGAGAACGGCATTTTCTATGAATCCCGCCACCGCAGCGCGCCCTATTTCGACGTGCGCATCGACGGGATCACGGAGCTTGCCTCTGACTCCTGATCGATTGACAACATTGTGTAATCCATGAAGAGACAAGCCGGCGAAGAAATTCTCTCCGCCGCTTGTTGTTTTCCAAGTATTTTTGTGAGGTAGCTCTGTGGCAGAACACGCGCTGGAACTCAGGCATATCAGCAAATATTTCGGTTCGGTGGCGGCGAACAAGGACATCAGCTTCTCCCTGAACAGGGGGGAGATCCTTGCCCTGCTCGGGGAAAACGGCAGCGGCAAGACGACGCTGATGAACATGATCTCGGGTATCTATTACCCCGACGAAGGGCAGATCTTCGTGAACGGAGAGGAGGTAAAGATTTCCTCCCCGCAGGACGCCTTCCGCCACAAGATCGGCATGGTGCACCAGCACTTCAAACTCGTCGATATCTTCACCGCGGCGCAGAACGTCGTTCTGGGGCCGTACACGGGAGGCGGGCGGTACGGCGTGCACCGCATCAACGCTCAGGTGGCGCAGATCGCCCAAAAGTACGGCTTTGAGATCGACCCCAAAAAGAAGATATACGATATGTCCGTGTCCGAAAAGCAGACGGTGGAGATCGTCAAAGTGCTCTACCGCGGCGCGGATATCCTCATCCTCGACGAGCCGACCGCGGTGCTCACCCCGCAGGAGACGGAAAAGCTCTTTGCCGTCATGCGCGCCATGAAGGAGGACGGCAAGTCCATCATCATCATCACGCACAAGCTCAATGAGGTCATGTCCATCTCCGACCGCGTCGCCGTGCTCCGAAAGGGCGAATATATCGGCTGCGTGAATACGGCCGATACCAACGAGCAGGCGCTCACCGAGATGATGGTGGGGCAGAAGGTGGAACTGAACATCGAGCGGCCCGTGACCCAAATCGACAGACCGCTGCTGGAGATCCGCGACCTGTGCGTGAAAAACGACATGGGCAGCCCCGCCATTGAAAACCTGAGCTTCTTTATCCGCGGCGGGGAGATCCTCGGCGTGGCGGGCATTGCGGGCTGCGGCCAGCGCGAGCTGTGCGAGGCGATCGCGGGGCTGAGAAAGGTGGAGGGGGGCGGCATCTACCACGAGGGGGAGAGCATCGTGGGGCTTTCGCCCAAAGCCATCTACGACAAGGGCATCTCCATGAGCTTTATCCCCGAGGACAGGCTGGGCATGGGCCTTGCGCCCTCCATGTCCGTGACGGAGAACATGATGCTGCGCAACTACCAGGAGAGGCGGTTCGGCATCAAGCCTATCCATGCGTCCGAAACGGACAAGCCGTTTGCCGCACGGTGCAAGCGTTTGCTCAACCGCATGGGGGCATTTGTGGACAGGCACGACCCTTTTGTGGACCGCAAGCGTGCGCGCGCCGAGGCGGAGCGCGTCATCGAAGAGCTGGACGTTGTAACGCCCTCCACCGAGACGCCCGTAAGGCGGCTTTCGGGGGGCAACGTGCAGAAGGTGCTCCTGGGGCGGGAACTGCTCACCGAGCCGAACGTGCTCATCACGGCGTACCCCGTGCGCGGGCTGGACATCAACTCCTCCTATCTCATCTACAACATTCTCAACCGGCAGAAGGAAAAGGGCACGGGCGTGCTGTTCATCGGGGAGGACCTCGACGTCATGCTCGCCCTGTGCGATAAGATCATGGTGCTCTGCCATGGCAGGATGATGGGCGTGGTGCATGCGGAAAAGACCACCAAGGAACAGCTCGGGCTGATGATGGCGGGCGCTCTGGACCTTGCCGAGGAAAAGGGCAAGACAATGGGCGTCGCCAAGGATTCGAGGATCGACGAACGGGAGGATGAGACATGGAGCGCGTAAAACAACCTTTGATCCACATCACCAAGCGCGATCCGATGCCTCTGTGGAAGGGATTGTGCATCCGTTTCGGCGCCGTGCTCATTGCGCTCGTCATCAGCGCCATCTTCATTTCTGCCTCGGCACCGCGCCAGCGCGGGTTCTTTGCGTTCTTCGGTTCGCTCTTTTCCGGGGCGTTCGGCACGGAGCGGCGCTTCTGGCTGCTTCTGCAAAATACGGCGCTGCTTCTTTGCGTCGCGCTCGCGCTCGTCGTCGCCTTCAAGATGAAGTTCTGGAACCTTGGGGGGAACGGGCAGGTGCTCATCGGCTGCCTTGCGTGCGCCATGTGCATGTACTACCTCGGCGGGGAGTGGAGCGATCCGCTCGTCTGCCTGCTCATGTTCGTGGCGAGCGTGGCGGCGGGCGCCGTGTGGGCAGTCATTCCCGCCGTATTCAAGGCGTTCTTCAACACCAACGAATCGCTCTTCACCCTCATGATGAACTATATCGCCATGTATCTGGTGGCGTACTTTATTGCGGTGTGGTACCCCAACGGAACGGGCGCCATGCCGCCGCTCGGCGATGCCAATCTGCCCACGTTCGGTTCGGGGCAGGCTGGAAGAACGCTGCCCATCGTGCTCGCCGCCGTCATCGTCACGGCGTTTGTGTTCTGCTATCTGCGCTTTTCCAAGCACGGGTTCGAGGTGTCCCTTGTCGGCGAGAGCAGGAACACTGCGCGCTATGCGGGCATCAACGTCAAAAAGGTCATCATCCGCACTCTCGCTCTCTCGGGCGCCACGTGCGGGCTGGTGGGATTTTTGCTCGTCGGTTCCGTCAATCACATGGTCAGCACGTCGATGGACGGCAATATGGGATTTACGGGCATCATGGTCGCGTGGATGGGCAAGTTCGACCCGCTCATCATGGCGGGCGTTGCGCTGTTCATCAACTTTTTAACGCGCGGCATGGCGCAGGTCAACACCGATTTCGGCTATACCAATTCCGCGCTCTCCGATATCGTCGTCGGGCTGATCTATTTTTTCTTTATCGGCTGCGAGTTCTTTATCGTCTACAAAGTGCATTTCAACTTCCGCAAGACAACTGCGCGCAGTGCTCCCGAATTTTCGACAGATGACCGACCGCAAGGAGCGGGCGAACAACATATTCATGAAGAAGAATCATCTCCGCCGGTACGGGAGCAGATAGCCGCAGCGGTGACGCAAGATGTTTTGCAGGACGGTCCTATCGGGCCGGACGGGTCTGCACCTTCAGAAATGGCGCAGCAAGCCGTATCCACACGAAAAAGAAAGGGGAAAAAGGAGGAAAACTAAATGGAAGTGTTTCTTTCGAGTGCGATTCAATTTGGTGCCATTTTCCTGTTCGGCTGCGTGGGAGAGATCCTGACGGAGAAAGCGGGGCATCTCAACCTCGGCATTCCCGGCATCATGTGCATGGGAGCGGCGGGGGGCTGCCTGGGCGTCCGTCTGACCACCATGGGGGAATCGCCCAACGGCGTACTCGTCGTGCTCTGCGGCATCCTCTTTGCCATGATCTTTGCGGGCGCGCTCGGTGCTGTCTATGCCTTTCTAACCGTCAGCCTGCGCACCAATCAGAACGTGACGGGGCTGGTCTGTACCATCTTCGGGGCCGGATTCACCTCCTTCTTTCTCAATGACGTCGTGTGTATTGCCGATGTGACTGTGGCAAGCAAGCTTTCGTTCGCATCGCTGAACTTTTTTAAGGCACAGATTCCGGGGATAGAGGCGCTCGGCTGGTTCGGAACGATCTTCCTCGGACATGGACCGTTGATATATCTCGCAATCATCATTGCCGTCATCGTAGCCGTCGTACTGAAACGCACAAAGGTGGGCCTGAATCTGCGTGCGATCGGCGAAAATCCTGCAACGGCAGATGCGGTGGGAATCAACGTGACGGGCTATAAGTACACTGCCGTTATCATTGGGGCAGCCATTGCCGGTATTGGCGGACTGTGCTATTCACTTGGATACACCTCGGGAAATGATTCCACGGTGGAAGTGACCATTCAAATTATCGGCTGGCTTTCCATTGCGCTTGTTATTTTTACCATGTGGCGACCTGCGGTTGCGATTGGCGGTTCTTTCGTATTCGGTGCGCTTTATATTCTTTATTCGTATATCGGTGTTGCTTCGGAGTTCAAGTCGTTGCTCAGGCTTATACCGTTTGGAGTCACCATTCTCGTGCTCATCGTCACCAGCATCATCGGCCATCGCGAAACGCAGCCGCCGGCAAGCCTGGGACTTTCTTACTTCCGCGAGGAGCGCTGACACAACCGACCTTCAAAAGGCGTGGCTTGAAAGCCATGCCTTTTTTGTATTCAGATGCATGAAAAACAGGTATTTTACTTTGCGCCGCAGATGTGCTATGATTTGCATGAATTATAAAGTTGGAGGCGGATATGGCAAATCTTATCGTTTATTTCTCGCGCAAAGGCGAGAATTACTGCAGCGGGACGATCAGAAAGCTTACAAAGGGCAACACGGAGGTCGCGGCGGAGGCGATCAAAGGGGCAGATCGGCATGGCGATCGCGCGTCGCGTCGGCAAAGTGTGATATGATAAGCGATACTTAGAGACAATGATCGCCCGCGCTTGCCGCGGGGCTTTTTATCGATAGCTTTTTTCTATCGTTTTCCATGCAGGATAGGTATTTGACAGACGGCGGGTTTTATTTTATAATACATTCTGAAGGATAAACGCTATGGAACTTGCAGAATACAGGGCGTGCATGGCGCGCAGGGAATATATCGGGGCGGGGTCGGAGGCGCACCTCTTTATGACGGAGGCGGCGCGCGGGGCGCAGCGCATCACGGCGCGCATCAACAGCGGGTACCACACCGCCGAAGAGCTGCGCGCGCTCTTTTGCGAACTGACAGACGGGCAGGTGGGCGAGGGATTTTCCCTGTTTCCGCCCTTCTATACCGACTTCGGAAAGAATATCCGCCTCGGGAACAACGTGTTCATCAATTCGGGGTGCTGCTTCCAGGATCAGGGCGGCATTTTCATCGGGGACGGGTGTCTGATCGGGCACCAGGTCGTCATTGCCACGCTCAACCACGATCTTGATCCCGACAGGCGCGGCGGCATGTACCCTGCGCCCGTCGTGCTCGGCAGCAACGTGTGGGTGGGCGCGCATGCCACCATTCTTGCGGGCGTGAAGGTGGGGGACAATGCCGTCATTGCGGCGGGCGCCGTTGTCACCAAGGACGTGCCCGCAAATGCCGTCGTGGGCGGCGTGCCTGCAAAGCTCATCAGGTATATCGGCAGACCGCGCACGGAGATGCTGCTTTGAAAGGGATCGCATGCGCCGTGAGCACGTTCCTGCTCGCACTGTCGCTGCTGTTTGCGGGGTGCGCGCAGAACGCGCCGCCGCAGACGGAGAAAGACGAAACGCCGCCGCAGTTGCAGGAGGACGGGATGAAGATCGCATTGGAGATCGGGGGAATGACTTTTTCGGCGACGCTTGTGCAGAGCGAGGCGGCGCGCGCTTTTGCGGCGCGTCTGCCCCTGACGCTGCGTATGTCCGAACTCAACGGCAACGAAAAATATATTTACATAGACGAGGCGCTGCCTGCCGCGGCGCAGCGCGTCGGCAGCATTGCGGCGGGCGATCTGATGCTATACGGCAGCAACTGCATCGTGCTGTTCTATGAAAGCTTTGCCACATCCTACTCCTACACGCCGCTGGGCAGGCTGGACGATGCGTCCGGCATCGTGCAGGCGGTTGGGAGCGGGTCGGTCACAGTTACGTTTTCTATTATGGAAGAATAAGGAGGTTGTTATGATCTACAGGGAATTTCAGGGCGAAAAGTTGTCTGCACTCGGGTTCGGCACGATGCGCCTGCCTGTTCTGGACGGCGACTACGGCAAGGTGGACGAAAGGCTGGCGGCGCAGATGTTCGACTATGCCATCTCGCACGGCGTCAACTACTTCGACACCGCATGGGGCTACCACAACGGGGAATCGGAGCCGAGCGTCGGGCGCATTCTGTCCGCCTACCCGCGCGACAAATTTTATCTTGCAAGCAAGTTCCCCGGGTATGACCTTGCCAACATGGGGAAGGCGGAGGAGATCTTCGAGGCGCAGCTCAAAAGGTGCGGCGTGGACCACTTCGATTTCTACCTCTTCCACAACGTATGCGAGATGAACATCGATGCCTATCTCGACGACGAAAAATACGGCACTTACGCCTATCTGATCAAGCAGAAGGCGGCGGGGCGCATCCGCCATCTCGGGTTCTCCGCGCACGGCAGCTACAATGTCGTCAAACGCTTTCTCGAAAAGTACGGCAAGGACATGGAGTTCTGCCAGCTGCAGATCAACTATGTGGACTGGGAATTCCAGAGCGCGAACAAGAAGGTGGAACTGCTGCGCGAGCGGGGCATTCCAGTGTGGGTCATGGAACCGGTGCGCGGCGGAAAGCTCGCCTCCCTTTCGCCCGAGAACGAGGCAAAGCTCAAGGCGCTGCGCCCCGACGAGGGCATCCCCGCGTGGGCGTTCCGCTTTGCGCTGAGCATTCCCGAGGTGAAGGTGATCCTCTCGGGTATGTCCGACTTTGCACAGGTGAAGGAAAACATTGCCACCTTCTCCGAGGAAAAACCGCTCACTGCGCACGAGCGCGCGACGCTTCTTTCCATCGGCGAGAGCATGTACAAGCGCGCGGCGCTGCCCTGCACGGCGTGCCGCTACTGCACGAGCCACTGCCCGAAGGGTCTGGACATCCCCGAGCTGATCAAGCTCTACAACGAGCATCGTTTCTCGGAGGGCGGGTTCATTGCGCCCATGGCGCTCTCCGCGCTGCCCGAGGATAAGTGGCCCTCGGCATGCATCGGCTGCGGCAGCTGCGAGCGGGTGTGTCCGCAGCAGATCAAGATTCCCGAAATGATGCGCGACTTTACAGACAGGCTGCGCGAAGAATAATAAAACGGAGGTTTTTTATGATAGAATCGGTATTGACAGGAAGAAATGCAAAATTGAGTGTAAAGATCACGGTCAAGGCGCTCATCTCGGCGGCGATCGTGGCGCTGGCGGTGCTGCTGCCCCAGCTCGTCCACCTTGCGGCGGGCGCGCAGGGCGGCACGCAGTGGCTGCCCATGTACCTGCCCGTGCTGCTGGGCGGCTGCCTTCTGGGCTGGAAGTGGGGATTGGGCGTGGGCGTCTTGTCGCCCGTCGTCAGCTTTGCCGTCACCTCGCTTGCGGGCAATCCCATGCCCGCGGCGGCGCGTCTGCCCTACATGATGGCGGAACTTGCCGTGTTCGCGGCGGTCTCGGGGCTGTTCTCCAAAAAAATCGTCGCAAACGGCTGGATGGCGTTCCCCGCGGTACTTCTGGCGCAGGCCGCAGGCAGACTGACCTTCCTTGCGCTCGCCGCCATCTTCCAGGGCGTGTCGCCGCTCTCTGCCGCGACCGTTTGGGCGCAGATCCAGACGGGCCTTCCGGGCATGGTGCTCCAGGCTCTCGTCGTTCCCTTCCTTGTGATGGGGCTGCGCGCGCTGCTCGTCAGGGACAGGGACTGATATGAACTACCGCGAACTGGGAAAGACGGGGCTGAAGGTCAGCGAGATCGGGCTGGGCTGCGAGGGCTTTCTCGAACGGGACGAGGCATTCACGCAGGCAATGTTTGCGCGCGCCTTCGAGGGCGGCGTCAAATGCATGGACCTGTACAGCCCCGATCCCGATATGCACGTGCGCGTCGGCCGCGCCGTGGGCGCGCGGCGCAAGGACTTTGTCTATCAGGCACACCTTTGCACGCTCTGGCAGGACGGGCAGTACAAGGCGACGCGCGACATGCGTGAGGTCGTTCCCGCCTTCGAGGGCATGCTCAAAAATCTGGGCACCGACTACGTGGACGTGGGCATGATCCACTATGTGGACTCCGCCGCCGTGTGGAAGAGGGTGTGCGAGGGCGGTATCCTCGAGTACGCACAAAAGCTGAAACGTGACGGAAAAATCAGGCACATCGGCATGAGCAGCCACAATCCGGACGTGGCGCTCGAGGCCGTCAGGAGCGGCGCCGTCGAGGTGCTCATGTTCTCCGTCAACCCCTGTTATGACCTGCTCCCCGGGGACGAGGACGTCAACAAGCTGTTTGAGGACGCAAGCTACGAGAGGCCGCTCTTCAACCTCGACCCCGTGCGCGAACAATTGTACGAGACCTGCCAGCGCATGGGGGTGGGCATCACCGTCATGAAGGTGTACGGCGGGGGCGATCTGCTCACGGACAATTCCCCCGCAGGCAGGGCGCTCACACCCGTGCAGTGCATCCACTATGCGCTCACCCGTCCCGCGGCGGCGTCCGTCATGGTGGGCGCGCGTTCCGAAGAAGAGCTTGCCGCGGCGCTCGCCTACGAGCAGGCGTCCGAGCAGGAGCGCGACTACGCCGGCGTGTTTGCCTCCTTCCCCAAGATGAGCTGGAAGGGGCACTGCATGTACTGCGGCCACTGCGCGCCCTGTCCCAGACACATCGATGTAGCAACGGTTACAAAGTTTTTCAACCTTGCGCGGGCGCAGGGGAGCGTGCCCGAGACGGTGCGCGAGCACTACGCCGCCCTCCCCGTCAAGGCGGGCGACTGCATCGCATGCGGCGCCTGTGAGAGGCGCTGCCCGTTCGGGGTGAAGATCATCGGGAACATGCGCGCGGCAAAGGCGCTGTTCGGCGCATAAGGAGGGCACCATGTCCGAGGCAACGCTTGCGCAATTGCGCGAACGGCTGGAGCGCGAGGGGCTGAGCTGCATCGCAGTCAAGGGGGAACGCACCCTCACAAGCACGCAGCGCGGCATCCGCCCGCTGCTGGCATGGCTGGAACAGGGCGAGGACGTATCCGGCGGCATTGCCGCCGACCGCATCGTGGGCAAGGCGGCTGCGCTGCTGTACGCCCTGATGAACGTGCGCGCGGTGTATGCGCAGGTGCTCTCCGAGAGCGGCCTCGCCGTTTTGCGCGAACACGGCATTCATGCGGAGTACGGCGTGCTGACCGAGCGCATCATCAACCGCGCCGGAACGGGGCTTTGTCCGATGGAGGAGGCGGTGCTCGGCATCTCCGACCCCGCCGCCGCCCGCACCGCACTCGAGGAGCAGATGCGCCGCCTGCGCGCCAACTGAAACCGAAAGGACGGCGCCCGCCGTCCTTTTCTATGTGTTATCATGCTTGTAAGACAACGTATGAGGGGGGCTCACATACGTTACTTCGTCCCTATGGGACTCGTGCGCCGCCTACGGCGTCGGGCGGATGACGGTAAGCGGGCAATCTTCGGTACTGCGTCATTCTGAGGGGCGCAGCCCGTAGCGAAGAATCCCCTCGCAGTCGAAATGACGGTTGGCAAAACGCGGCGGCGGACGATTTGTCCGCCGCCGCGTTTTGCTGTTCAGATACGCTTTGTGGCGTTCTGAAGAATGGTTTCATTCATGCGCTTGGTATCGATCAGATATTGCAGCCAAATCAGATAATTGATCTTCATGTAAGTTTTTTTCGCCCGCCGGAACAGTCTTTTTTTAAGACGTGCAAACTGTTTTGCCGTAATGATATTGCGATCGAGCAAATCATGTAATTGGAGCAAGCCGCGTTTTCTATAATAAAAATTCATATAACAGAGGAATGGTAAACGCATCGTGATGATATGATAGCATAGAATATTCTATATGTCCAGCAAAATATAGCAAATTCTATATACTAAGTAGTATGGAAATCACGTTTGCGGAAATTCTGCGGGAATTTCTGATCCTCAATCAATTGTCGCAGACGGCATTTGCAAACGCGATCGGCGTCAAACAAAGTCAGGTCAGCGAATGGCTGCGCGGAAAGGCAAAGCCCGGGTACGACGCGCTGCGCAAGATGTCGCTTGCCTACGGAGTCTCCGCTGATTATTTTCTCGGACTGAAAGATCATTGGTAAATTTATGTTTTCAGCGCCGCGCCCGCCGTCCGTTCGGACGGCGGGCGCGGCGTTCCCTTGGGCGTTTCTATGCCCGCTTGTTATGGCGAACGATAAAAAAGAGGTATTTGACAGGCGGCAAAAAGCGGGGTATAATAGAAGAAAAAAATGCGGCAGTGTGTGCCGCGGAAGGAGAAATCATGCTCGGGAATTTTACCTATTGCAATCCTACAAGACTGTATTTCGGCAAGGGGGCGATCAAAAACCTCAAGGCGGAACTGGAAAAGTACGGCAAAAACGTGCTGCTCGTCTATGGCGGCGGCTCCATCAAGAAGAACGGCATCTACGATCAGGTCGTCTCCGTTCTGAAGGAGTGCGGCAAGAACGTCACGGAGGACGCGGGCGTCATGCCCAATCCCACGGTGGAAAAACTCTACGAGGGCGTGCAGCGCGCCAGGGAGAGCAAGGCGGACCTCATCCTTGCCGTGGGCGGCGGTTCGGTGTGCGACTATGCCAAGGGAGTGTCCGTCTCCGTTCACTGCGACGAGGATCCCTGGGAAAAGTACTTCATCCGCTTTGAAGAGCCTGCCTGCCCCATCGTTCCCGTTGCCTGCGTGCTGACGATGGTAGGCACGGGCAGCGAGATGAACGGGGGTTCCGTCATCACCAATCACGCGCAGAAACTCAAGATCGGGCACGTGTTCGGCACCGAGGTGTTCCCCAAGTTCTCCATTCTCGATCCCACCTATACCTTCACCCTGCCCAAATATCAGATGGTGTCGGGCATCTACGATATCTTCAACCATATCTGCGAGCAGTACTTCTCGGGCACGGACGACAACACGAGCGACTACCTCTCGGAGGGGCTGATGCGCTCGGTCATTCACGCCAGCCGCATCGCGGTGAAAGACCCCGCCGACTACGAGGCGCGCAGCAACATCATGTGGACGGCAACGTGGGCGCTCAACACCCTGGTTGCGATGGGCAAGGATACGGACTGGGAGGTGCACATGCTCGGCCAGGCGGTGGGCGCGCACACGGACGCCACGCACGGCATGACGCTTGCCGCCGTCTCGATGGCGTATTACCGCCACATCCTGTCCTACGGGCTTGCCAAGTTCCGCCGTTTCGCCGTCAGCGTGTGGAACGTCGATCCCGCCGGCAAGACGGATGAGCAGATCGCCGAGGAGGGGCTTGCCGCGATGGAGCGCTGGATGAAGGAGCTGGGCCTCGTCATGCACCTGAAGGAGCTGGGCGTGAACGAGGGGATGGTGGACGGGCTTGTCAGGAGCACGCTCGTCATGCAGGGGGGCTACAAGGTGCTCACCGAAGGGGAGATCCGCACCATCTTCATGGAGAGCCTGTAAATTCGCAACGATCGGGAAGATCAGGGAGATCGCAATGAAAGTTTTGCTTGTCAACGGCAGCCCGCGCGCCGCGGGGTGCACCTTCACGGCACTGTCGGAAGTGGCTAAGACGCTCGAAGAGGCGGGCGTTCAGACGGAAATATTCCAGCTCGGGAACAAGCCCGTGCAGGACTGCATTGCCTGCATGAAGTGCAGGGAGCTTGGCAGGTGCGTGTTTGACGACATTGCCAACGAACTCATCGAAAAGGCAAAGGGGGCGGACGGGTTCGTGTTCGGTTCCCCCGTCTACTATGCGCACCCGTCGGGCAGGGTGCAGTCGGTGCTCGACCGCGCGTTCTATGCGGGCGGCTATGCGTTTGCCTGCAAGCCCGGGGCAGCCGTCGTCTCGGCACGCAGGGGCGGCACGGCGGCGTCCTTCGACGTGCTCAATAAGTACTTCACCATCTGCTCCATGCCCGTCGTCTCCTCCACCTACTGGAACATGGTGTACGGCAAGACGCCCGAGGAAGTGCGCCGCGATGCGGAGGGCATGCAGACTATGCGCAACCTGGGCAGGAACATGGCGTATCTTTTGAAGTGCATGCAGGCGGGCAAGGCGGCGGGGATCGAATTCCCCGCGCAGGAAAATGCCGTGCGCACCAACTTTATCCGCTGAAACCGTGCGGGAAAATATCTACCGCGGGTGCCTGAGCGGGAATGTGCTCAAGGTCCTCGCGTGTATCTTCATGTTCATCGACCACATCGGGATGATTTTGCTTCCCGATGTGGTCGTTTTGCGCGTGGTGGGCAGGCTTGCCATGCCGCTGTTCGCCTTCATGTTCGCGGAAGGGTGTTTCTATACGCGCCGCAGATGGCGCAGGTTTGCGCTCATTCTGGGATTGGGACTTGTGACGAGCGCCGTCATGTCCTTTGCGGAGGGCGTGGCGCAGGGGAATATCCTGATCACGTTCTCCCTGTCCTGCCTCGTCATCTACGCGCTCGACGCGCTCAAGCGCGCCGCCTTCGCGCGCGAGAGAGAAAGAACGGTGATTTTCTCCCTTGCACTCGCTGCCGCGCTCGCATTTTGCGTGGGCGTATGCGTTTTTTCGGGACTGCGCGTCGATTACGGGCTGGCAGGCGTGCTGCTGCCCGCCACGGTGCGGCTGCTCGATTTCCGCTCATATAGCGCAAAGGGGACGCTGTGCGCACTGTACACGCCCGTCACCGTCTTTTTGCTCTTTGCCATCGGCCTGCTTGCGGTTGCGCTCCTGTCAGGCACCATACAATTGTTCTCGCTGCTTGCCATGGTGCTGCTCGTCTTTTACAGCGGCGAGCGGGGGAAATACCGCATGAAGGCGCTCTTTTACGTGTTCTATCCCGCCCACCTTGCGCTGCTCGGCGGCATCTACCTCATTCTGCACCCCGCCTTTCTTGCCACGCTGTTCTGAATGCGGAACTTGCACTTTGAATGGCGGTTGGCGGACAATCTTCGGTACTACGTCATAACTTCGCCTCTTCGAGGCTCGTGTGCCGCCTGCGGCGGCGAGCAGAGCGGAACGAAGTGGAACGAAGAATCCCCCCGTAAAGAGTAGAATCCCCCCTGTCCTTCGGACATTCCCCCTTAAAGAAAGTGTTAAGGGGGGCGAGTGACCGCGTTCTCTTGCCCGTAAGACGACGTAGCAGGGGATTCTTCGCTATCGCTCTGAATGACGTTAGCGAGCGTGAAGGGGGAGAAAAAGGCTCCCTCTGAGAGGGAGCTGTCACGAAGTGACTGAAGGAGTACTTGCCCCCCTTAACGCCCGCTAAGGGCTTTAAGAGGGGGTGGCGCGTAGCGACGGGGGGATCACTCCTTCCGCCTCGCTCCGCTCGGCACCTCCCTCAAAGAGGGAGGCATATACCGCGTTGTCGTGCCTGTAAGACAAACGCATAAGGGGGCTCACATGCGCTCTGAGTGACGGTAAACGGGCTTTGGATATCATTCAGAGGGGCGCCGAGAGAGTTTTTTTGTTTGCAGGCGAATTTTTCCATTTCGTCTTGCTTTTTTCGTGCAGGTATGGTATACTTGTAAAAACGGCGGACGCCGCAGGAGGAAGGAGTGAAACATGGCGCCGAAATACCATCGCATTCTTTTGAAACTTTCGGGCGAGGCGCTCGCGGGCGAGCAGCGGTTCGGGCTGAACGAGAGCGTCGTTGCCAAAGTCGTCGATCAGCTCGTCAAGGTGCACGAGATGGGCGTGCAGATCGGGCTGGTCATCGGCGGGGGCAATTTCTGGCGGGGAAGGCAGGGCACCAACATGGACCGCACTACCGCCGACCACATGGGCATGCTCGCTACGGTCATGAACTCGCTTGCGATGATGGACGCCATCGAACAGCGCGGCATTCCCACGCGGGTGCAGACTGCGCTCATCATGACCTCGGTCGCCGAGCCGTATATCCTCAGAAAGACGCTGCATCACTTTGAAAAGGGGCGCATCGTCATCATGGCGTGCGGCACGGGAAATCCCTATTGTTCGACGGACACGGCGGCGGCGCAGCGCGCCTGCGAGATCGACGCGGACGTCCTGCTCATGGCAAAGAACGTGGACGGCATCTATGACAGCGACCCCGCCGTCAACCCGAACGCCAAGAAGTACGATCATCTCACCTTCAGCGACATCATCAACAAGGGGCTGAAGGCGATGGACACGACGGCGGCGACCATGTGCATGGAGAATCACGTTCCCGTTCTGGCGTTTGCGCTGGGCGACGACGATTCCATCGTGCGCGCGGTGTGCGGCGAAAAGCTGGGAACGCTCATCTCCAACGAATAAAAAAGCATAATAAGCGTAAGGAGCTTGCAATATGATAGACAACGAACAGGTACAGGAAATTTTTCTCGTTCTCGAGGACAAACTGGAAAAGACGGTCAGCGTGCTCAGGGAAGAGTTCGCCGCGGTGCGCGCGGGCAGGGCGAACCCGCACATTCTCGACAAGATCCAGGTCGAGGCATACGGCGGCATGAGCCCTTTGAACCAGCTTGGCAATATCTCCGCGCTGGACGCCAGGTGTCTTGTCATCAGCCCTTGGGATAAATCGCTGCTCAAGGCTATTGAAAAGGCGATCCTGTCCGCGAATATCGGGCTGACACCCACCAACGACGGCAACGTCATCCGCCTCGTGTTCCCCGAACTCACCGAGGAGCGCAGAAAGGAGCTGGTCAAACAGGTGCGCCGCATGGGCGAGGAGTCCAAGGTCGCCGCGCGCAACGTGCGCCGCGAGGCGATGGACGCCCTCAAGAAGATGAAGAACAACAAGGAACTTTCGGAGGACGAGAGCAAATCCTGCGAGGCGGACGTGGAAAAGAAGATCGCCGCCTGCGTCGAGGACATCGACAAGGCGGTCGCCGCCAAGGAAAAGGAGCTGCTCACCGTCTGATGCCGAACGATCTTCCGCGCCATATCGCCGTCATCATGGACGGCAACGGGCGCTGGGCTAAAAAACGCCTGCTGCCCCGCGCGGCGGGCCACCGTGCAGGCATGAACCGCATGATCGGGCTTGCCGAGCACATCTTCGATCGCGGCGTGAAGTACTGCACGCTGTTCGCGCTCTCCACGGAAAACCTGTCCCGCCCCAAGGAAGAACTTGACGGGCTGTATGCGCTGTTCCGCGAATACTTTATGCGCAATGTCGATACCCTCTGCAAAAAGAGCATCGCGCTGCGCGTCATCGGCGACAGGACGCTCCTGCCCGCCGATGTCGTCGCGCTCATTGAAGAGGGGGAGCGGCGCACGGCGGACGGCACGCGCGGCACGCTTTTGCTTGCCATCGGCTATGGCGGGCGGCAGGATATTCTCTCGGCGGTCAATACGGCGGTGCGCGGGGGAAAAGAGGTGACGCAGGAAGAATTTGTCGCCCTGCTCTCCACGGGCGGCGTGCCCGATCCCGACCTGCTCATCCGCACGGGGAAGGAGCTGCGCCTGTCCAACTTTTTGCTGTGGCAGGCGGCGTACAGCGAGCTATACTTTACGGACGTCCTGTTCCCCGATTTTTCGGATGCGGAGCTGGATAGGGCGCTTGCGGCCTATGCAGATCGTGAACGCCGGTTCGGCAAAGTATAGCACATTGGTAGAAGAAATATGGAAGATGAAAAAATGACGGAAAGCGCGCCCGAGGGCGTGCCTGTCGCTCCGAAGAAGGACATGAGCAACGCAACGCTGCGCCTCATCACGGGTCTCGTGTATGCGCTCGTGCTGCTCGTATTTTTTGTGCTCAAAATTTTTGTGCACAAACTTTCTTTCGACGTGCTCATCGTGCTCTTCACGGTGCTCGGCACTCACGAGATGATCCGCGCGTTCGGCGATAAACTGCATAAGTCGCAGAAGATCGTCGCCATGACGTTCGCCATTCTCGTCGTCGTGACGTATATCGCCGCCGACGTCGTGTTCACCGACGTTCTGGGCGTGCAGCTGCCCGACCCCGATAACCCGATGGCGGCGGTGGGGCGCAACTATGCGCCGCACATCACGCTCATCATGTTCATTGCAGGCATTGCCATCAACTTCGGTCTGCTGGTGTTCGCGCACTCGCGCATCACGCTCGAATCGGTGGGGTATACGCTCATCGCGTACCTGTATCCCAGCGTCTTTCTCGTCATCATGACGGTCTGCAACCACCTCACCTACTATTCGGATGCGGCGATCGCCATGGTGTTCGTCATCAGCCCCGCGGCGGACTGCCTTGCCTATACGTTCGGCAAGTCCCTCGGCAAAAAGCTGCCCGCCAAGATGGCGCCCAACGTCAGCCCCAACAAGACGCTCGTCGGCGGATTTGGCGGGCTTGTGGGCGGCGCGATCGGCGGGCTTGCGGTGTTCTTTGTCTACTACGGACTGTGCAGGTGCGTGGTGTGGACGGGGTTTGCGCAGTTCACCTTCGTTGCGCCCGCGTTCGTCTGGGAGGACCTGGGGCTGTTCATCGGCATGGGGGTGCTCGTCTCGGCGTTCGCGCAGTTCGGCGACCTGGTGGAGAGCGCGTTCAAGCGCAAGCTCGGCATCAAGGATATGGGCAATCTGCTCCCCGGGCACGGCGGTATTCTTGACCGCATCGATTCCTCGCTGTATGCGAGCCTGATCGTTGCGCTCATCTTTGTCGCGCGCATCATGTTTACGGGCGCTCCCGCATAAATTTAGAACAGATTGCGCCCGCCGCAAGGCGGGCGTTTTTTACAGGAAGGCTATGTTGAAGATCGCACTCATCGGTTGTACGGGCAGCATCGGGCGGCAGACGGCGGACGTCGTGCGCCGCTATCCCGACCGTTTCTGCTTTTCCGCGCTCGCCTGCGCGAACGCGGGGGAGGCGCTCTTTGCGCTCTGCCGCGAATTTTCTCCGCGCAGCGCGCTGTGCGCGCAGGGGGACTTTGTACCGCCCGCAGGCACCCGCCGCCTGGCGGTGCAGGATGCGGCGGCGCTGTTTGAGGACTGCGACGTCGCGCTCATCGCGGCGGGCGGCTTTGCGGGGCTGCGCTACACCCTGCTTGCGGCGCGCGCGGGGGTGCGCATCGCGCTCGCCAACAAGGAATCCCTCGTGTGCGGGGGGGAGCTTGTCCTGCGCGAGCTTGCGCGCACGGGCGCACAGCTCGTTCCCGTGGACAGCGAACATTCCGCGATCTTCCAGTGCCTTGCGTTCCGGCGCGACGCGGCATTTGACCGGCTTGTGCTCACGGCAAGCGGCGGGCCGTTCCTTCACCTGTCGCAGGAGGAGCTGCGCCGCGTGACGGCGGCGGACGCCCTGAAACACCCCACCTGGAAGATGGGGGCGAAGATCACCGTGGACAGCGCCACGCTGCTCAACAAGGGGTACGAGGTCATCGAGGCGCACCACCTGTACGGCGCGCCCTTTGAAAAGATCGGGGCGGTCGTGCATCCCGAGAGCATCGTGCATTCGCTCGTGTATTTTGCGGACGGCGCGGCGCTCGCGCAGCTCGGCTATCCCGACATGCGCGTTCCCATTCAGCTCGCGCTCACCTATCCCGAACGGCTGCCCTGCGAGGAGCCGCTCGATCTGGCGGCGCTGGGCAGGCTCACCTTTCTTCCCTTCCCCGCGGAAAAATTCCCCTGCTACGGGCTGGCGATCGCGGCGGGGAAGGCGGGCGGCACCCTGCCCACGGTGCTCAACGCGGCGGCGGAGGAGGCGGTGCACGCCTTCCTTGCGGGCCGTATCACTTTCCCCGCGATCGCGCAAACTATCGAAGGTGCGCTCGGCGCCTTCGCACGGGAGGAGGCGGACTGCTTTGAACGCCTTGCCGAAACGGACTCCCGCACCCGCGCCTATGCGCGCAAATCACTCTATGGAACATCTGCTTCTTGACGCATGGAGCACGGTCGGCTCGGTCGCGCTCGCCATTCTCATCCTGCTCGTGATGATCACCATCCACGAGTTCGGGCACTACCTCGCGGGGAAGATCCTCAGGTTCAGGATCGACGAATTCTCCGTGGGGTTCGGCCCCGCGCTCTTCAAGCGCCGCAGCAAAAAGACGGGCGAGCTGTTCGCGCTCCGTCTCATTCCGCTCGGCGGTTACTGCGCCTTTGCGGGCGAGGACGGCGTGGACGAAAAGGAGGCGGAAGGGGACGCGCCCGTTCCCGAGGCGCCTTCCTCCGCCGAGGCGGAGGAAGGCGGCGAAACGCAGCCGCCCGTAGAGACGCCGCCTGAAACGACCCCGCCCGCAGATGCCGCGCAGACTACGCAGACCGCCGAGACCGCAGATGCCGCAGCCGTCCTTCCGCGCGGGGGATTGTTCACCGAAATGGCGCCCTGGAAACGCATCATCGTGCTGATCGCGGGCGCGTTCATGAACTACGTGCTGGCGGTGCTGCTCATCATCATCTGTTTCTTCGCCTACGGGCAGACGATGGTCGCAGTCTATGCGGCGGAACCGACGGCGGAAATTGCCGCGGAGTACTGCCTGCAGGATTACGACATTCTGCTCGAGGCGGAGGGGAAAAATCTCTACCTGACCACCGACGTCGCACAGGCGCTCAACGGAAAAAAGCAGGGCGACATGGTGCAGATGCGCATCTCGCGCGTCGTCGAATGGGAGGGGGAGACGCCCGTGCGGCGGGAGGAAATGACGGTGAGCGTCATCCTGCGCGCGGACGTCACCGTGCAAAACAGCGCCGATCTGGACGGCGTGTGGCGCGCGCTCGGCGTCGCGTATCAGGCGGACGGCGACGGGGGCGTGTGGATGCTCGCCAATGCCTCCTACCGTTTCGGGTTCTGGGAGACGCTGGGGCGCTCGTTTGCCTATTCCTTCAAGATCGCGGGTTCCATCTTCAAGGTGCTCGGGGAACTTCTGACGGGGCGGCTGGGGCTGTCCGCGCTGGGCGGGCCCATCGCCACCATCACGCTCACGTCGCAGATCGCGGGCAGGAGTTTCCGCGGATTTTTGGAGATCGCGGGCTTTTTGGGGGTCAACCTTGCCGTGTTCAACCTGCTGCCCATTCCCGCCCTGGATGGCAGCAAGGTGGTGTTCACCCTCATCGAATGGATCAGGGGAAAGCCCGTCAACCGCAAGGTGGAGGCGATCATACATGCCGTCGGATTCGTGCTCCTTTTGGGCTTTGCCGTGCTCGTCGATATTCTCCAATTCATATAAAAAAGCTCCGCCTGCAGGCGGAGCTTTTTTGGTGAACGTTATTCTTTTTTGACGGTCGTCCCGGACACGGGTGCCTCGGACAGGGCGGTCCCGGACACGGGTGCCTCGGACATGGGTGCCTCAGATACGGTTCCGTTGGCGGGCGCGTTGCCGCTCTCCTGCGGAGCATCTGCGGACACGAGTGCCGCCGTTTTCGCGGGAGCGGAGAACTTCCTCACCTGTTTCATGAACGCCCTGGAGCTGAACACGATGACGCCGACCGCAATGGCGATCGCGATATCCGCAAACACGAAGGAGTTGTAGAAAAGCGAATAGACCCACGTGTTCATGCCCTTGTCAATGGCATAGGCGGAGAAAGCAAACACGCCCGAGAGGATGTGCGCGGCAAACCGCAGCACGCTTCCTGCAACGGCGCCCAGCGCGAACTGGACCTGCGGGTATTTTTCCAGTTTTTTGGTGTGCGCGAACATGCCCGCTACGCCGATTCCCGCAAATGCGATGGGGTAGTCCAAAAGGAACTGCGCGGGGTGAATGATCCAGGGATCCTGCACGGCCTGCAGAACACCGTAGACAAGGCCTGCGAATACGCCCTTTTTCGTGCCGAACATATAGGAATAGATCATCAGGGGCAGAAGGGAGGCAACGGTGACAGAACCGCCCTGCGGCAGCTTGACGATGCGGATATATGAGAGCGCGAAACTCATGGCGATGCAGACGGCGGCATAGGCGATGGATTTGCTGTCAAAGCCCTTTTTGCCCTTGTCAAACACAAATCCGAGCGCGATGATTGCGGCAAGCAAAACGACTGCGGAGACATACAGCACGATCTGGTTGACCTGTGCGCCCGTCTCTTCGCTGTTGTAGTAGCCGTCGGCGTCGATGTTCTGTCCGTAGTAGATGCCCATGCAGACGAGCGCGGCAATGACGGCAGCGCCCGCAAGGCAGGCGGCAACAATGAGAACGGGGCGTGTCCGCCGTGTGACGAGCGCGATCGCACATCCGCCCAGCACGGCGATCGCAACGATGAGGGGCGCGAACAGCAGGGTGACGATGCCGTCCTCCAAAAAGGAGAGCACGAGCATCGTGATTCCCACGGCGCAGGCATAGGCGATCGCACCGATCAGGGCGATCCGGAAAAATTTCTTGCGGAAATCGCCTTTGAGGAGCAGGGCGCACAGGGCAAGCGCGAGCACGATCGCAATGGTCATCCAGAAAAAAATGCTGCCCGCAATGTTCTTGGGGGAGTCGAACAGGACAGGGTACCATTCTGGGGCGTCCCAAGTGGGCTGCGTCGTCTCCGCAAGCAGGGAAAGAGACATATGATCCTCCTTCTATCCGTCTTTTGAATTTTTTGCCAAAACAAAAAGCCCGCGCAAAAAGCGTGAGCGTCCTGAAAAAATCCTGTCTTTCGTCCAAGCATTACCTTGCCCGATTCAAGTGGTATCATCTCAGCCTGTTACAGCACCCACGACGGATATTCGATTTTGATATTTTCATTATAGTGCGTTTTTTGCGGAAAGTCAATTGAAATTTCGCAGGAATTGTAGTATAATCAAAGGAAAGGAGACCGCTATGGAAAAATTTTATGCCTATCTCGACAGAATGAAGTTTATCCGCCGCTGGCAGCTGATGCGCTCCACGCGGGACGAGAATATCATGGAGCACTCCCATCAGGTGGCGGTGCTCACGCACGCGCTCGCCGCCATTGAAAACGAGGTGTACGGCGGGCACGTCAATGTGGAACGGGCAGTGCTTTACGCGCTCTATCACGAGGTGAGCGAGGTGATGACGGGTGACATGCCCACGCCCGTCAAGTATTTCAACCTGCAGCTGCACGGGGAGTATGCCAAGGTGGAGCAGCTCGCCGTGGACAAGATCGCCGCCACCCTGCCCGACGAGTTAAAGCCCGCCATCTATCCCTATCTGCAGGCGGATAAAACGTCGGAAGAATACGCCTTCGTCAAGGCAGCGGACAAGCTCTCGGCATATCTGAAGTGTCTGGAAGAGCTGCGCTCGGGCAATTCCGAGTTCGTGCAGGCGGAAAAGACGATCGGGAAAGCGCTCCGCGAAAAGAGGATGCGCGCGGTCGATTACTTTTTTGAACACTTTATCCCCGCGTTCAGCCTGACGCTGGACGAACTTTCATGAAAATCGGATAATATGGAGGGAATTATGGACTTTTTACAGCTTGCTGCTGCGCGCTATTCGGTGCGCAAATTTGAGGAAAAGAAGCTCCCGCGGGAAGTGTTGGAGGGCATTCTGAAGGCGGGCATGCTTGCGCCCACGGCGCACAATGAACAGCCGCAGCGCGTTCTCGTCATAGAAGGGCGAGAGGGGCTGGAAAAGCTGGACAGGTGCACCAAATGCCGGTTCGGTGCGCCCGCCGCGCTGCTGGTATGCTACGACAAAGACGCCTGCTGGAGGCGCGAACGCTATGACGGCAAGCCGAGCGGCGAGGTGGACGCCGCCATCGTCACCACGCATA
The DNA here is from genome assembly GCA_944340905.1 of uncultured Clostridia bacterium. GTDB lineage: Bacteria > Bacillota > Clostridia > Christensenellales > Borkfalkiaceae > Gallimonas. The sequence goes on from CALVLT010000015.1 coordinate 41,837, forward strand.
TGATGCTGGCGGCGGCATCGCTGGGCATCGGAACGACGTGGGTCATGCACTTTGACCCCGCTGCCGTGCGCACGGAGTTTGCGCTGCCCGCAGCGTATGAACCCGTCGCGATCCTGGTGATGGGCTATCCTGCGCCCGACGCCGCGCCCGCACCGGGGCACAGCGCTTTTAAGCCGGAGGAAGAACTGGTATTTTACAACCGCTTCTGAGCGGCCGGTCTCTTTTGTCGGGGCCGTTCGGCCGTCCCGATTCCGTACAAGCAATCAAGCCCGCCTGCGGCGGGCTTTTTGTATGCGGGATCCGTGAAAAAATCCCGGAAAAATTTTTGGGAAAAGGATTGCTTTTTCCGAGGACAGATGATAGAATATAGGCGCTTTTATGACCGTTCCCAATGAAAAAAAGTCCGGAAGGACACAGGGAGAGAAATATGGATACGGCGGGCGATCAGGGGAGAAAGTATAAGCGCAGCGACAACGCGATTCCGGATTTCGAGCATCTGTTTGACGAAGAGCCTCCGCCATCGCACGGAAAACCCCGAAAGAAGGGTGTAGGACGCCTGTATTACAAGCGGCTTTTCAGCAGAAACAAGGGAAGCTTTTTTCTCAGCCTCTTTATGTTTGTGCTTAAAAACCTGCCTGTTTGGGTCATGCCCATCATCACGGCCAATATCATCGACATTGCCGGTGCGGGAATGACGGAAGATACGGTGCGCCTTCTGATCATCAACTCCGTTGTGCTGGTGGTCGTTTTGGTGCAGAATATCCCGACACACGTCATCTATTCACGCATTTCCGACAAGATGCTGCGGCGGATCGGCGCGGGTATGCGCGGCACGCTCATACGGAAACTGCAGCACTTGTCCATCACTTACCATAAGCAGATCGAGACGGGAAAACTTCAGAGCAAATTTCTCAAGGACATCGAGAGCGTCGATGCCCTGAACATCAATCTGCTCAAAGTGCTCATTCCCAATATCATCGTTGCCCTTGTTTCGATCGGGATTTCCATCTACAACAGCCGTCTTGTCGCCGTCTTTTTTTTGGTTATTATTCCGGTCAATATTCTTGTGACGCAGTTTTTCAGCAAGCGTATGCGCAAGAAGAACCATCAGTATCGTGTGGAGAACGAGGCGGTATCGGCCAGGTTTACCAACATGCTGGGCATGCTGCCCGTTACCAAGGCGCATGGGCTGGAGGATGAGGAGATCGCGGAGTGTGATAAAAATATCCGCGAACTGACCAGAAAGGGACTTGCGGTCGACAAGACCAACTCCTATTTCGGTTCGGCGCTCTGGGTCACGACCAATCTTCTGAACGGTGCGTGCCTGGTATTCTGTGCAATCTTTGCGCTCAACGGATTCATTTCTCCAGGCGATATTGTCCTGTATCAGTCCATGTTCGCGTCCATCAGCGGCGCAGTGCAGACCATTGTGAACGTTTTGCCGACCTATTCGGTCGGGTTCGAGGCGATCGGTTCCCTTTCCGAGATTCTTATGTCCAAAGACATGGAGGACAGCGCGGGGAAAAAGAAACCGTCTTCGGTGGAAGGGAACGTCGTATTCGATCACGTCAGCTACAAGTATCCGAACGGCACTTCCTTCGTCGTTGAAGATTTCAGCCTTGACGTGAAAAAGGGCGAGTGCATTGCGGTCGTCGGCGCATCAGGCAGCGGCAAATCGACGCTGATGAACCTCATCATCGGTTTTTTGAAGCCGACGTCCGGAACGCTCACGATCGACGGGGACGACATTACCACGTTGTCGCTCTCCGATTACAGGCGTTTTATCTCCGTTGTGCCGCAAAACAGTCTGCTTTTTTCGGGGACGATCCGCGAAAACATCGTCTACGGACTGGAAAAGGTGGAAAACGACGCCGTTGAGCGGGCTGCGGAAATGGCGAACCTGAATGAGTTCGTCAAGGATCTTCCGAACGGGCTGGATACGTTCATCGGCGAGCAGGGCGGTCTTCTGAGCGGCGGACAGAAACAGCGCGTCACCATTGCACGCGCCCTGATCCGCGACCCGAGGATCCTCATTCTGGACGAGGCGACGAGCGCGCTCGACAACATCTCCGAATATCAGGTGCAGAAGGCGATTTCGGGGCTCATTAAGGGACGAACGACCTTTATCGTCGCTCACAGGCTTTCGACCATCCGCGATGCGGACAGGATCGTTGTCATGGAGGCGGGCAGATGCGTCGAGGTCGGTTCCTATGAAGAGCTCATGCAGAAGAAGGGAAAATTCTTCGAGCTGAAAAATCTGAACGACATGAATTATAAAATCGCCGAGGAATCTCTCGGCGAAGGGGCGGAATAGGGGCTGTCAGAGCGAGTACAGTTCGATCGTGTGCCTTGCGGCGGCGCATAAGGCAATGGTATAGCCGTCCGCGTCGAGAAATGCAAGATGCACGGGCGCAGGGACATCGTGCTCGTACAGAACGCCCCTTTCAAAGCGCAGCGAGGGCAGCATGCCCGCAAGCGTCCCGCCGCAGTATTTGACGTAGGCCTCCTTCGCCGTCCACAGGCGGAAGAAGTCCTCCCTGCGTTCGGCGGGGGTGAGGCGGCGCACATACGCCTGCGGCAGGGGACGGGAGCGCCGTTCGGCGTCCAGGCCGAGTTCCTCGCGTGCCACGGCGGCAAACATGCGCCCGCCGCTGTGCGTCAGGCTGAACGAAAGGGGGGCGTTTTCAAGCATCGGTTTGCCGTGAACGCCGCGTACAAGGTGTGCGCCACAGATGCCGTATCGGTCGCGCAGGATGCGTTCGACGAATGCGCTGCCCGATATGCGTTCATCGGTGAAATAGACGGTCATGGAAAGAGTATAGCACAACGGGAGCATTTTGACAATGACAAGAGCGGAACAGGCGAAAAATAATTTTTTATCGGGGTACAATTGTGCGCAGTCGGTGGTTTTGGCGTTCGCGGACGTGTTGGATGCGCCGCAGAACGTGCTGCTGGCGGCGGCGCTCCCGCTGGGCGGCGGGCTTGGCAGGCTGCGCGAGACCTGCGGGGCGGTTTCGGGCGGTGCGGTTGCGCTCGGGCTGTTGTTTGCGGGCATGGGTAAGACGGAGATGTACGCCCTCGTGCAGGAGCTTGCGCGCAGATTCCGCGAGCGCAACGGGAGCATCAACTGCGGCGCACTGCTCACGGGTGCGGGGCTGAGCGCCGACACCGCGCCCCGCCCCGAAGAGCGCACGCAGGAATACTACCGCAAGCGCCCCTGCCCGCAGCTCATCTACGACGCGGCGCAGATTGTTGAACAGCTCTGCGCCGAGCGCGGCAGGCTGTAGGGGGAAGGGATCGGGCAACTACCCCTCATCCGTCCGCTGCGCGTCCACGTGTCTTGGCTGTACCAAGGGAAAGTGCCGCCTTCGGTACTTCGCGCTACGCGCTCGTGCGCCGCTTCGTCAAAAGCCCATTGCAAGCAAGGCTTTCTCCTCGCGTCGGACACGGATTTTGCGCTGATAAAGCAAAATCCTTCGTTCAAAGCGCGCATACAGCGCACCGCGCTGGTGTGCATTACGCGCTTTTCACCCCAAGGGGAAGGCTTATCGTGTTATCTTGCCCGTAAGACAATGTATGGGGGGATTGCTCCGCTGCGCTCCGTTCTGAATGATGGTTAGGGGAGAAGGCCCCCTCATGGAGGGATACATGCCCTCCCTGTGCAAGGGAGGGTGCCGAGCTTGCGAGGCGGGAGGGTTGTGTTGCTTTGTCTGTATCGAGCCATGACAACCCTCTCTGTCAGCTACGCTGACATCTCCCCCTTACACAGGGGGAGCGCAAAGCTGTGTTATCTTTCCCGTAAGACAATGTACTTGGGGATTCGCGTCGCGGCAAGAAGGTGGGCACGGGTATTCGGCAAAGCCGAACACCACGTCTTGACCTTCTGCCATCTTGGCGGCACCAAGGTGAAGTGCCTCCTTCGGGCACGGATTTTGCACTGATAATGCAAAATCCTTAGTTCAAAGCGCGCGCACAGCGCACTGCGCTGATGCGCATAACGCGCTTTTCACCCTTTTCACAAAAAAGCTTTGCAAGCAAATCTTTTTTGTGAGTGCTGCGGAATCTATTTTTTCGCTCTGAATGACGGCATTCATAAAAACAGGGGCTGCGCGGTTGCGCGGCCCCTGTCGGTCGTTATTGGTGTGATTGCCTGTTCGGGCGGGGAGTTACTTCTTGTCGTTCAGGCAGGCGATGCCGGGAAGGGTCTTGCCCTCGAACAGCTCGAGCGATGCGCCGCCGCCCGTGGAAATGTGCGTGATCTTATCCGCAAAGCCCAGCTGCGTGCAGGCAGCCGCGCTGTCGCCGCCGCCGACGATGGTCGTGGCGCCCTTCGCATCCGCAAGCGCCTGCGCCACCGCAATGGTGCCCGCCGCGAGGGTGGGGTTCTCGAACACGCCCATGGGGCCGTTCCAGATGACCGTCTTTGCGCCCTTGATCTTGTCCGCGTACAATTTGCGCGTTTCGGGGCCGATGTCAAGGCCCATCATGTCCGCAGGGATCTGCATGGAGGGTACGACGCTCGTCTCGATGGGGGCATCGATGGGGTCGGGGAACGCCTTGGCGATGACGGTATCGACGGGCAGCAGCAGCTCCTTGCCCATGTCCTTCGCCTTCTTGATCATATCCAGGCAGTAGTCGATCTTCTCGTCGTCCACCAGCGAGGTGCCCACGGAGCCGCCCTTTGCCTTCAGGAAGGTGTACGCCATGCCGCCGCCGATGATGAGCGTATCGCACTTTTCCAGCAGGTTGGAGATGACGTTCAGCTTGTCCGCGACCTTGGCGCCGCCCAGAATGGCGACGAAGGGGCGCACGGGGTGCTCGAGGGAGTCCGCCATGACGGTCAGCTCCTTCTCGATGAGGAATCCGCAGACGGCAGTCCTGACAAGGCCGTATTCGACGATCGCCGCCGTGGAGGCGTGCGAGCGGTGCGCCGTGCCGAACGCGTCGTTCACGTAGATGTCGCAGAACGCTGCAAGCTTTTTGCAGAATTCAAGGTCTCTCTTCTCTTCCTCCCAGTGGAAACGCAGGTTCTCCAAAAGGACGCACTCGCCCTCCTTGCAGGCGGCGACCTTTGCCTGTGCGTCGGGGCCGACCACGTCCGTCGCGAACGTCACCTTGCCGCCGAGCAGCTCATTCAGGCGCTTTGCAACGGGCGCAAGCGTGAGCTTTTTCAGATCGTCCTTCTTTGCCTTCTCGATGATGGCCTCGGCGGTCGTTTCGCCCTTTTCCACCTTCGCCTTGTCCTTCTTGTTGAGCTTGACTTCATCGGAAAAGATGGAGTGGGGCTTGCCCATGTGCGAGCAGAGGATGACTTTCGCGCCCTGCTCCATCAGGTATTTGATGGTGGGCAGCGCGCCCATGATGCGGTTCTCGTCGGTGATGACGCCGTCCTTCATGGGAACGTTGAAGTCGCAGCGCACCAGCGCGCGCTTGCCCTTCCAGTCCTTGACGTCTCTTACGGTCATTTTGTTCATAACGGTTGATCTCCTTCTATGAATTTCCACCCAATATTGTAATGCTTTTTCCGTTTTTTGTCAATAGCTTGTCTGCGAATTTTTCGCGCGGAAGAGGAAGAAATTCATGGCTGCGGAAGGGGGAGCGCGTGCGCCGTGCGGGCATGAAGGCGGTATATTCCATAATATAATGGCAAATTGTGTAAAAAAATTTTGGTAAAGTTGTTTGAAACATTTGACAAAAGCCTGTCCGTTTGGTAAAATGCAACTTGCCTGTTTTCTCATGGGCGCATTTTTTTGTGCGCTCAAAAGCGAAAAGGGATATTCCGGAATCTTACAAGGAGGTAAACCAATGCCCACGATCAACCAGCTCATCAAGAAGGGCAGAGAGACGGAGGCCAACAAATCCAAGTGCCCCATTCTCGACGCATGCCCGCAAAAGCGCGGCGTCTGCCTTTCCGTGACGACGACTTCGCCCAAGAAGCCCAACTCGGCGCTTCGTAAGATCGCGAGGGTCAGGCTGACCAACAAGCAGGAAGGTACGGTGTACATTCCCGGCGAAGGTCACAACCTGCAGGAGCACAGCTCCGTTCTCATCCGCGGCGGAAGAGTCAAGGACCTGCCCGGCGTGCGCTATCACATCATCCGCGGCGCGCTCGACACGGCAGGCGTTGCAAAGCGCAAGCAGTCGCGCAGCAAGTACGGCGCAAAGCGCCCCAAGTAAGCTCTGCTTACAGGTAACATCCTACTGATTTCGGAATATCATCCCCGATGAAGTAGGCAGTATGTCCGCAAGGGCAGAAGGTTCGCTGCCGCAAGGTAAGCGATAGCCGTATTGAAGGGTCGGCCGCCCAACGGCCGGAAAATCGCATCAATTTACAAGGAGGAAACAACCATGCCCAGGAGAGGGAAAGTTCCCAAGAGAGACGTCCTGCCCGATCCCCTTTACGGGAGCAAGGTCGTCACCAAGCTCATCAACCAGATCATGCTCGACGGCGAAAAGAGCGTTGCGCAGGGCATCGTCTACGACGCATTCAAGATCGTGAGCGAAAAGCTCAATATGGACGCGATGGAAGTGTTCAAGCAGGCGCTTGCGAACATCACGCCCGTCGTCGAAGTCAAGGCGCGCCGCGTCGGCGGTGCAAACTACCAGGTGCCCGTCGAGATCAGGCCGGAGCGCCGTCAGACGCTCGCTATCCGCTGGCTCGTCATCAACACGAGAAAGCGTTCGGAGCGCGAGATGAGCAAGAAGCTCGCGGCGGAACTCATGGACGCCTACAACAACACGGGCGGTTCCGTGAAGAAGAAGGAAGACACCCACAGAATGGCGGAAGCGAACAAGGCGTTCGCGCATTTCCGTTTCTAAGCGAGGCGCTGTATGGCAAGAGAATACGATTTACAGCATACAAGAAATTTCGGGATCATGGCGCACATCGACGCCGGCAAGACGACGACCACCGAGCGTATTTTGTTCTACACGGGCAAGACGCACAAGCTGGGCGAAGTGCACGAGGGCGCCGCGACCATGGACTGGATGGTCCAGGAACAGGAGCGCGGCATCACCATTACGTCCGCCGCGACGACCTGTATCTGGAAGGGCTACCGTTTCAACATCATCGACACGCCCGGCCACGTGGACTTTACAGTGGAAGTCGAGCGCTCGCTGCGCGTTCTGGACGGCGCCGTGGCGACGTTCTGCGCCAAGGGCGGCGTGGAGCCGCAGTCCGAGACGGTGTGGCGCCAGGCGGACACCTATAAGGTGCCCCGCATCGCCTACGTCAACAAGATGGA
>CALVLT010000016.1 GCA_944340905.1 uncultured Clostridia bacterium
CTTGCAGAAGTATTCCGTAGCCGTGGCGCACGAGAACCGAAGGTTTGATGTAGCGCGCAGCGCGAAGTTATGACGGTTCTTCAGGCTTGTCTACGTCATTCAGAGCGAAACAACTATAAATCCGCAGCACTCACAAAAAAAGCTTTGCAAGCAAATCTTTTTTGTGAAAAGGGTGAAAAGCGCGTTATGCGCATCAGCGCAGTGCGCTGTGCGCGCGCTTTGAACTAAGGATTTTGCATTATCAGTGCAAAATCCGTGCCCGAAGGAGGCACTTCACCTTGGTGCCGCCAAGATGGCAGAAGGTCAAGACGTGGTGTTCGGCTTTGCCGAATACCCGTGTCCACCTTCTTGCCGCGACGCGAGTCCCCTCCTACATTGTCTTACAAGCAAAAACAGCCTTCCAGAGCGGGAGGGCTGTTTTATTTTTGCGTTACTTTGCGAGGACCGCCGCGCATGGCGCATTCCAAAAGAAACACCGTTCCTTTCTTAAAAAAGAGGGGCGAAGAGTTTGGCGATCTCGCAGGCCCAGCGCCAAATGACGTTCTTTTTGGCGTCCTCCGTCGTCTGGCGGCGGGAGACGGCGAACGTCTTTTCAAAGTCCTCTTTCATGGCGGACAGCGCCTTCGTCCTGTACATGAGCACCGCGTCCTCATAGTGGTGGATAAAGGAGCGGTAATCCAGGTTGACCGTGCCGACCACGCCCACCATGTCGTCTGCAAGGAACCCCTTGGCATGCACGAACCCGGGCGTATATTCATACAGTTTCACGCCGCCGCGGATGAGCGCCATGTAGTTGGAGCGGGTGAGCGCGAAGGCGATCTTCTTATCGGGGATATGCGGCACGATGATGCGCACGTCCACGCCGCGCTCGGCGGCGAGAATGAGCGCCTCGCGCATGCGGTAGTCGATGATGAGATAGGGCGTCATGATCCACAAATACCCGCGCGCCATGTTGATGATGTTGATATACACGTCCTCGCAGACGCTGCGCGGATAGACGGGCCGCGGACCGCCGCCGTACGGCTGTACGTATCCCTCGCCCTCAAAACGAGTATACGTCTTGGGAATATAGGGTGCAAAGTCCTCCCCCTCCCCCTTTGTGGCAAGGTTCCACAGCTTAAGAAACATCAGGAGCAGCCCCTTGACGCCCTCACCCTCCAGGCGGACAGCGGTGTCCTTCCAATGGCCGAAGGGGGAATCGATGTTCACATACTCGTCGGCAAGGTTGATGCCGCCCGTATAGCCCACCTTCCCGTCGATGACGGCGATCTTGCGGTGGTCGCGGTTGTTGTGCACGTTGGTGACGACGGGCACGAAGGGGTTGAACTTGACGCACTTGATGCCCATCTTCTGGATCTTCCTGTGATAGGCGAGATGCACCCTGCCCATGCAGCCGATGTCGTCGTACATGAACCGCACCTCGACGCCCTCCTTCACCTTGCGCGCGAGCAAGTCCAGAACGGCGTTCCAGAACTCCCCCTTCTTGATGATGAAGTACTCCATGAAGATGTACTTTTCCGCCCGCTCCAGATCGGCGAGCAGCGCGTCGCGGAACTGCTCGCCCACGGCGTAGTACTCCGTCATGGTGCCATCGTAGATGCGGGCGGCGGGATTGACGGACAGGAGTGCCTCGCCCACGTCGGAAAAGCGGCGGACCTGTCCGGAGAACGCCTCGGGAACGGGCGCGCTTTGCTCGAACACCGCCGCGCGCCCGCTCATAACGAGCGCCTTCTTGCGCATGCGCTTGCTGGGGCGATGAGAGGAGAACACGGCGTAGATCGCCACGCCGAACACGTTGAAGAAGACGATGCACACGATCCACGGGATCTTGGTTTCGGGCACCATGTCGCGGTTGGCGGCATGCAGAACGGTGAGGAATGTGACGATCCAGCCCAGCGCCGTCATACCGAACGTGATCCAGGGCGCGGCGGCGGGATAGAGCTCGCTCAACCATGCAGAGAGCAGCCAGAACAGCCCGACGATGACGAGCACGTCGAGCGTGAAGATGAGGATGATCGCCAATGCGACGAACGCAAAACGGCTGAACAGTTTTTTGAGCATGCGTCCCCTCCCGGAGCTTGTCCTGTTCTGAACAACCTTTATATGTGATTATACCCGCTTGCGGCGCATTTCAATCACGCGTATACAGGGTACACCCGCAGGCGAGCGTGCGCGCGGCGTATTCCCCCGAGAGGACCACGTCCCGCCGCGGCGTGTGCAGCGTGCGCAGCGCGGGCGCTCCGAGGAATGCCTGCCGCGCGATGTCCTGCGCGTCTACGCCGCACGCCGTGATCTCTTCGACGGCGGAACAGGCATAGAAGGCATACGCAACGAGCACGCCGCCCGTCACCGTCACCCTTTTCAGCGTCTCAGGCACGCAGTAGCGCCCGTTGTCCGAAAACAGGTGTGCGAATTCCCCGCGGAAGTCCGACCCCGCGCCCCCTGCACTGCTGCCAGCAAAGGGCACCGTCACCTTCTCGAGCGCACTGCACGCGAGCAGCGCGCCCTCGTCCGCAAAGGCGGCGGACGGCAAAACGAGCGCCTCGGCCACGGGCATGCCGCACACGATGCGCCGCCCTCCCGCCGTATCCAGCGTGAGGACGCCCTGCGAAAAGGCGTAGGGCGCGGGCAGGGAGACGGACGAGACGCACGTTCCGACAAGATCGTGCGCGGTGAGCGTCCCCGCATCGCGAAAGACGAGCCGCTGTGTCCCCAGCTGCGCGAGCACCTGCGCGGCGGGCGGATCGGAAAAGAGCGTGAGCGTGTCTGCATAGGGGCGCGCCGAAAGCTGCGTGCGGGCGACGGCGTTCCCCGTCCAGGAAAACCACTCACCGTCCGCATACCACAGCCGCGCGGAATACGTCCGCCATACCGCCGCGCGCTCGATGCGCGAAAGCCCCTGCCCCGAGAGGGACAGGAGCTGCGCAAGGCTGCCCTCCTCGAGCATAGGCAGCAGCGCGCGGTACGCCTGCGTGGGAGGGATCGTCCCCTGAACGCCCCCTTGTTCCAACAGAACGCCCTCCTCACCTGCGCCGACGAGCGCGGCATATGCCGCGGCATAGTCAAGCGCCTGTTCCCCCGTCTCCCAGCGGCAGAGGTACTCCTCCCGCAAAGCGCCCACCGAGGCGGGCAGCGGAAAGAGGAGCGCCGCCGCCCAGCCGAGCAGCAGCGCCGCCGCCAGAAGGGACGCCGCGGCGCGCCTCACCAGTGCAGGCGGTGCAGCTGCCCCGCCTCCTCCAATCCCGCAAAATCGTTCTGCCGCAGCCCTTCGTAGACGGCGATCGCAACGCTGTTGGCAAGGTTGAGGCTGCGCGCCCCCTCCCGCATGGGAATGCGCACGCATGCGTCCGCGTGCTCGAAAAGAAACTCCTCCTCCAGCCCGCGCGTTTCCTTTCCGAACACGAGGAAATCCCCCTTGCGCAGGTCCGCCTGCGTATATGTCCTGCGCGCCTTGGTGGTGAACAGATGCATGCGCGCCTCGGAATATGCCGCAAGGAAGGCGGCAAGGCCGTCGTGCACGCGCACGTCCACAAGGTGCCAGTAATCCAGCCCCGCGCGCTTCAAGTATTTGTCCGACAGCTCGAATCCGAGCGGCCGCACCAGGTGCAGCACGCAGCCCGTGGCGGCGCACGTGCGCGCGATATTGCCCGCGTTCTGCGGGATCTCCGGCTCTACCAACACGACATGAAACATACTTTTCTCCCGGATCAACGACCAGGCCGCTCCCCCATCCGCGGCAGGCGTTCTCCCTTCCGACAGGGCGGTTGCGGGGAAACGGAGAGCTTGTCTCCCTCCGACGGCGGCGTTTTCCTCTATTTTACGACAAAATCCGACATTTTGCAAGAGCGCATATCGCATTTCAAAATATTTTACGCCCGCAGAAAGGAATTAAATAAAAATACTTGACATTCACAGGCAATTCCTCTATAATGAAATCGTCCATCGGGGGACATGAAGTTCGATTATCCGAATCCATATTTTTTCTCATTAAAAGGCCGGGCGGCAACGCCCGGTCTTTTAATCGCTCTGTGTCGTCTTAGGGGCATGAAAACGCGAGGGGATTCCTTCGTCGCCTTCGGCTCCTCTGAATGACGGTTCTTCATGCCCGTATTGCGCACCCTCACAAAAAGCGGCGCGGCGGCATGTTGCCGCCGCGCCCTCTCCTTGTTCGTTCAGCTCAGACGGCTGCTCCGCGCCCGATCAACCCAAATGGCTGCCGAGTGTCCGATCAGCTCAGATAGCTGCCCTGCGCGCTCTCGTGCACGCGGAAGATGCGCACTTCGTCGCCCGTATGCGCGTCGAGATAGAGAATGAACTGCTCTTCCCCGTACTTGCAGACGAACTCATAGGTGAGTACCTCCCTTCTTCCCAGCGGAATGAGCGCAAGATGCCCCGATTGCACCTCGAGCGCGGAGGCGAGCTTTGCACGCGCCTCGCTCTGCGTCAGCGCCGGCGAAACTTCGCGCTTGCCGTGGTGGTTGACAAGGTACGCATGCGCGTCCATGCCGACCACGCGGCCCTTCTCCTCGCACACCCGCACGCGGATCATGTCGGGATAGGCGCGCACGCCGGAAATATCCGCAACATAGGTGATGGACGCCACGTTCCCCGCATCCGAGAACCAGACGGGCGTCAGACCCGTGTAGCCCAGCCGCGCAAGGTATTCCTGCGCGAGGGAGTCGCAGTTCTCTAAGGTGAAATTCTTCTGCGTACAGACTTCATAGCTGTCAAAGAAGGCAAGCTTTCCGCCGTTCTTTGTGACCTGCGCAAAGTATTCGGTGCCGTTTTCGTCCGTCAGAACGAAGTTATATGCCCTGAAGTCGCGCGCCATCGTCTCGCCCGTCATGCGCACGTCGGCGATGTGATAGCCCTCGAAACAGGAGCGCACCTTTTCTTCGGCGTCCGAGGCGCTCACCTCGGCAATGCCGATGATGGCGTTGTCGCCCACGTTGCCCTCGCCCGCAAACGGCGCATCGCCGATCTCCTCCGGCTTTTTCACGGCGCCCTGCCCGATCTCGGAAAGGCGCGCCCCGACGCCGCTCTCCTTGCCTTCGAAATACGCCGCAAGTTCTTCGGCGGGCGTGTGCAGCGCAAGGTCGTTCAGTTCGGTGCACAGCTTTGCGTTGGTCTCATACAGATAGGCGATGAGCTGCTGTTCGCGCTCCGTAAGGGCGCCGCCCGCGGAGAGTTTGCCGAGCAGCATGCGCGCGCACATGCCCGTGCGGTTGACGAAGGAAGAGATGTCCGTGCCCGTCGCCGCATCCACGGGGATCTTTTCGATGGCGCTCTCCATGAGCGCGGTATCCACCAGGATCTGCGTGAGCAGGGTGCGCTGTTCGCCCGTGCCGGAGGAGACGCGCAGCTTTGCAAAGTTATCGTCCAAATCCTCGGACACGGAGACCAGCTCGTACAAGGTCGCGCGGTAGCCGTTTGCCGAGCGCATCGTCATATCACTCATGCGGAAGGAACCGACCGTGACGACCGCCGCCAGTGCAAGGCATGCCGCCCCCAGAACGGAGACGGCGGCGATCCATCCCCCGATGCCGGGCGTGCGCGCTCTTCCGCCGCTCTTCTTTTCGCCGCGCTTTTTGGAACGGGAGGCGTCGCGCTTTTCCTGCGCCTTCTTTCTTGCCTCCTGCTTTTCCCTGAGCGCCGCCTCGCGAGCTTGCGCCTGTTGCTGCTTTTTTGCAAGACGTTCGCGCTTTTCGCGTGCAATGCGCGCCTTCTTTTCCGCCACGCTCTCCGTGGCGAGCATCTCGCGGCGCGCCGCCTTTGCCGCCTTCTTTTCGGCGCGGGCGCTCTTGATCTCGGCGCGCGCCTCCAGCCGCTTTTGCTTTGCCTCCAGCTTTTGCTGCATCTTTTTCTGCTTGGCCTGCGCCGCCTTCATGCGGGAGGCCTCCTTCTTTGCCGAACGCGCCTTGGCTGCCTCAAACCTTGCCTGCGCCGCCTCGCGCTCCGCCGCCTGCGCCTGCTCGCGCGCCTCCTGTGCCGCGTTCTTTGAAACGCTCTGCTTTTTGGCGCTCTGCTTGGCGGTCTTGTTTTCCACCGCCTCTACCTTTTCCGCCCCGCTCGAAACGTTGCTGCCGATTTTCTTCTCCATATCTCCTCCTTATATCGCAAACACGTGCTTGCCGATCACCGTCACCGTCTGACGGCTGAAGATCCACGAGCTGGTCGCCACGGCGGGGTTGTAGTAATACAGACACCCGTAGGTGGGGTCCCAGCCGTTCATGGCATCGCGCGCGGCGCGGTAGGCGGTGTCGTTCGGCTCTAAGTTGATCTGCCCGTCGTCCACCGCCGTGAACGCCCCCTTCTGATAGATAACGCCCGCGATCGTGTTGGGGAACTGCGGGCTCTTGACGCGGTTCATGATGACCGCGCCGATCGCCACCTGTCCCGTGTAGCTCTCCCCTCTGCCCTCAGCGTAGATGGCCTTTGCCATCAGATAGACGTCGGACGAGGTATAGCCGTTCACGCCGCCCGAGCCGCCAGAACTGTTCGAGCCGCCGCTGAGCGCGTTGTAGGAATCGTTCATGCCCAGCGCCTTGTAGGTGGCCTTTCCGACGATGCCGTCGGCGGTCAGGCCGTTCTTTTGCTGGAACCGGATGACCGCTTTCTTGGTCCCCGCGCCGAAGATGCCGTCCACGGCGCCCGTGTAATACCCCCAGTTTTTCAGGCGGCGCTGCACTTCCTTGACCTCGCCGCCCGAACTGCCCTGCCGCAGGACCGCCGCGGGGGCTGCCGTCAGCTCGATCGCCGCCGGTTCCTGCGAGGCCGCCAGCGCAATGGTCCCCGCTGCCGCACTGCCGGCGAGCACGAGCGCCATCGCGCCGATCATCAAACCTTTCTTCATACTGTCCTCCTATGCATACCGTGTGCGGTTTGCAAAAAAATATGCACATTGCCTTATTCGCGTTCTCTTGCCCCTAAGACAATGAAAAAGCCTCCCCGGGGAAGGGAGGGCTTTGGCAAAAATTCAATTAAACTATGCCTGGCGGACGGCGCCTTTTAAGACGGCGCTGTTCAAGCTGCAAACGTGAGCTGCAGCCACTCGTCAAATTGGTCGTTGATACTGCTGACTGTCCAATAGATCGTCACGTCCTCGTATTCCGAAAGGACATTGTATTCGGTTAAGCCGTATTGATCCGTTCCTCTTATCGCATAAGAAACTTGTATGTCATCTGCGTTGATATAATTATCTAAATTACTATATTGCCCTATATCGGAAGGAATAAAATATTCATTGAAAACAATTCGCGATTCTATGAAGTAATAATCTGACTCTGTTTGGAGTTCGCTGTTTATAACATACAATACCAATGAATCGTCGATGTAATACATCCCCTTTGCACTATCTATGATATTAAGTTCCAAAAAATAAGGAATATGTTGCTGACAAGTAGAGACATCTTCTTCCGTCATAGAAATAGAATAAATTTTGTCTTCTCCAAAAGTGAAATCAGGAATCGAGCCGGGCGTTGTGGATGAATGATCGCGCAATACAAAAATGAGCGTGAGAATGAGCGCAAGCAGCACGGCTGCGCCCGCAAGCACGCCCCATCCCCAGGCGGGAAAGCGGCGTTTCGCCATGACGCGCCCGTTTTCGATCTGTTCCGACGATTGGGCGGGCTGCGGAAACCGATGGCGGTTTTCCGCCCGCCACGCCTCGTAGGAAGGTACGTCCTGCTTATATTTTTTTCTGAACGCCCGTTCAAATTTTCCCATACGTTCCTTCTGAAATATTAGGAAATATTTATTTCAAACCCGTCTATGATATTAGTATAGTTATCCAAGGAAATATACGCTAATGGATAATAGCTCAAACCCGTTGCTACTGCAATCAAATCAAACTGATGAATAAGATTACCTGCCGCATTGTAATATTTGATCGTATTCACGCCATAGGCGATCAATGTGTGATTTCCTCCATAGTGCTGCAGATAAACGTCCTCGGTGCCCGTCTCCGCCTCGAAGTCCGACAGGTCGATCAAAGTATAGTGTGAGACGAACAGCACAACGGGCTTTTCATTCTGAATGGACTGCTTGAACAAATTGGGCAGTATGGACTGATTGTAAACCCGCTGCGAGAAGGTGACGCTCCTGCCCTTTCTGCCCACATAGGTCGTCATGCCCGATTTGAACCCGTTGATGGTGGTGCCGCCCTCCGTATTGTTCGTGCCCATGTCCGAATACAGCTGATTGATCACCGTCTGTACAGCTTCCGTCTGACCGGTGTACATTTTAATGCCGAAGATGACCCGCGTCGAGGTAAAATTTTCGATCAGATTATCATAGTACTGGTCGTAGTACCCCAAAACGATGGAACCGGCAACTGGCGCACACGGATTGAGGGTAGCAGCCGTATCATAATAGCGAGGTAAACCACCATCAATTATTGTTTCATCTTCCTGCTTGTATGAAAAGTGAATGGTCTCTTCAATGGTCTCTTCCCACGATGCGCCGTTGAACCCGTCCGCAAAGGTCATTTCCCGCGGAGCACAGAACATGGGCGCCGCAAACAGAGCGCTCAACAACACAGTTGCCAATTTCATAATATTACCTCTCTTGTGTAATTCTACTAAATATGACAGCTGCGGGCAGCAAAAAGATTCACGGCACTGGAAAATATTTGTCAGGTTTTATTTTTTTTCGTAATCTTCGCGGATCTTTTCCAGAATGCGGGCGTACCGGCGCTTTACCGTGACGTAAGAAATGCCGAGCTGTTTTCCGGAATCCTTCAGAGTGAGTCCCCACAGGGCGCGCATGACGAACAGTTTCCACTCTTCCTCCGTCAGCAAACGGCTGATGTCGGTCAGCCATAAGTCGTCCCCGATCTCCTGCCCCGTCAGGTGTTCGTATCCGGTCAGACTGATCTCACGCCGCCGTTTTTGCAGAAGATTGATGGACTGATTTCTGGTCATGGTGATCATGTAACCGATATGGTTGGAGATCCGTTCGTCGTCCGGAAGATAAATGGCCTTCAGAATAACATCGGTGGCAACGTCGCGGGCATCCTCGCTGTTGTGTAAGATGCTGTAGGCAGTAGAGCAGAGTTTGGCAAAGCATGCACGGTACAGAGTTTCAAGCGTGGGGTCGTCGTTCGGATCTTCACGCAATCGCCTTATAATTTTATCAAATTCTTTCCCGTTCATCCCGCATTCCCTTTCCTCCGGCGCGTTCGCTTATCGGTGGATATGGAACATTATAACATTTTGACCAACCGTTGGCAAGAATTTCCAAAAATATCACTTGAATTTTCAAAAAAACTCCCCTTTTTCAAGCATTTTGCGGCAAAACAATCGCGTGCAGGCGAATTTGCAGGATGGAAAACGACCGCAGACCGCCGCTTTGCCGCCCGGAAACACAGAAACACGCCCCTTGAACTTCCGTTCAGGGGGCGCGAAATATGTGCCGTAGCTCCGCGCGAGGCCGCTCATGCGATGGGCAGATTCTCGATGCGGTACTCCGCCAGGCAGGCGTCGCGCATGACGGGATTGAAGATGCTGTTCTCGATCAGATAGCGCACGACGATGTCGCGCACTTCGTCGCCGCGGAATTCAAAGCCGCACACAGCGAGCAGGTTGAGCACGTCCTGCCACTGCATGCCGCACACGAGCGCGAGCGCCAGCACGGTGTTCTTTTCGGGATAGAGACTGCCCTTGACGATGCGCCGCCAGAACCGCGCCTCGATGTTCAGCTTTTCCCCCGCGCTCTGCGCCGTCTCGCCGCAGTGGCGCAGCGCCTCGGGCAGAAGTTTTGCAAACGTCGTCTTGCGGAACCTGTCCGAAATGCGTTCGCGCAGCGTGGGAAAGGAAAAGGAGAACGTAAAGGTCGTGTCCGCGAGCGATGCCTTGAGCTTTTCCAGCAGCGCGGCGCAGTCCTTCTGGTGGCACAACCGCATACAGGAGGAATCGCGGCGGGCGATGTTGCCGTCCTGCGCAACATACAGAACATCGGGCATGACGTAGCCGTCGATGGCGCTCAGGCGCACATAGTCGGAATAGAGCGCACAGAAATATTCGTCCAGCGCGGTCAGATATTCGCTCTTCATGCCGCGATAATACCACACCGCGCAAAAAAAAGCAAGCGTTCTTGCCCATGCCGCGCTCCGTTTTCTTCAGGATAATTCGTCCGCTTTGTGAATCGTTCGTTCAGGAAAATTTGCGTTCGGTCATTCTTTTGAGTGCGAATGACAAAGTTTTTTGGAAAACACCAAATTTTATGAAAGAATATCCCTGTAATTGCTTGCGTTTTTTGGAAATATCTGTTAGAATTTTACATAGAAGAAAATACGGAGGAACTCATATGAAACGGGACAGAATCGAAGAGATCGCGGAACTTCTGGACAAGCGCGGCAAGCTCACGCTGGAGCAGCTTGACGAACAGTTCCCCAACGTCTCGCAGATGACGCTCAGGCGGGATCTGTTCCAGCTCGAGCAGGAGGGGCGCATCATCCGCGTGCGCGGCGGCGCCATGTCCGTCAAGGAAGTGCAGAAAGTATCGGGCGAGCCGTACACCAAAAAAACGACCATCCACACGGACGAGAAGATCGAGATCGCCCAGAAGGCGGCAAGCCTGATCGACGAGAACTGTTCGCTCTTTATGGACGGCGGCACGACGGCCATGTACCTTGCCAAGGAAATGCCGGACAGGAATCTGCACGTGTTCACCAACGGGCTTGCCGTCGCCATCGAACTGGCGCAGAAAAAGAATCTGCACGTGACGATGCTGGGCGGACAAGTGATGAAAGACAACCTCTCCACCGCTTCCCCCGTCGCCAAGGCGTACTTCGACAACACCAACTTTGAACTTGCCATCATCTCCGCATCCGCGTTCACGCCCGAGAACGGCTTTTCCTGCGGGGCGCAGATCGAGGCGGACCTGTTGAAACAGGTGCGCGCCAAGGCGAAGGCGACTTATATGATGCTCGACAGCTCCAAAATCGGCAAGATCATGCCGTATACCTTTGCGCACATCGAGGATATCGACGTGCTGATCACGGACGACAACTTCCCCGCCGACCTGAAAGAGGTGTTCACGCAAAAGGACATCGTGGTCATGTAAAACTCCCCCCCTCGGGCAGCCGCCCGAGGGGGTTTTGCTGCTGACCCCTCATACCATTGTCTTAAGGGCAAGAGAACGTGGATTCCCGCCCCCCCTTAACACTTGTTTTAAGGGGGGATGGGAGGGATTATAGGTTCTGCGAGGGGATTCCTTCGTCGCGCTACGCGCTCCTACTTCGGCTTCGCCTCGTGCGCCGCTTCGCGTCGGGCGGAATGACGTAGTACCCCATGCTTGTTTCCGTCATTCAGAGCGAAGTGACGAATCCCCTTTACATTGTCTTAGGAGTTCGACACTATGCTCCCCTTGTGCAAGGGGGAGATGTCAGCATAACTGACAGAGAGGGTTGTCAAAACACGCTATAAACAAGCAACACAACCCTCCCGTCTTGCCTGCGGAAATCCACCCTCCCTAACACGGGGAGGGCTTTTTTCGCCCCCCTTAACACTTGTTTAAAGGGGGAATGGGGGGATTATAGGTTCTGCGAGGGGATTCCTTCGTCGCGCTACGCACTCCTACTTCGGCTTCGCCTCGTGCGCCGCTTCGCGTCGGGCGGAATGACGTAGTACCCCATGCTTGTTTCCGTCATTCAGAGCGAAGTGACGAATCCCCTTTACATTGTCTTACAGGCAAGAAAACTCGATAAGCTTCTTCTGAATCCCCGGACGATCGCGGGGTTTTCGTTTCCACAAAAAAGGCGCCCGGCAACTGCCGGGCGCCTTCCGTGAACAGTAAGCAATCATCTTTTTGGGGGGAAGACTTTGTCTTTTGTTCACTGCTCATGCTTTTTTGCATGAGTTACCCATATTATAATCACCCAATGTACGATTGTCAAGCAAAATATCGTACAATGTACGATATTTTTTTATGATTTCTGTAGCAGGGAGTTATGTATGGAACTGAAGGATATTCAAGTGCGCCTGCGTGAGTGCATTGCCGAGAGCGGGCTGCCGCAAAAAGAGATCGCAAAGCGGGTGGGCGTTTCGCCGCAGACCATCTCCAAGTATATGAAAAAGGATGTCTTTCCCGCGCTCGACACCTTTGCAAAGCTGTGCTGCGTACTGGACGTGACGAGCGATTTCATCCTCGGGCTGAAGGGGTATTGATTTCTGCGTCCGCACATTCTGCGGGGGGATTCTTACTGCGGCTGCGCCCTCCGCTCTGCTCGCCGCCGCAGGCGGCACACGCCCGACACGTGCAAGGAATAGCTGCTTGCAGAAGTATTCCGCAGCCGTGGCGCACAAGAGCCAAAGGCTCGATGTAGGCGCAGCCGAAGTTATGACGTTTCCCTTGCTTACCGTCATTCCGAACAGAACAAATGCGAACCCACAGCACTCGCCAAAATATTTTCCTTGAAAAGATTTTGGCGAAAAGGGTGAAAAGCGCGGTATGCGCACCAGCGCGGTGCGCTGTGCGCGCGCTTTGAACGAAGGATTTTGCATTATCAGCGCAAAATCCGTGTCCGACGCGAGGACAACATGCCCGCTTGCGGAAGCATTTGTCCGAAGCGGCGCACGAGCGCGCAGCGCGAAGTACCGCAGGCGGCGCATTCCCTTGGCGCCGCCAAGATAGCAGGCGTTTCAGGCAAGGTATTTGGCGCAGCCAAATACCTGCAAAAGGCGCCTTGCCGCGACGCAATCCCCTCATACGTTGTCTTAGGGGCAAAAGAACGCGGTGGTTCCCGCCCCCTTAACACGCGAATGCGTGTTAAGGGGGCGGGACAGGGTGGGAGCGTGCTCCGCACAAGGGGATTCCTACGGGAACATTCGTCCCCTCTGAATGACGTTGAACCACACCCCTCCCATCTTGCCTGCGGCAATCCACCCTCCCTTACACGATAGACAAGGGGCGGGCAAATGTGCTATAATTGCCGATAAGGAGGCCGCCATGACCAACGAGACGATCGCAAGCTATTTTTCCTTTTTGCTCGAGAGGGGGTTCGTGTTCGAGCGCGACTACAACAAGGGCACCGATTCCACCTGCACGCAAATCTACCGTTTCAGAAAGGACGCCGCCAACTATCTGGAGTACCGCGTGCTCAGCGCGCACGAGCGCACCCTGCTGGTCTGCGTGCGCGGGGAAAAGAAGTTCCCCTCTCCCGCCAGGCGCTATGCAGGGTTCGTGCGGCGGTGGAAATGGCAGCGGCTGTTCTCCGCCGAGCGCAAAAATATCTGGCGGCTGGACGCCGACCTGTGCCGCCACGAACTGGAACAGACTGGAACCGTGTTCGGGATCGGGGTATGAGCGGAATATCGCGGCAAAACCCGCGCGATACCCTGTTTGAGCGCGCCGCCGCGCGGGTATAATCATGGCGAAGAAAGCAAGGGGAGGTATTTGTGATGCTGAAAGATCTCGGAGTCAAGCCGTATACGTTCCCGATGCCCGTTCTGATGATCGCCACGTATGGCGAGGACGGCAAAGTAGACGTGATGAACATGGCGTGGGGCGGCGTCTGCGCCGAAAACATGGTCGCGCTCAACATTGACGAGGGCCACAAGACGAGCGAAAACATCAAACAGCGCGGCGCATTCACGCTGAGCATCGCCGACATTCCGCATATCAAGGAGGCGGACTTCTTCGGCATCGCCACGGGCAACAAGATGGCGGATAAGTTCGAGCGCAGCGGCCTGCACGCCGTCAGAAGTGCGCGCGTGGACGCGCCCGTCGTGGAGGAATTTCCGCTGACGCTGGAGTGCAAGGTGGTCGAATGCCAGCATACGGCATACGGGTTCCGCGTGCTCGGCGAGATCGTGGGCGTGCTTGCCGACGAAAAGGTGCTCGACGAAAAGGGCAAGGTAGTTCCCGAAAAGCTCAACGCCTTTGTGTTCGACCAGTTCCGCAGCGGCTACTATGCCTTGGGCGAAAAGGTCGGTCAGGCGTGGCAGTCGGGCGCCGAACTGATGAAAAAGTGAGAAAAACGGATTCGTATAAGCGCCGCCCCGCGCAGTTATGCGCGGGGCGGCGCACTATTTTCGCCAAAATATTTTCTTTGAAAAGATTTTGGCGAGTATTTGAGTGACGGCTAAGTATGTGCGTCATTCCGTCCGACGCGGAGCGGCGCACGCCCGACACGCGCAAGGAATGCCTGCTTGCAGAAGTATTCCGCAGCCGTGGCGCACGAGAGCCAAAGGCTCGATGTAGGCGAAGCCGAAGTAGGGGCGCAGCCCCGCCCGATGCGAGGAAAAATACCCGCTTGCGGAAGTGTTTTGACGACGCAGCGCACAAGGCGCAGCCGCAGTAAGAATCTCCTCGGGAGCAGTCATCCCCCCTGTCCTGCGCCCCCCTAAAACAAGTATTAAGGGGACAAGAAAAAGCGCACCCCTGCGGGGTGCGCCTTTTTGTTTGGCTGCCGTGTTATTCTTTGACAAGGTTGGAAAGCACTACGGTATCCACGCTCGCATTGCAGTTCCAGAGATACCCTGCGCCCTCCATATCTGCATCGCGCCTCAGAATATTGTCATACGCAAATGCCTCATCGCCATTGACGGAGAGCGAGACGTTCAGCTTGTTTTCTGTTGCGCCTGCGTCATACGAGTAGGTGTACGTGAACGTGACGGAATCGCCCGTGACATCATATGTCGTATCACTTGCATTGATAGTCTCAACGTTCTGCGCATCCGCCTGCTCCTGCGAAACGGCAGGTCTGTTGTTTTCCGGATTTTCCGCATCGGTATATTCGTCCTCCGCATAGCTCACGTTGGTGATGCGCGCCACGGTATAGCCGTTCTCCGTCCTGATCACGCCGAAAATCGCTTCGGTCACATAGCTAAAGGCAGGGCTGCCATCGGTATTTGAATGCTTATTCCCGAACGCAAGGCTGAAAATGGTGTAGTCGCCCTCTTCCAGCGAGGAAAGATCGAGCGTGAAGGAAAAGCTCGTCTCGTTGGTGCCGTCGAACTCGGTCAACTTGTCATCCTGTCCGAGCCAGGTGTTCGCGCCGCTGCCGCTCTCGGAACGCCCCATCGTCACGCCGTCCGCCGCAGCGGTCAGCCCGTCGTTATAGCCGGTGAACGCATCGATGACCGCGCTCGTGGTGCCCAGCGCGGGGATCGCCTGCTCTTCGCGGCCCTTGTCCTCGGCGTCGCAGTCGTCCGCCGTGCAGACGCGGTATTCGCTGCCCGCCGTAAACAGCGTTGCGGGCGTCTCCACCGTCCATTCGCCGTATGTATGGGTGTGTGCTTCGGGCGTATCGTCCGCAGGGGTCTCCTCGCACGCCGCAAGCCCGACTGCCGTGCCGGCAGCGAGCGTGAGTGCCGAAACAAGTGCAAATGCTTTCTTCATAATTTGTTTACCTCCATATTTTTGGATAGACCAAATTATAACAACCCTCCCCAAAAAGTCAAGTGTTTGAAGGCGGTATTTTCGAATATCATAAACATTCATGATAACGTCACTGCTGTTTTTCCGATTTTTAATAATAAGTACCAAAAAACGGCACACGTGGTGCCGTTTTTTGTACCGTTGTTGGATGAAGTTTTAGTTCTCGCAGTTCTTTTTCAGGGTTGCAAGGCTGGCGGAAAGCTCCGCGGGCAGCTTGTCGCCGAACTGCTTGTAAAACTGCGCGATCTCGTCCGCCTCGGCGCTCCAGCGCGCCTTATCGACGTAGAGGATGCGCTCGAGCGTCTCCGTTGAATAGTCCAGCCCCTCGAGGTCGATGTCCTTGGCATAGGGAACATAGCCGATCGCCGTCTCCTGCGCGTCCACTTCGCCCATGCAGCGCTTGAGGATCCACTCGAGCACGCGCATGTTGTCGCCGAATCCGGGCCACAGGAACTCGCCGTTCTCGTCCTGGCGGAACCAGTTGACGTTGAAGATCTTGGGCGGGTTTGCAACCTTCTTGCCCATCTCGATCCAGTGTGCGAAGTAATCGCCCATGTGATAGCCGCAGAAGGGCTTCATTGCCATGGGGTCATGGCGCAGCACGCCCGTGGCGCCCGTGGCTGCCGCCGTCGTCTCGCTGGACATGATGGAGCCGACGAACACGCCGTGATCCCAGTCGCGGGACTGATAGACGAGGGGCGTGGTGGTTGCCCTTCTTCCGCCGAAGATGATGGCGTCGAGCGGCACGCCCTCCTTGGAGTTGAACGCCTCGGACAGGCAGGGGCAGTTGACGGCGGGCGCGGTGAAACGGGAGTTGGGGTGCGCCGCCTTGGTGCCCGATTCGGGCGTCCAGTCGTTGCCCAGCCAGTCGATGAGATGTTCGGGGGCGGGCTTGGTCAGCCCCTCCCACCAGACGGTGTTGTCCTCGGGATTGATGGCGACGTTGGTGAAAATGGTGCCCTTTCTGGTCGCGGCGAGCGCGTTGGGATTGCTCTTTTCGTTGGTGCCGGGCGCCACGCCGAAGAACCCGTTCTCGGGGTTGACCGCCCACAGACGGCCGTCCTCGCCCACGCGGATCCAGGCGATGTCGTCGCCGACCGTCTCGATCTTATAGCCCTTTTCCAGATAGTGCTTGGGCGGGATGAGCATGGCAAGGTTGGTCTTGCCGCATGCGGACGGGAACGCCGCCGCAACGTACTTCTTTCTGCCGTCGGGGAAGGTGACGCCGAGAATGAGCATGTGCTCCGCCATCCAGCCCTCTTTCCTGCCGAGGAAGGAGGCGATGCGCAGCGCAAAGCACTTCTTGCCCAGCAGCACGTTTCCGCCGTAACCGGAGTTGACGGAGATGATGGTGTCGTCCTCGGGGAAGTGCATGATATAGCGCTTTTCGGGGTCGATATCGCACTTGGCGTGGAAGCCCTTGATGAAGTCGCCCTCTTCGCCGAGCTGCTCATAGCAGTCGAGCCCGACGCGCGTCATGATCGCCATGTTCAGAACGACGTAGATGGAGTCCGTGACCTCGATACCGATCTTGGAGAAGGGAGAACCGACCACGCCCATCGAATAGGGAATGACGTACATCGTTCTGCCCTTCATCTTACCGCGGGCGATGTCGTAGCACATCTTGTATGCTTCCTTGGGGTCCATCCAGTTGTTGGTGGGGCCTGCGTTCTCCTTCTCGCGGCAGCAGATGTAGGTGCGGTCCTCCACGCGCGCCACGTCGTTCTGCGCGGTGCGGTGGTAGTAGCAGCCGGGGAGCTTTTCCTGGTTCAGCTCCATCATCTCGCCCGTGGCGCACGCCTGGGCGCGCAGTGCGTCGAGCTGCTGCTTGCTGCCGTCGATCCAGACGATGTTGTCCGGGCAGGCGAGCGCGGCGCTCTCTTCGACGAACGCGATGACCTTCTTGTTCTTGGTGGGGTATGCCATATATTTTCCTCCTGAAAAGAATTCCTTGGTATGACGGGCGCGAAAATATGCCGCTCGCGTCCCACGATACATTATAGCACGAAGAAATCAACTTGTAAAGAAAATAGGGCGGCTGAACGCAAAATTTTGCGCACAGCCGCCCCGCAGAAATTCTGATTTACGATTTAAGGCCGATTTGTGCCGTTATGCCGTATACCATGCGCCGAAACCCGCAGTCTGCCATGCCTGGACGGCGGCATAGTTTTCCGTTGCCTGCATTTCGCTATCCGCGCTGTCATTGTCGTAGGCATACAAATCTGTATTGACCGCAGTGATCTCTGCCTCGGGGGTCGTCGAACAGCAGTGCGTCACAAGAATGCGGTTTGCGATCGCATCGTCTCCCTCTTCCACCGTGACCGTCTCCGTCTTTTGCATATTGCCGACGATGCCCGCCGCAAACGTTGTTCCCGTGACGGAGGCCGCCGTGCTCATGCAGTCCTCGATGAGTGCGTTGTTGTAGACCGTTCCGACGATCCCGCCGCCGTCGCTGCCGCCGTCGACCGCGCCTGTGTTCAGGCACTCCTTGACGGTGACGGGAGCCTTCATCTGATAATTTTCCACCGAACCGCTGTAGCGGATCCAGCCTACAATGCCGCCCGTGCCATAATTCTCAGACAAATTGGAGATATTTGCCGTATTCGTGCAGCCCGTGACGGAGCCGTAGTTCTGCTGTTCGCCCACGATGCCGCCGATGGACGCACCGTTCCCCATGACCGCGCCCGCATTGGTGCAGCCTGAAATGTTTGCGCTGCTCAGCCCGACGATGCCGCCCGCACCCATGCATGCGGCCGTCACCGTGCCGTAATTTTCGCAGCCGGAAATCGTCATATCTTTGTCGTTCGCGGTGTAGTACGCCGCACCGACGATGCCGCCCACGTTTCCGCTGTTTGCACTCGTCGATGCGATCGCCGCGCGGTTGACGCAGTTTTCAATGCTCCCTTCGTCGCACATGCGCCCGACGATACCGCCGTTGCCGCGCACCGCCTTCAAACTCCCGGAACTGACTGTCACGCCCGACACCGTGCCGCCGTTGACCACAAGACCGACCGCTGTGCCCGCGCATTCGCTGTTTGTAATGTTGAGCGAGACGTCCGCGAACGTCACATTCTTCACCGTGCCGCCGTCGAGAACGCCGAACAGGCCGAAGGCGGAGTCCTCGTTTTCGGTATACGTCCCATTATAATGCAGCCCTCCGATCGTATATCCTCTTCCGTCGAACGTGCCCTTGAAGGCATTTCCCTTATAACTTCTGTCCGAACGCGCGCCGTTTCCGACAGGCGTCCAATCCTCTTCGGCAAGGTCGATGTCCGCGCCGAGCGCGACCGTCCTGCCCGCGTAGTCGTTGCCGCCGTTGACCGCCTGCGCGAATGCCGTCAGCTCCTGCGCCGTGGAGATCACCTCGTCCGCGACCGCCACCGTGCACGTTGCAATCACGTCCTCCCACGAGGCGGTGATGACTGCCTCGCCCACGGCGACCGCCGTCACCGTTCCGCCCGATACGGTTGCCACCGAGGCGTTGTCCGTCGTCCAGGTGAGCGTCTTGTCCGTCGCATTTTCGGGCAGGACCGTCGCCGTCAGCGTCTGCGTCTGCCCGACTTCCAGCGAAAGGGACTGCGCGCTCAGCGTTATGCTCGTCACCGGAACTCCGGTCCAGTCGTGCCGCTGCTCCTCTTCCTCACACGCCGCAAGGCCCAGGCTCAGCGCGGCCGCCGCGCAAAGCCCCAATGCTGCAAAAAGTCTTTTGTGTTGCATGATATTCCTCCCGTTAAAACGGCGCATGCGGCCAATGGTGCCGCATGCGCCGTTCGGTCTTTTTTTCGGCTGTTAGAATAGCACAATGTCCCCCCCCCGTCAAGTAAATGCATACCCATGCGGCGATTTTCTTGCAGCCGAGGCCGCCGTTCGGAATGGCGGTTGGAAAAAAGTCTTTCTTTGGAAAGACGAATGCGTGCGTTCAGCCCTCCGTCGGGGCGACGTACTCCCCCGTATCGGCATCCTGAAAGACCACCCAGAATCCTTCGCGTTCCGTAAAATGGGACTGCGGCACGAACACGGCATGGCCGCCCATTGCCTCGGGGGGCTGCTCCCCCTCCGCCGCGGCGGCGACGCACAGCCAGCGCGGAATGCCCTGCGCGTAGACGATGCCCAGCAGCGCCCCGCCGCGCTTCACCCATTCGGAATGCGGAAATACGGCGAGCAGGCGCTCGTCCTTCTCCCCCTGCGAAAAGGCGGCGTCCAGTTTTTCCTTCACGGAGTAGTAGTATGTAAGCGAGCCGCGCGGGCGCAGGAGTAGATCGCCCGCATCATCGGGAGCCGCCGCCCCCTTCTCCCCTTCAGCCGCAGCAGCAGCTTTTTCATCGCCATCGCCCGCGCCAGCGAAGTAGTCGCTTGCGGCGATCGCCTCGTCATCGTAGCGCGCGGCGGCGCGCCCGTCGTGTGGGGAGGACTCGGGCAGCGGTTCGGGCAGGGGAACGGTGGGCGCGAGCGGCACGTTGGGTGCGGGCGCAGGCGTCTGAACGGGCGGATTGGGCTGCGGGATGGGGCGCCGCCTTGCAGGCTCCTCCTGCAGCAGCGCCGCGTATTTTTCGGGCGCCACGCCGCAGCGGCCGTAGGCGATGGGTTCGGGTTCCCCCTTGACGAAACACAGCAATGCCGCAAAGCCCGCCGCAACGGAGGGCGCATGTTCGATATGAATGGGAGAGCCGCCCTTGAGTTCCAGACAGTACGTCTTGCCGTCCGCCCAGATGAACAGGGCATAGCGCCCGTCGCGCAGCGGAGAGAGCGCCGCAATGCGCGGCGTGATCGTCAATTCTTCGCCCAGACGCTCCGCATACACCGCCCCCGTCAGCGCGCTGCCGTCCGCCGAAAAGCCCTTGCGTACCTGCCGCAGGACACAAACCCGTTTTTCGTAAGCCATATGCCACCTCTGTCTATACAGGATACGACGCCATGCGGCGCGAAACGGCACATTTTTTGCCGAACGTATGCGGATTTTGGGGAAAGTTGTTTGCAATATGTCATTTTGAAAAAAGCTTAGCGACAAAACTCCCTTAGGTGCAGTCATCCCCCCTGTCCTTCGCCCCCTTAAAACGCATTCGCGCGTTAAGGGGGGCGGGAAACCCGCGTTCTCTTGCCCCTAAGACGATGTACGGGGGATTCTTCGCTCCACTTCGTTCCGCTCTGAATGACGGGAACAAGCTTGAAGAACCAATGTACGGGGGATTGCTCCGCTCTGCTCGCCGCCGCAGGCGGCACACGCCCGACACGTGCAAGGAATAGCTGCTTGCAGAAGTATTCCGCAGCCGTGGCGCACAAGAGCCAAAGGCTCGATGTAGGCGCAGCCGATGTTATGACGTATAAAAAACTCCGCGGTTATTGCGGAGTAGAGATCAGGTAAACGGGAATGCCCTGTTTTTGTGCGTAGCGTACGGTGTAGGCGGTGCCGCCCTTGTCGCGCGTGCAGTAGGCGAGCAGGAGGTCTGCCCTGTCCACCATGTAACGGTTGCGCTCTAAAAGGCAGCCGTTTTCGTAGCGTTCGTGCAGGACGACTGTCTCGTCGCACGCCTGCAATAAACTGCGGTAGCGCGCCCGGTCGCCCTCGGAAAAGCCGCGCTCCTGCCCGAGATAGGGCACGCACGCCACGACGGCGATCCTGTATTTTTCCTTCAGGTCGATGAGGCATTCGCCCGCTGCCAGATCGAACCCCGCCGCCATGCCGCACAAAAAACGGTCGCAGCCGCCGCGGATGAGTTCTTCCAGCTGATCGTACAGAGCGTTCCGGTCGAAGTCTGCCGTCAGATCCCGATGCCCCGTCAGGGCACAAGTCTTTCTCATCCTCTTCCTCTCTTCACACAATGGGGTCTTTTCTCTCTTTGCCCTGCCCGCGCGGGTACTTTGCGGGCGTGGGCCGCTGCTTTTTGCAGAACACGAGCATCCGCTCCCCGTAGCCCTGCGGGAGTTGGTAACGAAGGGAATGCAGCTCCCCTCCGCCGAGGACGTGCACGGCGCGGCGGGCCAAGAGCGTTTCGTCCTCGCTGCCCTTCCAGGCGAGCATTTCCCCACCCACCCTGACGAGGGGCAGGCAGTATTCCGCAAGCACGGGAAGAGGAGCCACGGCGCGCGCGATCACGGCGTCAAATGCCTCGCGTATCCCCTGTTCCCTGCCCGCCTGCTCCGCGCGCATCTCGCACACGCGGACGTTCAATCCAAGCTCCTGCGCGGCCGTCCTTAAGAACGCGCACTTCTTTTTGGTACTCTCGATGAGCGTAAAATGCAGATCTTTTCTGACGATGGCGAGGGGCAGGGAGGGAAAGCCCGCGCCCGAACCCACCTCGGCAACGCGCGCCCCCTGCGGCAAATACCCCTCCCCCGCCAGGGAATCGAGGAAATGTTTGTGGAAAACTTCCTCTTCCTGCGTGATGGCGGTCAGGTTGAATGCGGCGTTATATTGCAGGAGCAGCCTGTAAAAGGCATCGAATGCCTGCCTGTGTTCCCCGATTTGTTCCGCAAGATGCGGAAAATCGGGCAGTATTTCCTTCATATTCCGATTATACCACACCTCTTTCTTCTTTTCAACCGTTTGTCGATAACCGATCCTTTCTTTTTCCACAACGGAAGAAATTTTGTCGATAACCTTGTCCGTCCTCCCCTCTGCCGCTCTCCTCCCCTTCGATTTTTCCCGACAGTCCCCGATCTTTTCCACACGGCGTGAACAGCCTGTCCACACCCTTTTCCACGTCCGTGAAAATTTTGATGTTTTTCAAAACAAGGGCAAAATGCTTGAATTTTGCGCCGTTTTCCGCTATAATAGGACTGATATTCGGGACAAGGTTTTTTCCGAAAAAATGCTTGTCCACAATTCCACGCGCCTTATTATTACTATTACTATCCTATATTTCTTTATATATCCAAAATAACAGGCATCAGGAGGCAGACAATGAAATTCGTATGCGACGGCCTCTCCCTTTCGGAGGCAGTGATCAAGGTGAGCAAGGCGTGCGCCGTGCGCACGACGGCGCCCGTGATGGAGTGCATCAAGCTCTCCGCATTCGGGGAGGAAGTGACCCTGCTGGCAACGGACGGCGAACTCTCCATCCGCAAGAGCGTGAAGGCGGAAATTTTTGAAGAGGGAGAGGTGTGCGTCCCCGGGAAACTCTTTTCCGATTTCATCGGAAAACTCTCGGGGGAGGAGGTCTCCATCGCGACGGGGGAGAAGGGCGTGGAGATCAGGTACCGCGACGCGGGGACCTTTATGCAGAGCCTGCCTGCCGAAGAATTCCCCAAGATCGACTTTTCCGTGGGGGAAAATTCCTTCACGATGGGACAGGCGGCGCTCAAAAAGATCATTGCGGAGACGGTGTTCTGCTGCGCGCAGGACGATTCCCGCCCCGTGCTCAAGGGATGCCTGATGGAGTTCGGCGACAAGCTGGAGATGACCGCGCTGGACGGCTACCGCCTGGCGATCGCCGCGGCGCCCATCCTTGCCAAGAGCGGGGAGCAGAGCATCATCTGCCCCGCCCGCACGCTTACAGAAATTTCCCGCATGCTGGAAAAGGACGAGGAGGAGATCACCCTGTATACGCAGGGAGGGATGCTGCTCGTGCAGGCGGAGGGGACGACCATCGTCTCCCGCCTCTATCAGGGCGAATTCATCCGCAAGGAGAACGTGGTGCCCGGCAACTTCTCCACGGTCGTCACGTTGGTGAAGGAGGAGCTGATCGCCTCCGTCGAGCGCGCCGCCATTCTCATCCGCGGGGACAAGAACAACCTTGTGACGATGGAGATCGGCACGGAGAGCGTGAAAATTTCCTCCGTCTCCGATTTCGGCAACGTTGCCGAGGTCGTGAAGGCACAGGTGCAGGGCATGGAGATGACCATCTCGATGAACGCGAAATACCTGCTCGACGCGCTGCGCGCGCTCGGGGAGGAAAAGATCGCGATCTCCTTCAACGGGTCGGTCTCCCCCTTTATTTTGCAGAACGAACAGGCAAAAGACAGCCTGTATCTCATTTTGCCCGTCAGAAACGCCACATAATCGCTTGACGGACGGGCGCAAATCGCATATAATCAAAAAACAGGACAAACATAAGGAGTCTTTTTATGAAGAGGACATATCAGCCCAAGAAGCGCCAGAGGAGCAAAGTACACGGATTCAGAAAGCGCATGGCGACGCAGGGCGGAAGAAAGACGCTCAAGAGAAGAAGAAACAAGGGCAGAAAGCACATTTCCGCGTAACAAAGCGCCATGAAATACCTGCGGATCAAGAAGCAGAAGGACTTTACGAGAATCCTGCGGGTCGGAAAAAGGGCGCATGCGCAGAGCCTGACCGTCGTCTGGACGCCGTCCGACAGGACGCGGTTTGCGGTGTGCGTGGGAAAGAAGTACGGCAAGAGCGTCGTGCGCAACCGTCTGAAACGCCTTTTGCGCGAAGCATTCCGCTCCAATGCGGAATGTTTAAGCATACCTTGCGATGTTCTGCTCATTCCGCGGGTGGCAAAGGAATATTCGTATGCCGCATTTGCCCGTGACGTCGGAAAAATATTCAGAAAAGAAAAGCTTGCCGCGCCCCGTGCTGAAGGAAGTGCTCAGGCGCAATGCGGCAGTTCTTGCGAAGACCCTGAGGAAGCGGTTTAGCTCCCCCTTGAAGGGGCTGTGCATCCGCATGATCTGTTTCTATCAGAAGTATCTCTCGCACGGGACGTGCCTGTACACGCCCACCTGTTCGGAATACACCAAGCGGTGCATCAACAATCTCGGCGTCCTTCCGGGCATTTTATGCGGAATGTGGCGCATCCTGCGGTGCAATCCCCTCTCCAAGGGGGGGATCGATCCCGCGCCCGAGGCCTGCTTCAAGAAGAAGTGGCTGATCTGAAAGGCAGAAAACTATGCAACTAATGTCGTTATTGAACAGCGTGGGGATCACCCTGCTGCAGGAGGGATACCAGATCGGGCTGGACTGGCTCGGTCAGTTTGTGCGGGCGATCATCGAGAGCGTCGGCATCATCGGCGTGGGCATCATCTGCTTTACGCTCATCCTCAAGGCGATCACCCTCCCCTTCGACGTCTACCAGCGCGTCAAGACGCGCAAACAGACGCTCATCATGCGCAGCATGCGCGAGGACCTCGACAAGCTCCAGCAGCAGTACGCGAACGACAAGAACATGTACAACCAGAAGATGATGGAGCTGTACAAGAAGAACGGCTACAGTGTGTTCGGCGCATGTCTGCCGATGATCATCTCGTTTGTCGTCATCATCGTCGCGTTCCAGGGTTTCAACGCCTATTCCCGCTACGCCAACCTCAACTTCTTTGTGGAGATGTCGGGCGACTACAACGCCGCCATTCTGGCGAACGGGGAGCAGGGCATCGACTTTATGCTCGCACGCGGCGAGGACGGGAACATCCTTGTCGGCGGGGACGGGAGCGTCACCCTCGTCTGGACGGACGGGGAGGGCGAGCAGCAGCGCCCTATCCGGCAGGGCGAAAGCTTTGCCGAGGGTGGCTGCACCTATACCATGTCCGCGGTCGGCAGCGTCAGTTACTATCTGACCGTCATGCCGGAGGACGAGAACAAATATCTCTTTTACGGCTATTCGCTGGAATCGACGGGCATTTCCAAGGCGTATTCCATCGATACGGACAGGCTGCTGAGCTACTTGCAGACGAACGATGCGGCGGCGTATGAGACGATTACGGCTGCGGAAAACCGGGACAGCGCCTGCCTGGACTATGTGAAAGGGCTGGGCGCGACGGCGGCCAAGACGTGGTACGAATCGCACCGGGCAAACTTTTTGTGGGTGGAGAACGTGTGGTATCCCGACGTCTCGTACAACCACCCCATCCCGCAGGACTATGCGACCTTCCGGCAGAACTTCGGCAATGTGGAAGTGACCCTTGCGGACGGTTCCACCGCGCCCCTGCAGAACATCTTCAGCGAACAGAACTACAACGACCTGACGGCGGGGCTTTCCGAGGAAAAGGAGGCGCCCAACGGTTATTTCGGGCTGATCATCCTCTCCATCGGGCTGATGGTGCTCTCGCAGTTCGTCATGATGAAGTCGCAGAAGGAGAGCAACCAGTACCAGACGGTGGACGGACAGGGCGCCAAAACGCAGAAGATCATGCTCGTCATGATGCCGCTCATCTATGCCATCTTCGCCTTCATGTACAGTGCGGCGTTCACCATCTACATGCTGATCTCGAGCTTGTTCTCGCTGATCGTGACGCTCGCCTCCAACTTCATTCTCGGCAGGGTGTTCGCGAAGAAGGAAGAAAAGCAGGTCATCGAAGTCAATACCAACAAGCCCAAGTGGCTCATCGAGCGCGAGGCGCGCGAACGCGAAGAGCAGAAAAATACCAAAAACAAGGACCGCAGCAGCGGCAAAAATAAGAAGGAATAAGGGTATGGAAAACATTTTCACAGGGAAGACGGTGGAAGAGGCCGTCAAGGCCGGGCTGGAAACGCTCGGGCTGCAGGAAGAGGACGTCGAGGTGGAAGTCCTCGACGAAGGAAAAAAGCGCATCATCGGTTCCAAGCCGGCGCAGGTAAAGCTCACCGTCAGGCAGAAAAAGACGGACGGCGAGCGCGCCGTCGCCTTTCTGGAGGGGCTGCTCCCCCTGCTCGGCACACAGGCGGGCGTGAGACTCGTCAGCGAAGAGGAAAAGATCGTCATCGAGCTGACCACGGAATCGGCAAAGAGCA
Organism: uncultured Clostridia bacterium; assembly: GCA_944340905.1. GTDB lineage: Bacteria > Bacillota > Clostridia > Christensenellales > Borkfalkiaceae > Gallimonas. Next base: position 26,048 of record CALVLT010000016.1, read on the forward strand.
TCATCGGCAGGCGCGGGGAGATCATCGACGCCGTACAGACGCTTGCGGGCGCCGTGGCGAATACGGGCAGAAAGGAATACAAGCGGGTGGTCGTCGATTGCGGGAACTATCGCGAGGACCGCGAGGAGACCTTAAAGCGCGTTGCGAACAAGCTGGCGGCAAAGGCGGTGCGCCTTGGAAAGCGGGTGCGCCTCGAGCCGATGAACCCCTATGAGCGCCGCATCATCCACGCCGCGCTCGTGGACAATCCCGACGTCACCACCAAGAGCGAGGGCAAGGAGCCGCAGCGCTTTGTGGTCATCATCCCCAAGAACATGAAACCCTATGAGCGGCGCGAGCGCGGCGGCAGGAACGACAGGAACGACCGCGGAGGCAGCCGCGGCAGATTCAACCGCGACAACCGCGAGGGCGGACGGGGCAGGTATGACCGCAATGACAGAGGCAGCCGCTACGGCGACAGAAAGCCCTATCCCAAGCGCGAGCTGCCTGCAGAGGGAACGCCCGAATCGTCGGGCACCAGTTTCAGGCGCGAGGGAGGCTCCTCGAGCGGCTACCGCAAGGGCAGCTTTTCGGGATTCTTCGGCACCTACCTCGGCAAGGATGAGGAGGCAACGGCCCCCGAGACGCCCGCCGCTCCTTCCCCCACCGGATCGGACGACGAGGAATAAGGCTGTGGTCAATCCCTCCAAGGCGTAAGCAGGGATAAATCGCGGACGACGCACTGAACACGCCGCCCTGCATCAGGGTGACGGGGAATCAGACTGTGATCGTGCCATCGGGCACGCAATGCTCTCCTCGAAAAGAGATAAATTATCACCGACAGGGCAGAGGTTTCTCTGCCCTTCCGTTATTCGTGCGAAAGCCATAGCGCTCGGCGCCTGGATCCCGTCACTCAGAGCGCAGCGAAGAGTCCCCTCATACATTGTCTTACAGGCACAAAAACGCGAACAAGCCTTCCCCCTCGGGGGTGAGCCATGCGTTATGCGCATCAGCGCAGTGCGCTGTGCGCGCATGTCGAACTGAGAAATCGCCATATCAGCGGCGATTTCGTGCCCGCCCGACGCGGAGCGGCGCACGAGCGTAGCCGAAGTAGGCGGCGCTTTCCCTTGGCGCCGCCAAGACAGGTGTCAGGCGAGCTTGCGAGCCTGACGGATGAGGGGGAAATGCTCCCTTAACACTTTTTAAGATGACAAAGGACAGAAAGGATTGCACTCCGCGCGAGGGGATTCTTACTGCGGCTACGCCTTGTGCGCTGCGTCGTCAAAATACTTCTGCAAGCGGGTATTTTTCCTCACATCGGGCGGGACCGGCGCCCTCTGAATGACGGTTCCCTTGCTTACCGTCATAACATCGCCTCTTCGATGCTTGTGTGCCTCCTGCGGCGGCGAGCAGAGCGGAACGAAATGATAAAACCGCAGCACTCACAAAAAAGATTTGCTTGCAAAGCTTTTTTGTGAAAAGGGTGAAAAGCGCGTTATGCGCATCAGCGCAGTGCGCTGTGCGCGCGCTTTGAACTAAGGATTTTGCATTATCAGTGCAAAATCCGTGCCCGAAGGAGGCACTTTACCTTGGTGCCGCCAAGATGGCAGAAGATCAAGACGTGGTGTTCGGCTTTGCCGAATACCCGTGCCCACCTTCTTGCCGCGACGCAGAATCCCCTCATACGTTGTCTTACGAGCAAGAGAAAGCGGCAGATTTTTCCTCGGGAAAAAGCGCCGCAATAGCCTTCAATCACAGCCACGGGAGGAAGAACCTATGCGAAAATCGGAGCGCGAGATCAGGGAGTTGCAGGATATTTTTGCCCTCGTCGGGCGGTGCCAGACCGTCCGCATGGGGCTGTATGACGGGGAATACCCCTATGTCGTGCCCCTTTCCTTCGGTTACGAGGAAAAAGAGGACACGCTGGTCGTGTATTTCCACTGCGCAAGGGAGGGCAAAAAGCTCGATCTGCTCGCGCGGGATGCGCGCGTCTGCCTGGAATGGGACGTGCTGCACGGATACGTGGAGACGGGCCATTCGGTGACGGCGGACTATGAGAGCGTCATCGCCTTCGGCACGGCCGCCCGCTGCGAGGGCGAGGAGCGCGTGCACGGCATCCGCCTTCTGCTCGAGCATACGGGCTTTGCACAATATTCCGCCGAGGCGTGCGCCGCCCTTCCCGTTGTGGAAGTCTATCGGGTGGTGTGTGAGCGCATCACGGGCAAGCGGCGGTTCCAGAAACAGGCATAATACCCCTTTCGGCAGCCGTTTTGTTCCGAAAAAGGGCATACGTATTTGAAATAGCGCAACAAAAAAGACCTGCTAGCTGCAGGTCTTTTTTGTGTTCAGGTCAGTTCTCTTCCAGCCACTTCCTGGCGTTCGCCTTGGTGTAAGCTGTGATCTTCTCCGCCGCATATGCCGACTGTTCGCCGCCGTTCGTATACAGGAAGTAGTCCCCCTCGGGCGTCATGTACATCGTCATTTCATAGCCGGTGGGATCGCCGAACGCGCCGAACGTCACCTTCTTCACGACGGAAGCCGTTTCGGTGTTGTAGGTCTTGGTCTTCGTTGTCTTGATCATTGCCGTTTTCTCCTTTTTTGAATTTGTCAATATTGTACCCCTAGCACATAAATTTGTCAACAAAACAAGGAAAATGGCTGAAATAATTTAGTAAAACGTTGTTTCGGACAAGCCTTGCTAACAATCATACGCATTTTTGTGAACAGTTCACATTTTCCTGGCAGGAAAGGTCTGCAATGGCGGCAGCCACCGTTTCCGCCATGGAATAGACGACGCCCAGACGTGTCAGGTTGAACAGCGGATAGGAGAGGGGCGACTTCTTTGCAACGATGCCCAGCACGGAGACATCCCCCACCTTGGGCAGACGCTTGTTTGCGCCTGCGCCGGGGCGGATGGGACCGGCAAGCACCTTGATCAGCCCCACGTCCTGCTCCTCCCCCACCGCTGCGTCTACGGCAATGACGGGGCTGCCTGGGTGCGTCTTTTTGAGAAATTCCCCGAGATATTTTGCCTCTTTTGCGGTGACGGGGCTCTTCAACGAACCGTAGATATAGCCGCGGAAGGCGCTGCGGCGCAGCAGGGTTCCCGCAATGGGGCCGAGGCTGTCCCCCACCGCCAGGTCGCTGCCGATGCACAGCACGACGGGCGGGTGCTGCGGCGTTCCGATCGCGCGCTGCAACGCCATATAAAGTCCTGTTTCCGCCATGGTATTGTTGAAGTGAAAGGCGTAGTCCATGTCTGTCTCCGTATGTCACAATGATACCGCAATTGTTGCCCGCCGTGCGGGAATTTATAACAATTTGTCAAGAATGCGTGACATTTTGCGCAGAGTGTGCTATAATGATGGCACAAAATCGGAAACAAGGAGGAATGCAAGTGAATTTACTCGCCTCTTCCGCCTGGGTGCTGGATGTTGCCTTTATCGTCATTCTCATTTTGGGCATTCTCTTCGGGACCTGGCGCGGTTTTATAAAAGGTGTCTGCAAGCTTGCCGGCTGGATTTTCGCCCTGTTTGTGGCGTTCACCTTCTGCAATGCCTTCAAGAACTGTCTTGAAAGCGCATTCGGACTGACGAGCGCCATTGCAAGCGGCGTCGGGGAGACGGTCGCAAACTGGCTGAGCATCGCCATCGCATTTGTTGCGCTCTTCCTCATCGTGAAGCTGGGGGCATGGCTGCTGGGAACGCTCGGCAAGATGCTTGTGGATAAGATCGCGGTATTCCGCACCATCGACCGCATACTTGGCGGTATTCTCGGACTTGCCGAGGCACTGTTCCTCATCTTCCTGCTGCTGAGCATCTGCAGCTGGATCAACGTGACGGCTGTCAACGATTTTATCGGACAGAGCAGCATTGTGAATGCCATCTACAATTGGGAATGGTTCCGCTGGGCGGCACAGTTCAACTTTCTGAAGGGATAAGTACGGAACGATTTTGAATGATCTGCGCCATGCAATTTGCATGGCGCAGATTTTTTATGCGCCGCACATTTTGACGGCGCAATTGATATATGCACCCCCTCTTTATCTCAGCGCATGAGTTCTCTGCGCTGAAATTTTCAAAGGCGCCTCTTTTTCATGCGTCACATCTCGTATGCCGCGCAAGAAATCAATATTGCGTCTGTTATTGATGTGCTTTTTATGTCTTTGTGCGTCGGATATTCTTATGGATTCTCCGAAAAATGTATAGAACAGTATCTCGCCGACAGGTTTTCGGATGCAATTTTAGCGAATGATTCGGGAGGCAAGCTGTTTGTACTCTCTGTAAATTCGTCCATCGCCTTTCGTTTTTCCGAATTTGCCAAAAATTACGCTGAAATACCGAATTTTTGCCCGCGAAAACGGAAAATATTCTTACGGAAATCGCTCAGAATCAACGACAGAGCGTTTTTGGATGCCTCTGGCAGCGTAAACAGCCTTGAAAAGCCGAGTTTTTGCTGTAAAACGGCGGTTTTACACCCTTTGGCGCAGGGCAAAAATCCCTGAAATCGCACGAAAACGAGGTTTTTCGAGCAATATATCCTGAAATGACGGTTTTTGGGCAATAACCCTGAAACGGGGCTGAAAAACGGCAAAAATCAGCCGAAAAAGCCCCTGAACGGCTTACGATCGGGCAAGCATAGCGGTTCAGCTTGCAAAATTATAGAACACACAACGGCATGTTTTCGCGCAAAGAGAAATTTTTAGCGTTGAATGTTTCACGTGAAACATGAAAAAATCAAAAAAATTCGTCGGAGTGTTTCACATGAAACATTTTCGGGGCGAAAAGGCGGGTACGCAGTCCACAAAACCGCCATTTTACGGGCAAAAAGTGATATTTTTGAAAAATCGGAAAGAATTGCCGCGAAAGGCTTGAAAATATCCGCTTTTCATGGTACAATAAGAGCAGTTTCATTGCTCATACTGTGCTGTGAGCAAATAAATCAAAAAGGAGAAATAGTTTGAGTAAGACAGTCAAGACGATTATCATCGTCGTTCTCGTTGCGGTACTTGGAATCGCAGCGTACTTCGTGATAACGTCTCAGCTTAATGCGCAGCGCGTGCGCACGTACGATCAGTTTGTCGCATATGTTGAAGATAATCGCGCTGACAAGGACGGCGACGCCGGTTCCATTCCGGATGATCAGCAAATCAGGAAAATCGTGATCAGCGGCTATAATCTATACGGTTATACCGATGTCAACAGCAACACCTATACCTATTCGGCGGTCGGTCCCAGCCTTTACGGCGATACGTCTGAAGACAGCACGCTTCAAAGATGGATGGATCTGGGCATTCAGATCAGCTTTGAGGACCCGAACGCGGGCAGCGGGTGGGGGAACGTCCTCTATATCGCAGTGCTTGTGGTCGGCATTGTCGCGTTCTTCCTGATCCTTCGTTCCATGAGCGGGGGCAGCGGCAAGGTCATGAACTTCGGCAAGACCAAAGCGCGCGTGTCGACCAATATCAAGGTGCGTTTTTCCGACGTCGCCGGTGCGGAGGAAGAAAAGGAGGAGCTCAAGGAGGTCGTCGAATTCCTCAAGAGTCCCAAGAAGTTCTCCGATCTCGGGGCGAAAATTCCCAAGGGCGTGCTGCTGGTCGGCCCTCCCGGAACGGGTAAAACGCTGTTTGCCAAGGCCGTGGCAGGGGAGGCGGGCGTGCCCTTCTTCTCGGTCAGCGGTTCCGACTTCGTGGAGATGTACGTCGGCGTCGGCGCATCGCGTGTGCGCGACCTGTTCGATATGGCAAAACGCAACCAGCCCTGTATCATCTTCATTGACGAGATCGACGCCGTCGGCCGTCAGAGAGGGGCTGGCCTCGGGGGCGGACACGACGAGCGGGAGCAGACCCTCAACCAGATCCTCGTCCAAATGGACGGGTTCGAGACGAATGAAGGGGTCATCGTCATGGCGGCGACCAACCGTGCGGACATTCTCGACAGTGCTCTGCTCCGCCCCGGGCGGTTTGACAGACAAATTTATGTCAACCTGCCTGACGTCAAGGGCAGAGAGGCTATCCTTAAAGTACATGCCCGCAACAAGCCGCTTGCACCCGACGTCAATTTCAAGGTCATTGCCCGCATGACGAGCGGGTTCTCGGGAGCCGACCTTGCCAACCTGCTCAACGAGGCAGCCATTCTCGCCGCCCGTGCGGGCAAGAAGATGATCGGCAACCTCGAGCTGTACGAGGGCATCAACAAGGTCATCATGGGCCCGCAGAAAAAGAGCCGTGTCGTCACCGAGGCGGACAAGAAGTGTACTGCCTATCACGAGGCGGGACACGCCATTCTCGCCAAACTCTGCGAGCACACCGACAACGTGCATGAAGTGTCCATCATCCCGCGCGGCATGGCGGCAGGCTACACACTTACCCGCCCCGAGACGGATGACAACGACATGACTGTTAATAAACTTAACGATTATATCTGCATGGCGCTGGGCGGCAGGGTCGCCGAGGAGCTTGTCATCCACGACGTATCGGCGGGCGCCTCCAACGATATTCAGAAGGTCACGCAGATGGCGCGCAAGATGGTCACGGAGTGGGGCATGAGCGAGAAGGTCGGCCCCATCTGCTACGGCAGCGACGGCCCTGTCTTTCTCGGGCGCGACTTCGAGGAGCGCAATTCCTACAGCGAACAGACGGCGTCCATCATCGACAGCGAAGTGCGTGCGATCGTGGAAAAGCAGTATGAGCGCGCGCGCACGCTGCTCAGGGAGAAACGCGCCATTCTCGACAATATGGCGCGCGTGCTCGTGGAGCGCGAGACCATCTACACGGCGGAAGTGGACATGCTCATGAACGGCGCGTCCTATTCCGAGGTGCTCGCCTACATGGAAAAGCACGACAAGGGCGAGCCGGACGATCCCTTCGGCCTCGGGCGGAAGGAAGAGGCGTCCGCCGCAGAGCCGGCACTGCCTGCGCCCGCCGCCGACGGGGCACAGCCCGCGGCAGGGGACGGGGAGGAGCCGCCCGCACAGGATGAACCCGATAAGGAGTGAGAGATATGGGTAAAATCATTTCCTTCTCCAATCAGAAGGGGGGAGTGGGCAAGACGACCACGTGCGTCAACATGGCGGCATACCTCGCAAGAGCGGGGAAAAAGGTGCTGCTCGTCGACCTCGACCCGCAGGGCAATGCGACGACGGGGCTGGGCTTTTCCAAGGGAACGCTCAAAAAGAGCGTCTACAACGTCATCATCGAGGGGGAGGAGGTGAAGAACAACATTCTCCCGACCGAGCTGGAGGGGCTGTTCCTTCTTCCCTCCAACATCGACCTCGCGGGGGCGGAAGTGGACCTCGTGTACAAGAAAAACCGCGACAGGGTGCTGAAGGCGGCGCTCGAGAAGGTGAAGGGGGAGTTCGACTTCATTCTCATCGACTGCCCCCCTTCGCTGGGGTTGCTGACCATCAACGCCCTCTCCGCGGCGGACAGCGCCATCATCCCCATTCAGAGCGAATACTATGCGCTGGAAGGGCTTTCGCAGCTGATGAACACCATCTCTCTCGTGCGGCAGCACCTCAACCGTTCCCTCAAGGTGGAGGGCGTGGTGCTGACCATGTACGACGGGCGGTCGCTCATCTCGCGGCAGATCGCGGCGGAGATCAAGAAGTATTTTTCCAAAAAGCTCTACGAGATCGTCATTCCGCGCAATATCCGCCTGTCCGAGGCGCCCAGCCACGGCAAGCCCATTCTCTTGCACGATCCGAAGTGCATGGGGGCGCGCGCGTATGCTGCGCTCACCGAAGAATTTTTAAAGAAAACGCAGGCAAAGGGAGAGCAATAACATGGTAAAGGGACTCGGCAGAGGACTTTCGGCGCTGTTCAGCGACACGGAAGAGGCATACGAAAACGCACGCACCGAACTGGGCGAGGGCGAGGGGGGAACGACGGAGATCGCCGTCGAGGATATTTTCCCCAATCCCCACCAGCCGCGCAAGACGTTCGACGAGAACGCCATGAACGATCTTGCCAACTCCATCCGCGAGCACGGCATCATCAGCCCCATCGTCGTCAACAGGGGCGGCGACGGCAAGTACATGATCATCGCGGGCGAGCGCCGCTACCGCGCCGCCATCAAGGCGGGGCTTACCAAGGTGCCCGCCATCGTCAAGGAACTGGGCGAGAAGGAGATCCAGGAGATCTCCCTCATCGAGAATTTGCAGCGCGAGGACCTCAACCCCATCGAGGCGGCGACGGGCATGAAACGGCTGATGGACGAATTCGGCCTGACGCAGGAACAGCTCGCCGAGCGGTTGGGCAAATCCCGCCCCGCCATCGCCAACACGCTGCGGCTTTTGTCGCTGGCGGAGGAGGTCATCGACCTCGTGCGCGAGGGCAAGCTCTCCTCGGGGCATGCCCGCACGCTCGTTCCCGTGGCGAAGGAGGCGCAGACCTATCTTGCCAAGGAGTGCGTGAAGAACTCCTGGTCGGTGCGCGAGATGGAGCGGGCAGTCAAGCAGTACCTCAACCCGCCCGAGGTGATCGCCAAGGACAGGGAAAAGAAGAACGCCCTTGCAAATGCGGAACTCAAGCACCTTGTCGAACGCATGCGCGCGACGCTCAAGACCAAGGTCTCGCTCATCGGAACGGACAAGAAGGGGCGCATCTATATCGACTACTACACCCGCGACGATTTAGAGCGCATCAGCGAACTTCTGGACATCATCGACCGCATGGAGTGACAAAAAAGGACGGGGGCATGTCCGCGGAGAAAGCGATCTTTGCGGACATGCCCTGCACGGAACATGCCGCGATCCCCGGGACACGGGGTGCGGAAAAGGAGAAAACTAGCCCGCCATGTCCGCGCCGAGGCCCCTCGGCGCGGGGGAGTGGGCATCATTATGCTGGAATTTCAAAAGACGAACAAGGAGGACGTCATCCGCTTTGCCCCCTTCTTTGCGGAGCAGACGACGCACGTCTCCGATTTTTCCCTGTGCTTTCAGTTCATGTGGCACAAGCACTTCACCCCCGACTTCTGCATTGCCGAGGACTGCCTCATCCTCAAGGAGGTCTATGCGGGCAAGGACTGGTTTCACTACCCGCTCTCGCGCACGGGGGATGAGCAGGCGCAGCGGCGCGCCGTCGCCCTCATCGAGCAGTGCTGCCGCGACAAGGAGATGCGGCTGCACTTCACCAACGTCGCGCAGCGCGATGTGCCGTGGCTCGTTCTGCGTTACGGGCAGGACGTCTCCGTCACCAACATCCGCCGCTGGCGGGACTATCTGTACGAGGCGGAGAGCTTTCGCACCTACGCGGGCGGAAAGTACGCGGGGCAGCGCAATCACGTCAACAAATTCAAAAAGCTGTATCCCGACTGGACGTTCGAGGTGTACCGTCCCGAACGGGAGGGGGAGCTGACCGCTTTCCTGCGGGAATACGAGGCGGCGCAGCGCGCCAAGGACAGCTACCTTGCCGACGAGGAGATGGACGAGGTGTACGAACTGCTGCCCGAGATCGGGCGGTTCGGCCTGCTGTGCGGCCTTCTGCGCGCCGGTGGGAAGATCGTCGCCTGCTCGATCGGCGAGCGGTGCGGCGACATGGTGGTCGTGCACGTGGAAAAGGCGCTGCGCGGCTACGAGGGCGCCTATCCCATGGTCGCACAGCAGTTCGCGCTGCACTTCACGGGTGACGGCGTGAAATTTCTCAATCGTATGGACGATGCGGGGGACATGGGACTGCGCAAGTCCAAACTGCAGTACCTGCCCTGCGAGATCGTGGGCAAGTACAACGTCACGCCCCGCCGCGCCATCGACGGCGTGGCGCACCCGCCCGAGATCAGAACGGCGCGACTGACGCTGCGCGCGGTCGGGGACGAGGACGCCGAAGTGTATGCGCGGCTGGCAGGGGACGTCGGGCGCAACCGCTGGTGGGGGTATGACTGGCGGGAGGATGCGCCCGACGAGGCGCCGCCCGCACAGTGGTTTTTGTCGTTTGCGCGCGGGCTGCTGCGCGAGAAGATGGAGCTGCCCCTCGGCATCTACTGCGGGGGCGCGCTCATCGGCGAGGTCGTGCTGCACCGGTTCGGCTATGCGGCGGAGGCGGAAGTGGGCGTAAGGCTTCTGCCCGAGGCGGAAGGACAGGGCTATGCCGCCGAGGCGGTCGGCGCGCTGTGCGACTACGCCTTCTGCAAGCTCGAATTAGAGCGCATCGAGGCGAAACATTTCTGCGAAAATGCGCGCTCGGGCAAAACGCTGCAGCTTGCCGGCATGCGCCGCACGGGCGCGGACGATACCTACGTCTACTATGAAAAGACGCCGAAAATGTAACACGTTTCCCTGTTCTATGGACCTTGAATGAGAAATAAAGGGGGGGACAAGGAAGGGCACATTCTGCGAGGGGATTCTTACTGCGGCGGCGCCTTGTGCGCTGCGCCGTCAAAATACTTCCGCAAGCGGGTTTTTTCCTCGCATCGGGCAGGGCTGACGCCCTCTGAATGACGTGTATCGCGGGGGGGGGCTACGTCGTGTCAGGGGGCAGGAGGCGGGAACCGCCATTCAGGCGACAAAAAGCGGCAGAATTGTTCAAAAATACAACATATGGTAGAGGATGCGCCCTTGCGGCGCATTTTTTGTGTTGCGGAACGGTTTTTAGTGAAATCGCCCAAAAAAAGGCGAAAAAAAGATGAAGATTTCACAAAAAAATTTATAAAACCCCATTGACATTTTTTTCCGCACATGGTATATTAGGAGTAGTACAAGCAGTGACATCGGGGGGAAGTCATGATTGTGAGGAGCGAACGGTAAAACTTTCGCGCGCCCTTTTCGCGTCCGTGCCCGCAGGGGAACGGGGTGAAGAGCGGGGCGGAGTTTTTCCGTCGTTTTTCATTTTTTGGCGACCTTTCGGCGAAGCTGCCGTCGGGCGCTTTTTTGTACGCTTTTTGCCGTCACCCCCCAACAGGCGGCGAAAGGCGCGAACAGTCCCGGCTCCGCGTGCGAAAACTATATTAAGAGGTGTGGTTTTATGAAAAAGAAAAGGTTCTGGAAGAATGCCGGCCTTGTCGCGCTCTCCACGGTGATGGTGGGCGGCGCGGCGCTGGCGTTCACAGCGTGCGGCGGCAACACCGGAAGCGATTATCAGCTTGAAGTGTACGTCTTCTGCGGCGATGCGGACGCCATGACCAACGAGACGATCTGCAACAACTGGGCGCAGAGGTACTCGCAGGAACACGCCGATGAACTGGGCGGCAACACGGTCACGGTCAAATTTACCGCCAATCCGAGCAAGGGCGACTATTTCGATGACATCGGCGGTCAGATCTCCTCGGGCGGTTCGACGGGCAACTACCCCGACATTATCTACGTGTCGCCCTCACAGGTGCTCACCTATGCGGGCAACGGCACCATCCTCGATCTGACGGACTATATCACCGCCTCGGAGAGTGCCGTCAGCCAGGTGAACGGCATCTGGAAGGACAGCCTCTCCTTCTATGCCACGAAGGGATCGAGCCTGCTCATGAGCAACGTGGGTGAGATCGGCTACAACGCCGAAACGAATACCTTCTACGACGCGTCGACGCAGAGCGGCACGGAGGCGTCCATCTACGGCCTGCCCAAGGACTATTCCAACTTCGGGCTGGGCTACAACCGCAACTACTTTACCGACGTCATGAAGGCGGCGTACACCACGCTCACGTCCAACGTCAGCCGCACCGTTACGTCGCGCATCTATAAGCAGAGCAATGCAGTGGCGGGCGTCACGCATACGGGCGAGGAATCGGGCGCGATCACCTATGCGGTGAGCGGCGACTACATTAATCCGTACACGGGGGAGGAGATGACGGCGACCAAGGACCAAACCGCGCCCTTCATCAACATCGGCGTGCCTACGGCGTACAAGCCCTTCAATTTCTATCAGTATGAGACCTATGCCGACGCGCTTGCGGGCGGCGATCCGCTTGCGCTGAGCACCCAGGCATGGACGGGCGACGACGGTTATATCATCACCGTTCCCGGATTCCCCGGCGAGACGTTCAGCCTTGTGGACGATGACGGCACCGAACTTTACGCCAACTCCGTCAACGAGGACGCCGTCTACGACGCGGAGAGCGCCAACCTCGTGCTCACGTGGGCGGAGTACGGCGCGCTCAACTGGGCGTGCACGTACATGCTCAACTCCTTTGCATGGGACGGCAGCAACGGTGTGAAGAACGAGGCGAATATTCAGGCGGCGCTTGACGCGGACACGTTCAGCACAGACCTGTTCAACGATTGGGCCAACGGACATGGCGGCGTGTACGCAGGGGGCGGCTCGGGCGCTGACACCGACATCGCGGCGTTCAACAACGTGTACGGCGGCGAGCAGTACGAGCAGTCCACCGATGACGTCATGGGCGGAAACATGTATGTGCTTCCCTGGCTGTTCTCCAACGACGCGACCTTTATCGACAGCTCTTACACCAAGTCCCTGAACGAGACGAGGAACGGCAAGCCGATCGCTTCGGCATCCGGGTCGACGTGGAGCTGGGCAAGCGGCACAAGCGACAGCGACGTCTATTCGCGCGTCGGCAATGCCACGGAGAACGTTTTCAAGACCAACCTCGACGGCACCGAGCGCACGGCAAAGGTGCAGTACGGCATCAACAGCGAAAACTTTATCGAGACGTACGGCGCCTTCCAGGAATATATCGCCACGTGGAACGCTCACGTCGGACAGGCGGGCGACGTTGCAAGCTCCAGTTCGGATAAATCCGTCAACGGTCAGGCGGTGTTCGTCATGGGCGCCAGCCTGTTCTACGGCGTCGGTTCGTGGGACGTCTCCGAATATCAGGAAGTGGACCGCGACACCCTCGACCTCGGCATCATGCCCACGGCGGTCTCCGATAAACTCGCACTCTATTCGGAGGTGCGCAGCCCCTATTATCTGGACAGCAGCACTTTTCCCCTTGTGGTCACCTATGCCAACGCCAACAACCCTAAGGGCTCGGGCGACGGCGCGGGCACGGCAACCGTCGATGAGGACGGAACGTATTCGGGCGACTATGCACAGCTCTCCGACCCGAGCACGGTGATCAGCACGAACAAGATCTTCGCGCAGGAAGATATCCTGAAAAATCAGGTGCTGCGCCAGGATAAGTGGGCGGGCAGAATGGACTCCGTCGGCTATGCCGTCAATGGTCATCTTGCCGACGAAGGGCAGCCCGACTGGCTTGCGGCGGCGGCGGTCGACCTCGTCATGGAACTCACCGTCGGCGAGCAGGCGCAGATCACGCTGACCTACGGCGGCGCGCAGATCCCCAACGTGATGGAGCAGTGCGAGGAGTACCTCAACTACAACGAGGAGGGTTACGAGAACGGCGCCTTTGCCGACATGATCACGCCCGAGGACGAAGAGTGGGACGAATACTACGACCTGGCGCTGGAAATGGCTGCCGCCAGCAGGGCGGGCAACACGAGCACGGTCGCGGATTATCTGAACGGCAAACAGATCGGAGGCGAGGACGTGCGCTACGACACGCAGTATGCCAATGTCCCGCTTTCCGAGTTCACGGAGGCGACTTCCGTGCAGACGAAGATCGCCTATGCGATGCGCGTGCTGCGCATGATCAACTACACCCGTGCCGAGCGCGACATCCTCATCCGCATGCAGACGGGTATGAACGCGGTGCGCGATCAGACGCTCTACACCCCGGGCACCACGTGGATGAGCACGCTCAACGCCACGGCCTCCCCCAACAACTTCCTTGCTTACAGAAATCAGGCATCGTTCGACAGCGACTCCGGTGAAATTTATCTGCCCGATATGATCGCTTACAGTACAGCCGTATTCGGGCAGAGCGGCAGAACGATCTATACGCCCGCCGTCTATGCGGTGGCAACGGCGCTGCGTTCGCAGAACTACCTGTCGGCGGGACAGTAAATAAGCGGACGGCGCGTCTTTCTCTCCCGCCTTCCCGGGCGGGAGAGGGGACAATGTCCCGGGAGAAGGAGGAAAATTGTTATGACGGAAAATAACGCCGCGGCGGCACAGGCGGAGACCGCCGCACAGACGGTTGCGGCTGAGATCGCGCCGCGCAAAAAAAAGCGGCACATCAACCAACAAAAACTGCAGGATAACCTTTGGGGCTGGGCGTTCTGCCTCCCGCTCATCGTGGGGACGGTGCTCTTCACCTACATCGCGCTCGTCATGGCGCTCATGCTGTCCTTCACCACCTACAGCTCCACCGTACACGGCGATGTCTGGGCATTCCTCGGCAGAATGCTCACGGGCGAGGCGGATGCGAACGGAATGACCGTGTTCATGGATATCGCATACATGAACGCGGAAGAGGGCGTTATCGAATACCGCACCAACCCGTGGCGGTGGTATCAGTTCATCTTCACCAACGAACAGTTCACAAGCGGAACCAGCCAGGAAATGGCGTCCATGGGCGTCACCGAAATGAGCACGATGGGCGCCACGCTGTTCAACACGGTGTTCTACCTCATCGGCATCCCCATCGGCATGGTGCTCTCCATGTTCCTTGCGGTGTGCATGTCGCGCGACATCAAGGGGGGCAACCTCTTCCGCGTGCTCTACTATCTGCCCTGCGTTGCCAGCACCGTCTCCATCGTCTACACCTTCCGCAACCTGTTCTCGGAGAGCGGCGTCATCAACGAACTGCTCAACACCACCACCCCCTGGTTCTCCATGCCGGACGGAAAGGACCCGCCGGGATATGCACAGGGTATCGATCCTTATTGGACGCTGGGCATGATCAACAAGTGCGTCGTCGTCATCATGATGGTCTGGAAGGGCCTTGGCGGCACGATCATCCTGTACATAGCGGGACTTTCGGGCGTCAATGCCTCCACCAAGGAGGCGGCGCAGATCGACGGCGCGAACGGCTGGAAGATCTTCTGGAAGGTCACCATGCCCGATCTGTACCCCGTTATCTTCTACAACGTGGTCACGTCCGTCATCGGCGGCATGCAGATCTACGCCGAACCCGAGCTGTTCTTCCCGACCTCCGGTTCGGGTACCCTGCCCGGACCCAACCTGTTCACCTCGGGCTATGTCTCGCTCATCTGGTACTGGGGTATCTCGCCGTCTTCCACACCCGGGAGCGGAACCATCAATCTCGGGCCTCTCGGCAGCGGACAGCCGGCTTATCAGAGCCTCGGCGCCGCCTACGGTATGGTGCTTGCGGTCATCATTCTCGTTCTGACGCTCTTCCAGTTCTGGCTGGATAAGCGCAACAACAATTGAGGAGGGGGGATTTATGGAAAACGTTCAAACACAAACTACCCCTGAACAGGAAAAGCAATATTCCTCCTTCCGCTATGCGGTGGGGGCAGTCCTCGCCTTCTTCGGGTTCTCTTCCAAGACGCACCGCGGCAGCAAAAAGCGCGCCAAGCTCGTGGGGGACATTGTCACGTACATCATTTTGCTGCTTGGCGCCTTCCTGATGGTGTATCCCTTCTGGTGGATGATTGCGTCCGCCTTCTCGGATACGTCGAATGCTCAGCTTTCCGGACAGGTCGCCGCCATGACGTGGTGGCCCACCAGTCCGCTGCCCGCAACGGTGACGGTCGCCGGTACCCAGGAAGAGCACGGGCTGTTCTACAACTATATGTATCTGTTCACGACCGCCATGAACGGCACGGGCACGAACGCGTTCGCCGACGGCTATAACTACTGGCGGGCGGTGCTCAACAACCTGATCTATTCCATCGTACCCGTTGTGGTGGGCGTCATCACCTCGGCGTCGGCGGCGTTCGCGTTCGCCAAGATCGAATGGAAGGGCCGCGGCGTGGTGTTCATGTTCCTGCTTGCGGCGGTCATGGTCCCCGGACCCTCCATCATGACGACGCAGTACGTCATGTACGTGTCCTTCGGCTGGCTGACGGGCGCGCCCACCTATCCCAATGCGTGGATGACGCTCACCATCCCCGGCATGTTCGGCGCCATCATGACGGCGTTCTTCATCCGCCAGTTCCTGTTCGGTCTGCCCACTTCCATCGTCGAGGCGGCCAAGATCGACGGCGCGGGATATCTGCGCATCTTTGTCAGCTTTATCCTGCCCCTGGCAATGCCCGCCATCGTGGCGCAGGGCCTGCTGTCCTTCATGGGCTGCTGGAACAACTACATGGGGTCGCTCATCTTTATTTCCAGCCGTTCGCCGTGGGTCAACCTGCCGCACGCAATGACCATTCTGAGCAACAACTATCCGAACAACGTCGGTCCCGTCATGGCGGCGGCGGTCATGTGCGTGCTGCCCGTCATCATTCTGTTCGCTGTGTTCCAGAAGATGATCATCGGTTCGCTCATGCTCACAGGCTCCAAGGAATAACAATCGCGGCAAACGGAGCCTTCGTGCTCCGTTTGCATTCGTTTGGGGCGCCTTCCGCCTTTGGTCGGCGGGGGAGGGCGCGCAGCAATCAGCCGATTCAATATTTATATGGGGAGATATTTCAGCATGAAAAAGAGATGGCTTTGTCTTTCGCTCGCCGCGACGCTTGCGCTCTCGGCGGGGCTGCTGGGGGCATGCACCCCGCAGGAACAAGATCCGGATGACGACAACAACAACGGAACGTCCACCGAATACGTTCTGCCCACGTGGCAGACCGTTCCGGAGAGCTGGGATTCCAAGGAGAACAGGGCGTCCGTGCACGATCCGTCCATCTTCTATGACGAGGCGAGCGAAACCTACTACGCCTTCGGCACGCACTATGCCGTAGCGTCCTCCAAGGACCTCATGGCATGGGAGCAGGTTGCGGACGACGGGGAATTCAGCGACCTGTACGGCTCCGCCGTCTACAAATATCAGGGGCAGTATGAGTGGCCCGCCGCGCTCGAGGCTACGCTCGATTTGGTGTCGCCCACGGCGGAAGGCGGCGGGATCGCAACCACCACATGGGCGCCCGACGTCGAATATTATAACGGCAAGTACTATATGTACTATTCGCTCACAAAATATTTCGGCGCCAGCCACTCGGCGATCGGCAGGGTGGAATCGGACAGCGTGCTCGGCCCCTACACCAACAACACGCTCATCGTCAACAGCGTCGGCGACAGTTCCGTTCACCCCAACTGCATCGACCCCGAACTGTTTTATGATGAAGAGGGCAAGCTTTGGATGGTGTACGGCTCCGCCTCGGACGGCATCTATATCAAGGAACTGCACAATTCGGGCGACAACTGGGGACTTCCCATTGACGACGGCGAACATGCCTACGGCACCAAGCTGTGGTCTGGCACCAAGAATCAGGAAGGCCCGTTCATCTTCTACAATGAGGAGACGAACTACTATTATCTGATGGTCAGCTACGGCGATCTGAACAAGTCCTACAACATGCGCGTGGCGCGCAGTGAAAATCCCGACGGTCCCTATGTGGACATCACGGGAACGGACGTGGCGACCGCCACGGGGGACAACGGCGGCAACAAGATCGCGGGCAACTATATCATGGGCGACGACGCGGACGGCTATGCCGCCCTCGGGCACAACTCCGTCATCGAGGTGGACGGCGAGTACTTCGTCGTTGCGCACGTCCGCCGCGAGGAAGGCAACGGTGTTTCGGGCATGCACAACCTCTATGTGTTCCAGCTCTTCTTCAATGAGGACGGCTGGCCCGTCATGAGTCCGGAGCGCTACGCGGGCGAAAAACTGGGCACCGGCATCACGCAGGAAAAGCTCGCGGGCGAATACAACGTCGTCGAGCACACCGTCGGAACGACGGAAGCGTTTGCGCAGTCCGTCGCCTACACCTTCGGCGCGGACGGCACGATTACGGACGGGGACGGCGCGGACGCCGGCAGCTGGGAGCTGAGGGACGGCAGGTACGTCACCATCACGCTGGGCAGCGGCGAAGATGCCGTTGCCTACGAGGGCGTTGCCGCGCCCGCCTATGAGAGCATGTATGTCAGCCGCGAATGGGCCATGCATCCCGCATTCGTGTTCACGGCGGTCTCCGCCGAGGGGCGCAGTCTGTGGGCGGTGGGCACGTTCGAGGCGCAAGCGGCAGACACGGCGGCCTGAATTTTGCAATGAAAGAGGGCGGGCGCACAGTCCGCCCTCTTGGTATCTGAGAGAGGGAATGAAAAAATGGCGATCCGATATCCCAAAAATCCGAGATTCAACCGGCTTGCAATGCGCTCGCCCGACTATACCGCCTGGCAGGAGGGCTGCGCGCACGATCCCTCGCTGCTCGAGTGGGAGGGGAAGTACTACGCCTATTCGACGGACACCTTCGGTGCGCCGAACGGCTATCAGATCCGCGTCAGCGACGATCTGCTGCACTGGGAATATGCGGGCAGCGCGTTCGCGCTCGAGGGCGCCGCGCCCTTCTACAAGAAGGGGGAGGCGGGAGCGGAGCACGGCAACCTGCAGGCGGCGTATGACTGGTGCGTCACCGACCGCCGCGAAGTGGGCTACGGCATCTGTGCAGGAAAGGACGGCAGCATGTCCTTCTGGGCGCCCCACTGCGTGCGCGGCACGGACGGCAAATTCTGGCTGTACTTCTGCCTGACGGGGTATTTCGGCGGCTCCAAGTCCTGCATCGGGCTTGCCAAGGCGTCAGGTCCGCTCGGGCCGTTCGTCTGCGAGGGGCTGATCGTGCAGTCCCCCGCTGGCTGGCGCACGCCCAACGCCATCGATCCGCAGGTGCTCTTTGCCGAAGGCAGGCTGTGGCTCGTGTACGGTTCGTACGGGCTGGGGCTGTACCTCATCGAACTCGACCCCGCCACGGGGCTGCGCCGCGACGGGCTGGGCTATGCCGACTTCGCCGCGGGCAGGGCGGCCTTTGCGGATTACTATGGCACGCAGCTTGCGAGCGGCTCGCTCGAGGGCGGCGTTCTGCACTATGAAAGAGACGTGCCCGTCCTCGAGAACGGGAAGTGGACCAAAAAGCGCTACTACTATCTCATGTGCTCGTTCGGCTCGCTCTCCTCGGCGTACAACATGCGCTGCGCGCGCAGCGAAACGCCGCAGGGGCCGTATACGGACGTCAACGGCAATCCCGTGGTCTGCTCCACCGACATCGGTACGGGCAACAAGATGCTCGGGTCTTTTTGCTGGGAGAACGACCCCGTGGACGACTTCTGCCCCGGGCACAACGATATGTTCACCACGTCGCAGGGGGTACGGCTCATCGCCTATCACTGCCGCACCAATTATTTCATCGAAAAAAAGCTCTCGCGCTCCAACAACTTCCACTATCTCTATCTGGGGCAGTACGATTTCAATTCGGACGGCTGGCCCGTGATGAACGCCAACCGCTATGCGGGGGAGGAGCTCCAGGACGTCACGCCGGACGAGCTGCTCAACATTACGGCGGGCAAGTTTGAGGCGGTGGTGTTCCGTCAGGGGGTGGAAACGCTGAAGGCGCAGCGCGTCGTTCTGCGGGGAGACGGCACCATGGACGGCGCTTACAGGGGCAGCTGGAAGATGTACGGCGCGCGCTATATCTCCATCGAGACGCAGGGGGATGAATTCCTCGGGGTCGTCATGCCCGCGTGGATCGAGCACCAGGGCGCTGCGGGCCTGAGCGTCGCGGCAATGGGGCGGCGCAGCGGCATGGCGCTCATCATGAACAGCACCAACCTGATCTGAAAAAACCCAAACGAAGTAAATGCCCGCGGCAGGACAAAACGTCCTGCCGCGGGCGTTGATTTGTATTGCTCATCAACTATCATCCCGCCCGCCATAGGCCGTAAGCAGATAAATCAGCCCTCCCTTACACAGGGAGGGTTTTCTCGCCCCCCTTAACACTTGTTTTAAGGGGGGATGTCCGAAGGACAGGGGGGATTCTGCATTTTGCGAGGGGATTCCTTCGTCGCGGCTGCGCCACTCCTCGGAATGACGATCCCTTTGATTACTGTCATTCCGAACGGAGCGAAAACATAATTCCATCGCACTCGCCAAAATCTTTTCTTTGAAAAGATTTTGGCAAAAAAAATTGCGCCGCCGTGCCATTTGCACGGCGGCGCGCATATCGTCTATTGCTCCTGCGTGTCGTCCCCGTTCTCTTCCCTGGGCGGGTTCATGAAGTCGGGCTTGTTCTTGCGCGCCTCTTCGTCCGCCTTTTCGTTCGCAAACCTGCGCACGATAAACATTGCACAGCCGCAGATGACCGCGCAGAGCATCATCGCAAGCACGGCGATCAGGTTCTGCAAAAAAGAGCCGACGGCCACCGCGGCCACTACAAACAGGCAGGAAAGAATGCTTAAGACGACCTGAACGACCCGCATACGCCCCTCCAGACAAGATCGCTTTCATTGTAGCACAGATGCAAAAAAAAGACAACCGCGTTTGCGTGAAAACCGCCATAAAAAATGCCGCCGCGGTTTTGCGGCGGCCTGTGCCCTTATTACCATATTATATATAGAGCCGGACGCGCCGCTCACTGCCTGTCCTGCGTCTCCTGATCGGGCAGAGCGCTCAAACGGGCGTGCTCGTTTTCCGCCTGCCTGCGCTTTTTTTCCGTAACGAGCACGAGGATCCCGAATACGATGACAAGGAAGGCGGGGATGAACGCCAGCCACACGCTCCACAGCAGCGCGACCATTGCCGCCGCGGCGAATGCCAGGCAGGCAAGAAAGCAAAAAATAAATTGCAGCGTCCTCATAAAAAATTCCCCCCGTACAGGAATAAAACCATATCTATTGTACCATAATGAGTGCAAAAACACAACAGATTGTGGGGCAAAAATCCGCTCGAAAAAATCTGAAAAAAAGACAAAAAAATCGCGAAAAACAGTTGACTTTCCGATTTTTATGTGATAGAATAAGCAAGCTGTCTGAGCGAGGGGATACATTGCAGACGATTCGGAAAAAATTCCGAAAAAATCTGAAAAAAATGTATCAAAACGCTTGACGCGGAGCATAAGAGTATGTTATAATAGGCAAGCTCTCTCCGCGAAGGGGACAGCGCCGAACTGTTGTTCGGTCAACGCAGATTAAAAATCGAATAAGAAAGAAACGATTTTTTGTAACACAAAAAGCAGTTTCTGTCAATTTTTTGAGCATCAAAGTACTCAAAACAAAGTCAGCAAGATAACGAAATTCGTTAGAGCCGTCGGTGCGCTTTAGCTGCGCATCGGCTTTAAACAATTAAACTCAAGAGTTTGATTCTGGCTCAGGATGAACGCTGGCGGCGTGCTTAACACATGCAAGTCGAACGGACGTGAGGAGCTTGCTCCTTACGTTAGTGGCGGACGGGTGAGTAACGCGTGAGCAATCTGCCCATATCTGGGGAATAACAGTTAGAAATGACTGCTAATACCGCATAAGACCACGAGGAGGCATCTCCATGGGGTAAAAGATTTTATCGGATATGGATGAGCTCGCGTCCCATTAGGCAGTTGGCGGGGTAACGGCCCACCAAACCGACGATGGGTAGCCGACCTGAGAGGGTGATCGGCCACATTGGAACTGAGACACGGTCCAAACTCCTACGGGAGGCAGCAGTGGGG
>CALVLT010000017.1 GCA_944340905.1 uncultured Clostridia bacterium
GCTCGTGTGCCGTCTGCGGCGGCGAGCAGAGCGGAGCGCGCAGCGCGACGAAGGAATCCCCTCGCAAAGGATAGCGAGCGCAAAACCGCGTTCTTATGCCCGTAGGACAACGTATGGGGGGATTCCTCGCTATCGTTACTTCGTCCCTATGGGACTCGTGCGCCGCCTATGGCGTCGGGCGGAATGACGGTTAGCGGGCATTCTTCGTTCCGCTCTGAATGACGGTTGGCTGTACGTCATTCAGAGGAGCGCGCAGCGCGACGAAGGAATCCCCTCGCAAAGGATAGCGAGCACAAAACCACATTATCATGTCTAAATCTCGGAGGTCAGGATGATCCATTCTCTTTCGGGCGGGGTGATCGCCGATAACGGCGTGCATACCTTCGTCAAAGTAGACGTCATGGGCGCGCCATGCTGGTACCTTGCGCCGCGCAGGCTGGAGGAGGGGGTGCACGTGCTCGTTCCCTACGGCAAGGCGGGGCGCCCCGCCCAGGGGATCGTGCGCAAATGCGAGGACTGTACGCCGCAGACCGCGCCCGTCCCGCTCTCCCGCGCCCGCGCCGTGCTGCGCGTTCTGGCAGAAGGGGACGCAAATTTGTGAAAACACGCAAAATTGTGTTGACAGACAGGCCTTTGGCGAGTACAATAAAGCAGCAGACATAGGGGAGTAGTCGGCTCTTTCGAGCGATACCGTCCACACATTGCGGCATATCCCGCGGGCGCTATCTGAAATGACGAGACTTATGCGTCGGAACGCTTTGGCGTGCGTTCGGCGCATAAGTCTTTTTTGTACCCCCGCAGAAGAAGATTTTACCTTTGCGAACGCGCGTAAAGGAGATGGAGAAAATGTCATTTTTGGAGATCGTGCTCATCGGCGCGGCGCTCGCGATGGACGCCGTCGCCGTCAGCATGGCGAGCGGCATGGCGGAGCCGCACATGAAGACGGCGAAAGCGGTCGTCATGGCGGCAACGTTTGCGCTCTTTCAGTTCGCCATGCCCCTCATCGGGTATTTCTGCGGCTATGCCTTTTCCGCGATCGTCGAGCGCATTGCGCCGTGGCTCTCCTTTATGCTGCTCGCGCTTATCGGCGGGAAGATGCTCTTCGACTGCATCGGCGAACTGCGCGAAAAGGCGCGCTCGGACGCCCTGCGCCCCATGCTCGCTCCGCACGCGCAGACGCAGCGCGGCTTTGCGGCAAGGCTGATCGCCCAGGGCGTCGCCACCAGCCTCGACGCGCTCGCCGTGGGGGTGACGCTGCTCGCCGTGCAGACGTCGGACGGCCTGCCCCTGCACGTTGCCGGCTGTGCCGCCGTCATCGGCGCCGTCACCTTTGCGCTCTCCTTTGCGGGCGTGCAGTTGGGCAGAAGGGCGGGGGACAAATTCGCCGATTCCGCGGGACTTCTGGGCGGCGCGGTGCTCATCGCCATCGGCGTGAAACTGCTTGCGGAAGGGCTCGTGTGAAAAACGCTTACAATCTTGACATATCTCTCCCCGGATGATATAATATAGGCACAGGGCGACAAAAGCGGCGCCCGTTCGCCGAGGAGGAGAGGTATGGCGAAGATCAGACACTACGATTTTACAAGGCGGCCCATGAAGCCGAGCAAGTTCTGGATGTGGCTTGCGCGCAATTTTGCCATCCGTCCCCGCCTGAAGGGACGCAAGGTGACGGTCGTCAAAAAGAACATGGAGGGCATCGAGCCGCCCTACCTGCTGTTTGTCACGCACGCGAGCATGCTCGACTTTCCCGCCATGTACACCGCCGTCGCGCCCTATGACGCAAACAACGTCGTTGCCATCGACGCGGTGCGCGACGTGGGTGATTTTTTCATGCGCCGCCTGGGCTGCATCACCAAGCGCAAGTTCGTCAAGGATTTGAGCCTCATCCGCAACATGCGCTATTGTGCCGAAAAGTACGGAACGATCGTGTGTATTTATCCCGAGGCGCGCTATACTTTGGACGGCACGACGGGCTTTTTGCCCGATTCGCTGGGGAAAATGTGCAAGCTCATGAACGTGCCCGCCGTCGTACTGCGGCTGTACGGCACCTTCATTGCCGCGCCCCAGTGGAACAAGGACGAGCAGTACCTTCCCCTGCGCTGCGAGCTGGAGTGCGTCGCCACCAGGGAGGAGGTCAAAAGCCTTTCCGCGGACGAGCTGAACTGCCGCGTGCATGCGGCGATGCAGCGGGATGACTACGCCTATCAGCGCGCCGAGGGCATCGAGATCAAAAATCCCAGGCGTGCGGACGGGCTGCACAATATCCTCTATCAGTGTCCGCACTGCGGCAAGGAGTTCATGATGTATTCGGAGGGCACCCGCCTGTGGTGCGCCGCCTGCGGCAAGGCGTGGCAGCTGAGCACCTTCTGCGAACTCACCGCCGAGGAGGGAGAGACGGAATTCCGCTTTGTTCCCGACTGGACGGCGTGGGAGCGCGAAAACGTGCGCCGCGAGGTGCGCGAAGGACGCTACCGGTTCGAGGCGGAAGTCACCGTCCACACCCTGCCCAACGCCAAGCGCTTTTACGATCAGGGCAGGGGCAGACTGGTGCAGACGTGCGAGGGGACCTTCCTCTCCTGCACGGCGTACGGCGAGGCGCGCGAACTTTCCTGGGCGGGCACTGAGCTGGAGAGCGTCCATATCGAAAACGACTATCCCTACCGCAAGGACAAGTATAAAAAGAACATCTTCGGCGACTGTATCGACATCTCCACGCACGACGACAGCTACTGGCTGCACCCCGTGGGCATGCGCGACCGGCTCACCAAAATTTCCTTCGCAACGGAGGAGATCTATCTGCTCGCCAGGGAGAAAGTGAAGGAGCGCGGCAAAAAGGGATAGAGTCACAGCATGATAGGACAAATACGGCATGCTCTCCATGAAGGAATTTTGTGAACGGCTCAGAGAGCTGAGACTGTCAAGAGGGCTTTCCCAAAGGGATACGGCAAACTTGTTGGGGGTTTCGCGCTCCGCCTATGCCAATTACGAGCTAGGGCATTGCAAAGCGCCCCGAGGGGATAAAACGTAAAATACAAAGTGAGCATGTGGAACATTGCTCCTCCCAAAACCGTCGGGAATCGACGGTTTTTTGTTTTTTCGCAGAGGATCGCCGTGGACGGTGCAGGCTTTTTCTTGACTGAAGGGAGTATATGCGTACATTTTTCCGCATCAAAAACGGTTGCCCGCAGGCAACCGTAAAATATTTATTTTGTCCATTTGTGAAAGTGTTTTCTCTATTGTATTTTGTGATTTCTGTGATATAGTCAAATTGTCCCCGGCGGGGTACGTGCGGGCTTTCAGGATTTGTTTGACGGTATTCCCACATTCTTCATGCGGAACCGCAGGGGCGGAACGCCGTACAGCTTTTTGAACATGCGCGAAAAATACTGCGCATCGGCAATGCCGACGCTTGCGGCAATGTCCGTCACGCTCATGTTGGTCGTCATGATCAGTTCGAGCGCGCGGTTGAATTTCAGCTTGATGATGTGCTGATGGATGGAAAGTCCCGTCTGCCGCAGCACAATATTGTTGAGATAGTTGGGGTGATAGGAAAAGATATTGCCGAGCGACTGCAGGGTGGGCGATTCGATAAAGTGATTTTGCAGATACAGCACGACCTTTTCCGCAAGTGTGGCGGAGGGGGACTGAATTTCGGCAAGGCGGGAGAGGTGATAGAGCACGTCGAAGAAGATGGCGTTGAGCTTGAGGCGGCGGAAACTGGTGGTTCGCTGATATTCCTGGCAGAGCTGCAGAAGGGGTTCGCGCAGGATGCCCGCATCGGGAATATAGATCACGTCGTTGAAGCTCTTTTTATCCTCAAAGTTCACCCGTTCGCTCAGAATTTTGCTCTCCGAAAAGGACTTGATGGAACAGGGCGGCACGGGTGTGGTCACGTGTTCGGCACACCGCGTATAATCGAAATTGCACGAGGCGATCTCAAAGGACGGCGTGCCGGCGTCCTTGGCGTAGGAATACACCGTGCCCGCATGCCAGATGAGCAGGCAGTTGGGCGACATATGATAGGGTTTGCTGTTGAGGGTGATGGTCGCCGAGCCATCCAGCGCAAAATACAGGCGGTGGTCGTAGTTGACGACGTTTTTCTTGGAAGAGAGCGTCTGGCGCGTTGCAAACCGTACAAACGGCGCAATATTTTCAAATAACATGTCCGCACTCCGAAATTTTTGCGTTCATTATAGCAGAAAACAAGGCGGCGGTCAACAAGGAGGAGGAAAATGAAACGAATCCCATTGTACGCATACTATTTCCCGAACTGGCATGTGGATGCGCGCAACGAGGCATGGCACGGCAAAGGCTGGACGGAATGGGAGGTGCTCAAGTGCGCCCGCGCGCGCTTTGAAGGGCACGAGCAGCCCGCCGTTCCGCTGTGGGGATACGAGGACGAGGCGGACCCGCGCGTCATGGAAAAGAAGATCGCGACGGCGAGAGCATACGGCATCGACGGCTTTCTCTTCGATACCTATTATTTTGACGACGGGCCGTACCGCGCGCGCTGTCTGGACGAGGGCTTTCTCGCATCGGGAACGGATTTCCCGTTTGCCGTCATGTGGTGCAACCATGACAGCATCTATGCGCACCCTTCGCCGCGCAATATCGTCTCGCCCGTGCTCAAGAGCGGGCGGGTGAGCGAAGAGGACTTCGTGCGCATCACCGACGATTTTATCCGCAAATATTTTGCCCGTTCCAACTATATCCGCGTGGAGGGGAAGCTTCTGTTCATCGTCTACAACGTCGTGCGCCTGAGCCGGGACTTCGGCTCCGCGGCACGCGTGCGCGCTGCCTTCGACGGCCTGCGCGAACGGGTGCGGCGCGCGGGGCTGGGGGAAATGGTCATCGGCTGCCATGCGCCCGAGGTGCTCGGTGCGTTCAAAGAGCGGGAGGACGCCAACCGTTTTCTGGCGGAAATCGGCGTAGACGAAGGGGTGCGCTACTGGTGGCCGACGCGTCACTGCGACGATCCGCGCTTTCCGGAGCATGTGCTTACCGTCGGCTATTCCGAGTTTGTGGATGCGGGGCTGGATCGCGGCCGCGCCGATGCCGCGTTCTTTGACATCCCCGTCAACCTGAATGTGTGCTGCGGCCTGGACAACAGCCCGCGCACCATACAATCGGAGACGTATGAAAATTTAGAGTGCTATCCGTGGGGGTCTGTCGTCGTCGGACGCAACAGAAAGGATTACGAGCGCGCCCTGCGCGAGACCAAGCGGCTTGCCGAACGCGCCGATTACCGCGGCCACTTCATCACCTTCAATTCGTGGAACGAGTGGACGGAGGGCAACTACCTCGAGCCGGACACCGTGTACGGATATGAATTTCTCGAATGTATCAGAAAAATCTTCAAGGAGAAAAACCAATGAAACGCAAACCTCTCTATGCCTATTATTTTCCGAACTGGCACGTGGACGCCCTGAACGAGAAGTGGCACGGCAAAGGTTGGACGGAGTGGGAGGTGCTCAAGTGCGCCCGCGCGCGCTTTGAGGGGCACGAAC
Source organism: uncultured Clostridia bacterium (assembly GCA_944340905.1). Classification (GTDB taxonomy): domain Bacteria; phylum Bacillota; class Clostridia; order Christensenellales; family Borkfalkiaceae; genus Gallimonas. The sequence continues at coordinate 5,508 of CALVLT010000017.1, forward strand.
AGCCCAAAGTCCCGCTGTGGGGGTACGAGGACGAGGCAGACCCGCGCGTCATGCAAAAGAAGATCGCGACGGCAAAGGCGTACGGCATCGACGGGTTTATTTTCGATACCTACTGTTATGCACAGGCGGAGTACCGCATGCGCTGCCTGGACGAGGGCTTTCTCGCATCGGGAACGGACTTTCCGTTCGCTCTCATGTGGTGCAACCACGACGCCATCTATGCTCATCCTTCGCCGCGCAACATCATCTCGCCCGTGCTCATGTCGGGCGCCGTGACCGAGGCGGACTTCGTGCGCATCACCGACAATTTCATTCACAGGTATTTTACCCGCCCCAACTATATCCGCGTGGACGGCAGGCTGCTGTTCATTATCTACAACGTGGGCAAGCTTGTCAGGGAGTTCGGCTCGGTGGAGGAGACGGCGCGCATCTTCAAGGAATTCCGCGAGCGCGTGCGCCGTGCGGGGCTGGGCGAAGTACACCTCGCCTGCGTGCCCGACATCATAGAGGACCTGCTGGATAAACCCCGCGAACTCAACGCGCTGCTCAGAACGCTCGGCATCGACGAGGGGGTGCGCTATTGGTGGCCCGTCAAATATCAGGACGACCGTCTGAGCGTGGAATACGCCGACTTCGTGGACGCGGGCATCGCAACGTTTGAACACGATGCGGCGTTTTATGAGATCCCCATGACCGTGCACCTCATGACGGGACTGGATCAGAGTCCGCGCACCATTCAGTCGGAGACGTACGAAAATCTCAATACGTATCCGTGGTATGCTGTCGTCGTGCACAGCAGTCCCGAACAGTATGAGCGCGCACTGCGCGCGGCGCTGGAATACAGCCGGCGCAGGGATTACCGCGGCAGCTTTGTCACGGCCATCTGGAACGAGTGGACGGAGGGCAACTATCTCGAACCGGACGAGCAGTTCGGCTACGGGTATCTCGAGGCGATCAAAAAAGTTTTCGGAGTAAGGGAAGATGATTGAACGCAAAAAGAAAAGAACGTGCCGCATCGGAATTTTTGCGGTCGCGCACGCTGTGTATTGGGAACAGTTCCCCGGATTGTATGAATCGCTCATGGGCTACTATGCGCTTGCGTGCGGCAAGGTGCGCGCGAACGACGTCGAACTGTTGGACTTCGGTATGGTGGATTCGAGCGAAAAGGCATTTGAGACCGCGCCGAAGATGCTCGGCGCAGACCTCGATCTCGTGTTCTGCGACATGGTGACGTATGCCACCTCCTCCGTCTTTGCGCCCATTCTGCAGGCGCTGGGCAAGATCCCCGTCGTGCTCCTTGCGCTGCAGCCCCGCCGCGCCATGGACTACGGCAAGGCGTGCACCTTCATGCAGCTGGAAAACGACAGCATCTGCGCCGTTCCCGAGTTTACCTGTGTCGCGCAGCGCTTTCATAAGCCTGTCAACGACGTCATTCTCGGTACGCTGGAGGGGGATGCGCAGGCGGACGGGCAGATCGCCGAGTGGTGCGATATTGCCAAGGTGCTGCGCGGGCTGCGCGGGGCGCGCCTCGGGCTGATGGGACGGGTGCTGGAGGCGATGTACGACATGCACGCCGACCCCACGGCGATCGCGGCGGCTTTCGGCGTACACGTTCCGCTCATCGAGATCGACGACCTTTTGCAGGCATATGAGGAGGTGACGCCCGCCGAGGTGGCGGACAAGACGGCGCTCATCCGCGCGGAATTCGATATGCCCGATCCCAAGAGTGATCCCGTCACACGCAAACTGACGGACGACGATCTGCAGCAGGCGGCAAAGTCCGCCGCTGCGCTCGACCGCCTTGTGGAGCGCTTTCACCTCGACGGCATGGCGTACTATTACGAGGGCCGCAGGGATTCCCTCGCGCGCACGGTGGCGACTACGCTCATCGTGGGCAACTCCATTCTCAACGCGCAGGGAATACCCATGTGCGGCGAGTTCGACATCAAGACGAACATCGCCATGTTCATCATGGACAGGCTGGATATGGGCGGCAGCTTTGCCGAGCTGCACCCCTTTGATTTTGACGACAACGTCATCCTCATCGGGCATGACGGGCCGCACCATATCAGGATCGCGGAGGGCAAGCCCGTTCTGCGCTCCCTCGTCAAGTATCACGGCAAGCCGGGTTCGGGCGCGTCCGTCGAGTTCAAGCTCAAGGAAGGACCCATCACGATGCTGGGCATCACGCAGACGGGGGAGGGAACATTCAAGTTTGTCATCGGGGAGGGGTACTCCAAGGCGGGGCCTATCCCGCCCACGGGGAACACGAACACGCGCGGCTACTTTCCGCCCGATACCCGCGACTTCATCCGCCGCTGGGTCTTGGAGGGGCCGACGCATCACTATGCGCTGGGCATCGGCCACAGGGCGCAGACCATTGCCCGCATTGCCGAAATTCTCGGGATAGAGTATGTCATCGTGCGCTGAGGAGGAGAACATGAATACAAGCGATTATGAACGCAACACCGTATCTGCCAGCGGACAGACGGACGACTATGACATCGTGCGCATCGTCGATCAAGGCGCGCCGCACAGCGTGCTGTTCGTGGGCAACTCCATCACCCGTCACAAGCCCAAGCCCGAGATCGGCTGGGAACACGACTGGGGCATGGCGGCCTCGTGCGAGGAAAAGGATTACGTGCACGTGGCGGTGCGGCTCATCGAGCGCAAGCTCGGGCCGGTCAATTACTGCACCGCCTGCTGCGGCGAATGGGAGCGCCACTACTGGGAGGACGAACGGCTGGAGGACTGGAAGGCGGCGCGCGGTTTTGCCGCCGACATCGTGGTGATCCGCATCGGCGAAAACGTCTGGGGCATCCGCGACAAGCTGCGCGAGATCCCCTTCCGCCCCCACTTTGAAACCATGGTGCGCTATTTCACTCCCCGCAAGGACGCAAAGGTCATCGTCACCGACCTGTTCTGGGAGGACTTCGGCATCAATGACGATATCCGCTTTGTGGCGCAGGAGAACGGCTATGCCTTTGTGCATCTGGGCGATCTGGGCGCGCGCGACAGGGACGAGTACAAGGCGATCGGGCAGTTCCGGCACGGCGGGGTCGCCATTCATCCCAACGACGAGGGCATGCGCCTGATCGCAGAGCGCATCGCGCAGAAGGTATGATGCGGCGGATCGGCTGTCTGCTCGCGCTCGTTCTTGCGGTTGCGGCGTGCGTCCTCTTCCCGCAGCCGCTGGCGGCGCGGGCGGAAGGGGAGACGCCCGGCATGTACGTCGCGCTCCGCAGCGGCGGCTCCTCCGATACGGAGCTTGTCGTGGAAAAACAGCGGATGCGGGAGGAATACGGCCTGGAGACCTTCGCCGACTTTCAGCGCTTTTTCGGGGACTATATCGCCATTCTCAACGGCTATTCGGACGACGTGGACGTGCTCAACATCGAAGAATATGCCGAGACGGATGCCTGCTATACGGTCAGCCTCTCGACGCGGCGGCTGGATAAGATCGGGGGGCTGGGGGATATCTACTACCGCCTCGGGTCCACCTATGCCAGTTTCTCCGACCAGATGGAGACGCTCGAGGGTTACTACAGCGGCGTGCGCGGAAGGGTGACGTGTACCGTCTACCCGCGCACGGACGCGGGGCGCACGCAGGTGACGCACGTGCTCGCGCGGGCGGACAATCCCGGCTACGAAATTGCGGCGCAGCGGTATGCGGACGGTGCGCTGCAGACGGCGGCGTTCGAGGATTTTTCCGCCTATCTTGCGGGCACGAAGGACAGGATCGTTACCTTCCGTGCGGCGCAGCTGCTCTTTGCCGAGAGCATCACCATCCGCCTGGACGGGAAACTGTGCTACGTCTCCTCGGAGAATATCGAGGTGCTTGATGAGAGTACGCTGCGCCTGACGCCGCGCGAGGTCACAACGTCGGAGGGGGAGACGATCGCCCTCTGGCTGGGGTACTTTACCTATTCACCCGGGCTTTCGCCCTTTGCGATCGGCTGTATCTGCGTTCTGACGGCAGCCGTCGTCGGGGCAGTGATTTTCTGCGGCATCCGATATTCGTGGTTTTCGGCGCTCGCCGGCCGCATCCGCGGCGGAAAACAAAGAAAGTGACGCGGTGCGCGTCACAAAGGAGGCAACATGAAAGAAGAGACAAGAACACAAGAGGAGCAGGGGGCTGCCGCTCGGCAGACGCAGGCACGGCTGCCCGTCAGAAGAAGAAAGACGGGCGGCAAACTTGCCCTCGCGGGCAAATACAAGGGACTGTATCTCATGCTCATCCCGGGGCTTGCGTTGCTCATTCTCTTCCACTATCTGCCGCTCGGCGGACTGGTGACGGCGTTTCAGGACTATGACATCTTCGACGGATATTACAGCGAGTTTATCGGGCTGAAGAACTTCCGCAACATTCTGCTCGCCGCCACGTCGGACAAGATGTATCAGATCTTCCGCAACACCATCTTTATTTCCATCATCCGTATCGCCACCAATTTTCCCATCATCCTCGCGCTTGCGCTCGTCGTATATTCCATCCGCAACAAGTATGTCAGAAGTATCTTTCAGGGCATCTCGTTCATTCCCTACTTCATTTCCTGGACGGCGGTCAGCGGTATGGCGTTCGCATTGCTGAGCACGGACACGGGACTCATCAACACGGTGCTGCACATGCTTGGACAGGAGGGGGTACGCTGGTACACCACGCCCGACCCGTGGTGGCTCATCCTTGCCGTTACCTCGCTCTGGAAGGGCATGGGCTGGGGAACGCTCATTTACATTGCGGCGATGTGCAATATCGACGAGGAGCTGTACGAGGCGTGCGCGCTGGACGGCGGCGGCGTGCTGCGGCAGGCGTTCCACGTGACGCTGCCCTCCATCATGAGCGTCATCTGTCTGCAGCTCATCCTCGATACGGGCAATATCATGAAGGACAATTATGAACAGATCCTCGCGCTGGTGCCCGACAGCACTGCCATCAACGAGACGGTGGAGGTCATCGGGAAGTATACCTACACCCAATTGAACGGCCCCGGAATGGGTTCTGCAACGGCGATGGGACTCATTCAGAGCATCATCGGGCTGATTTTGGTGCTGTTTGCCAACAAGATCGTGAAAAAGACGGACAACGAGGGGATCCTATGATGCGGCGCAGACACAAGATCAGGGCCGCAGTCATCGTGAAAGGGGTCTTTATCGCCGTATTCACCTTTATCTTCCTTCTTCCCCTGTGGCTGATGCTCACCTCTTCCTTTGAAGAGAGCCTCTCCTTTGCGCGGCACGGCTATTCGCTCGTTATCTACTCGTTCAGCACGGCGGCGTATGAGATCTTATTTACGGACAGCCTGTTCTGGTCGAGCTTCGGCAACTCCGTCTGGGTGACGCTGTGCACCGTCGCGCTCTCGCTCGTCGTCAACGTGCTCAGCGCCTATGCCCTGAGCAAGAAGGAGATGCCCCTGCACAAATTTTTTAACTTCCTGTTTGTGTTCAGCATGTTCTTTAACGCGGGCATGATCCCCACCTACCTCATCATCCGCTCGCTGGGCATGGTGGATACCTTTCTCGCGCTCATCATCCCGCCCGCGCTCGGCGTGTACAACATTCTGCTCATCCGCAACTACGTCTATTCACTGCCGCGGGCGATGGATGAGGCGGCCATGATGGACGGGGCAAACTGGTTCCAGCTGCTTTGGAGCGTCATCATTCCCGTCAGCAAGCCCGTCATCGTCACCACGGCGTTCATCACCCTCATTTCCAAGTGGAACAGCTGGATGGATATCCTGCTCTATATCAGCAAGACGGAGGAGGGCCACGCCTTCTGGACGGTGCAGTACTATCTGCGCTATCTGCGCGAGGCGGTGGGCGCCACCAACTCCGCCGTTGGCAGCGACCAGGTGCTCAGCGCGTCCATCGTCGTCACCGTTCTGCCCGTGTGTATCCTGTTTCCCTTCCTGCAGAAGAACTTTTCAAGCGGCATTTCGCTCGGCGCGGTCAAGGGCTGAGCAAAAATAAACACGATAAGGAGAAATTTCGATGAAAAAGCTGTTTGTACGGAGCATGGCGCTCCTTGCGGCAATGGTTTCCGCGCTGGCATTCGCGGGCTGTGCGTCCGGGACGCAGCAGGACCCCGACCCCGACACGGACCCCGAACCTTCGGAGATCACCTATACGGCGCCCACGGCGTCCGAGCCGCCCGCCGAGATCGATTACGAGGCGGAGGGGTACACCACCTACTACTTTGACGGCGAGAACGGCAACGACGGCAACAGCGGCAGCAGCGCGCTCGCGCCCAAACGCACGCTTGCCGGGATGACGCAGCTCGCCCGCGAGGCGAGCGATGACAATCCCCTGCGCTTTCTGCTCAAGCGCGGCAGCACATTTTCGGGGCAGCTGCAGCTCGCGGGCTATACGGCGACGCCGGAGCGGCCCCTCGTGGTCGGCGCTTACGGCGACGAGGCGGACGGCATGCCCGTGCTGACGGGCACGAATACCGAGACGGACACCGCCTACGCCGTCATCCTCATCACGCAGGGCAACACGCGCATCTACGATCTGGAGATCACCGATCCCTACGCCTACCAGGGCATCTATGTGAACACGGTGCGCGCGGGGGCGATGGAGAACATCGTCATCGAGAACTGCTATGTCCATGACGTCAATTTCTTCTGGGACGATCGCTTCGATGAGAACAATCCGCCCACCGACCCCGACGAGCTGGACGCCATCTGCCCCGAGGCAATCGAGGGCGAAGAAGGAAATCGTATCAGCTACGGCAGGGCATACTACCGCAACTACGGCGGCATCGTCTTCTACAACAACACGTCAACGAGCGTGGGGGCGAGCTGGTATGAAAACGTCCATGTGCGCAACTGCACCGTCGAGCGCGTCGCCCGCACGGGCATCTACATGGCAACGCGTTGGAGCAACGCGCCCGGCGTGGGCTACGGCAACAACAAGTTTGTGGACGGCAGCGACAAGACGGACGAATACAACAACGCGGAAGAGGGCATCGGCTACTTCATGCACAAGAACGTCAACTTCGTGGGCAACAAGCTCGACCTCATCGGCGGCGACGGCATCATCCTTGCCGGGAAGGATTCCTTCCTCGAGGGCAACACCTGTTACCGCGCCAACTATCTGGGCAGAACGGGCCGCCCCGTGGGCACGAACGCGGCGTACCAGTACTTCAACGCCGCCGTCTGGGTGTTTGATTCGGACAACGTGGTGTTCCAGAACAACGAGGCCGCCTATACCTTCCTGCGCAACGGCGCGGGCGACGGCGAGGGATTCGATATCGACAATTCCTGCGTGAATATCTACTTCCAGTACAACTATGCGCACCACAACGAGGGCGGCGGCCTGCTCCTGTGCAACAATACCGCGGGCCTTCTGCGCTATGACGCGGAAGGCAACGTCGTCTCTCCGAACGGACAGACGGAACAGCTGCTCGGCGAATGGGGCAACAACTATGTGCGCAACAACGTGTTTGCCTACAACGGGCTGGCGAGCGATCCCTCCCGTTCGGCGTTCCTGACGCTCGCGCGCAAGGTGGACGATCTGTACTGCTACAACAACACCGTTATCCTCGGGGAAATCGAACAGCAGCGCATCATCAATATCGAGGACGTGCAGGCCATCGACGGGCACTACTACGCCAACAACATTTTCTACAGCGCGCAGTCTGCCTCGGCGCGCATGAACATCGGGCTGCTCAACGAACCCGTGTTCGAGCACAATCTCTACTACAACCTCGGCGATGCGTATGCCGATACGGGAGAGACGCCCGTCACCGACGTCGATCCGCTCATCACCCTGCCCGATGCCTATGACGGCACGCAGGCGCTTCTCTCCTTTGCGGGCGGCGAGGCGCGGCTGTATTCCATCGGCGTGCTCATCGACGGCATGCTGAGCGCGGACATCCTCGGCACGGCGGCGCAAGGCATCGCCTACATCGGCGCATTTGCGGGGAACGGAGTATGAAGTACGTGAAAGGAAGGGGATTCCTCCCCGAAGAAGGGGATACGACGGGACTGTTTGACGAGGACAGACCCTGCGATCTCACCCCGCCCGTACACGCGCCCGCCGTCACCTATTACTTTTCCGCGGCGGGCAGCGATGAAAACGACGGGCTTTCCCCCGAATGTCCCAAGCGCACCCTGGCGGAGGCGGCGCGGCTTGTGCGGCGCGGCGGCGTGTGCGCGGCATTTCGCGGGGGCGACGTGTTCGAGGGCGGGCTGTGCATCGAGACGCAGCGCCCGCTCCCCGTGCTCGTGTGCGGCTACGGCAAGGGCATGCCCGTCTTTTGCGGGGGCGAGGCGGTCATCCGCGTGCATTCTTCGCATGTCACGCTGCGCGGGCTGGAGGTGACGGATCCGCAGGCGTTGCGCGGCATCTTCGTGTGCCCGCACCGCGCGGGCGCGTTGACGGACGTGGCGGTGGAGGACTGCTATGTGCACGACGTCAACTTCTTTTGGGATTCGAGCGTTCCGCCCGCGCAGACTGACCCCGACGAGGTGGACGTGGAGCGCGTGTGTCCCGAATACTATCCCGGATCGCGCACCTACTGGCGGTACAACCGCCGCTCGCACGGCGGCATCATCTTTCTCAACGAGACGGAAAAAGAGACGGGCGCAAGTTGGTTTGAAAACATTTACATTCTGCGCAACCGCGTGGAGAACGTGGCGCGCACGGGCATCTACCTTGCCAACGTCTGGGCGGACAGCCCGGGCGTGGGCTACGGGCGCAACACCTTCGTGCGCGAGGGAGCCGGACGCGTGGACGCCGCGCGCGGGCTGGGATATTTTCCCCATGAAAACGTCGTGTGTTCGGACAACGTCGTCATCTGTGCGGGCGGCGACGGCGCCGTCCTCTCTTCGGTGCGCCATGCGTTCATGGAGCGCAACGTCTGCATGTACGCCAACTATCTCGGGCGGGAAAATTACTGGAACGCGGGTCTGTGGGTGTTCGATGCGCATGAGGTGTGGATGCGCGCAAACGAAAGCGGCTGCACCTACATGCGGCACGGCAGCAACGATGCGCAGGGCTTCGATATCGACAACGCCTGCACCAAGGTCGTGTTCAAAAACAATTATGCGCACCACAACGAGGGCGGCGGGCTGCTCGTGTGCAACAAGCCCACCCAAATCACGCTGCACGGCGAAGACGGGGAGCCGCTCTCGGAGGAAACGCTCATGGGGCGGTGGTACGATAACCTCGTATGCTGCAACGTGTTTGAGGAAAACGGCAATCCGCGCGACGAGACGCGCTCGGCGTTTCTGACCGTCGCCCGCGAGGTGGATTACCTGTTCGCCTATTCCAATCTCGTGCTGATGCGCGCGGAGGGCAGGGGACAGAGCCTCATCCATACCGAGGATGAGAGCATGGCCTGCTACCGCCACTACTATCTCTCCAACGTGTTCGCCTGCGTGCGCCCCGTGCGGGCGCGGCTGACGGCGGGCATGCTGCGCGAGGGGGTGTTCGATCAAAACGCCTTCGTGCGGGTGGGAGAGGAGATCATACGTTCAAGTGGGGACGCTCATGCAAAGCGTACCGCAAAGAACGCTCTGCCGAAGGCGCGCGGCAGGGCGGTGCGGACGCTCTCTGTGGGGGCCTTCCGGAAAATAATTATGAAAAGGGGATCGGACAAATGAAAGGAAGAAAATGGAAAGTATCATTGCTGCTCATGACCGTGATGCTGTTTGCCGTGGGAATTTTTGCGGCATGCACGCAGACGGGAGACCCGCTTACGCTTTCCGCGTCCGAAGTGACGCTGGAGGCATATGACGACTATCAGCTCACCGTTCCGGATGCATCGGGCGAGGTGACGTGGTCGTCGAGCGATGAGAGCATCGCCACCGTCTCGCAGGAAGGGCTGGTATCCTGCCTCGGCAAGACGGGCGATGTGACCATCACGGCGAGCGCCGACGGGCGCAGCGGCAGCTGTGCGGTGCGCGTGGTGGACAGCGGTCTGACGCCCCGCCTGATGGGCGAGGCGCTCACGGCATACGTCAACGGCACCGTCGTGCCCGACGTGTATATCCGCTACAACGACAGGGAATATACCAACTTTGAAATTTCCTCCGTTGAAGTGGCGGACTCCGCCATCGCCGCGGGCGAGGACGGCGCCATCCGCGGCATCGCGGAGGGCGAGACGACGGTGGAGATCGCGGTGCTCTGGAAGGGGCTTACCGTGACCGCGCGCTCTGCCTTTGATCTCACCGTCCTGCCCGAGTACGTGGTGACGACGGACGCTGCAAGCTACGCGGTATATGACGTCAACGAAAGCTCCCCCGTCAAGGGCCGCACGGCGGTCATCGACGCCACCCTGCTGGTGCGCGGCGTCGAGACGCAGGCGGACTTCACGGTGACGGGCGAGGGGCTAGGCACGCTCTTCACGGCGCAGGGGACGCAGGTCACGGCGGGCGAGATCGCGCAGGCGTCGCAGACCACCCTCACGGTCTCCGCGCAGACGGAAGGGCAAACCGCGTCGGCTCAGGTCACGCTCGCGCTCTATCCCGCATATGATCAGCGTCCGCTCAGCGAATTCTCCATCGCCAATACGGGCGCCGTCGCCGACCCCAACCAGGGCGGTGCGGAGTATGCGCTCACGGAGGAGACGATCGGGGACCGTACGGGCGTGTACCGCTACTATACCCCCGAAAACTGCGCCAACCAGGGCAACGACTGGATCCGCTGGGGCAATCAGCTCGAACTGCAGTCTCTCAAGACGCTCTCCTCCACAAGCGCCTATCAGAACATCGTCGTGGAGGACGGCATCGTGCTCGTTTCCTTCGACGTGTACTACGCGGGGCAGACGGTGAACGATGCCAAGCAGTACCGCAGCGTCAGTTTCAACGTACAGTACGGTCCGTACAGCTCGGACAGCGTGTACTACGTCGATCACGCCAAGAACATGCGCGAGCGGCTCATCGTGGATGACGGCGTGCTCACCAACACGCTGCCGGCGGAGCAGTGGGTCACCTTCTTTGTGGACTTGCGCGAACTGGACGCCTATTCGCAGATCGATACCTACCTCTCCAGCAGCCGCGCGGGGGACACCACCTATATCGACAACATCCGTTTCTGGTATGACGACAGCGCGCTCGAAGGCATTGACCTTACAGGAGCGGACACGGCGCAGCGTACCCTTGAACAGGATGCGGAAAACGCCGCGCATTACAACGCGCCCGAAAATGAATTCATTGTGTACTCTCCCGCCTTCACGAGCCTGAAAGAAACGGAGGCAACGGACACGGAGAGCGCCTACTATACCTACAAGGCGCTCGCGCCCGAGGGCAGCGGCTGGCAGAACTGGATCCGCTCGCAGCGCAAGATCACCCCCTGGCAGGTGTACTACGGAAACGCGGCGGCGCAGGAGCTGCTCTGGTTCTCCTTCGACTACCGCTATGTGGCGGGCACGCCCAGGCTGTTCGCCTATGACAGCACGCTGAGCAGCGCGGAGGCGCGCACGGTCACGCTGCACGGCGAAGTGGACAATCCGAACGTCTATGTGTTCCAGAACGGCAGACGCGTTTCCGAAATTCCGGACAACGAATGGGTGAGCGTTGTTGTGGCAATCAATCCCGGCGCATCCGCGTATGACACGCTCTATCTCTCCTGCGACGATGCGGCGGCATCGCCCGTGACGCAGTTCGATGTGCGCAATTTCCATTATTGGAAGGACAGCAGCTGGCGTTATGACGGCGGCTACGGTTTCGACAACCTGCTCGAGGTGCAGGCAAGCAGCTTCGACTACGCCATCGACGGAACGAGCGAACTGCTCTCCTCCTTCCTGCGCGTCACGTGGCGGGGTGTCAGCATTTCCGGCTATACCGTGTCCGGATTTTCGAGCACTGCGGACTTTGTCACCTACGACGCCGAAGAGGGTGAGTTGGTCATCGCCCCCGCCGACGGGAGCGGCGGCGCAATGCGCGAGGCGGACGTCACGTTCACCATCGGCTATACCGAGGGCGAACACACGGAGAGCGTGGAATGCACCATGCACGTCGTCGCCTACCCGATGGACGTACTGCTTTTGGGAACGTATGAATACGCCGTCTACTGCGGCACGAACGAAGAATTCGCCGCCGAACGCACGGCAACGCTGAACGTGAGCGCGCTCATCGTAGACGGCGAACCCGTCTCCGCCGACGAGGTGGCGGTGCGCGTTGCATCGGGGGGGGGAGCATATCAGTCTGGACGGCATGACCGTCACGGGCGTGTCCGTCGGTACGGCGGTCGTGGAACTGTACTATGTCAAATCGGACGGCGCCGAGATCACCGCGCAGGTTACGATCAACGTACACAACGGCGCGTTCGCGGCGGAGTGGGCGCAGGTAGTGGCAGCCGAGGGTGCACTGACCTATGAAGAGGCGGACGGCATCGGCGGGCGCGACGGCGTTATGCATTTCAACGTCAACGGCAGCAACAACGTATGGAGCAACTATCTGGTGCTCTCTGAAACGCGCCATACGGGCGCGGGCGGCACCATGTCCACGACGGAAGCCATGAACAACATGTATTCCAAGAATTATAACTACATTGCGTTCGACTTCTATCTGACGGCGGGCACGACGCTGCGTCTCACGGGTCCCGACGGGATTAAATTTGCCAACATTATCTTTACGCCGGGCAGTGCTGCCACATACAGTGCGGGTACCGTTTATGATGACGGTACTACACAATATTCAAAAATTCCCGCCACTATCTACAACCAGTATGGTATTGCGCTGAGCGAGGACGCCGTCATTGCGGCGGAAACATGGTATACGGTCGTGTTCCAATATAACCGCGCGGCAAATAGCGGACAATGGGCGTGCGTACAGCTCATCCGCACAGCAGGTTCAGACGTCTATCTCGACAATACGCGCTACGGCTATGACGCGGCATGCCTTACGCCCGAGGTCTCCACGGAGCTGGTGGCGGAAATTCCCGCAAGCGTTTCCGGCACGTGGAACGGCACGGCAGTCATTCCTGTTGCGGCATACGTTGCGGGCGAGACTGTGACGGCAACCGTTTCCTACAGCGTTTCGGATGAAACCGCGGCGACCTGTACGGACGGCGTCGTCACCTTCCTGAAGAACGAGCCGGTCACTGTCACGGTCACCGTTTCGTACAACGGGCAGCAGGTACAACAGACGGTCACGGCAACGCCCGCCACGGTCATGTCGCAGTCGGCGTCCGCGGCATGGGAACTTGCAGGGGCGACCCACAGCTTTACGGTGGACGATCAATCGGAGTACGGCACTTATACGCTGGCAGGGGCAGGCGGCGCACTTTGGGCAGACTATCTGTATCTGACGATGTGCGGAGATGTTGGCACACATGATGCCGAAGCCGTTGCAAATATGCGCGAAAACAACTACAACGTCATCGTATTTAAGGTCAAGGTGACGAGCGGCACGGCGCGCATCTATTCACCCGTGACCGGCGGGCAGCAGAATTATGCGGAGATCGGCACAACTTTCTCTTTTGGACCTGTACGGGACAATAACGGCGTTACGGTTGAAACCGCCGAGGGCTATATCGAAGTCTACGATGCAGACGGAAATGCCCTTGAAAACGGCGATGCCACATCTTACGGCACCGAATATACCGTCGTGATCCACTACAACCATGCAACGGGCGGCTGGACGGAGGTCTGTATCAAGGGTCAAGCCTGCGTCGTGGAAGTCGGCGGCGTCAGTTTCTATTCTGCATAAAATAAGGAGGTCAAATCATGAAGAAATTTTTATCGGTCTGTGCCATCGGGCTGAGCGCGGCGTTGCTTGCCGCGTGCGGCCCGGGTACCGGTCCGTCCACGCAGACGGGCGCAACGGATATCGCCGTCTTTGCGGGCGGTTCGTCCGAATTCAGCTGGACGGCGGGCACGCGCGAGGCAGAGGTCATCGACTATATCGAACAGGTGTACTATGAAGATACGGGCGTTCTGCTCAACTTCCGCGTGAACACCGAACTGGGCAAGAGCATGAAACAGAACATCTTCACCGATGTGCAGAACGGCAACGTGGACGTGGTCATCTCCCACACCTCGGGCGGCGACGGCATCGACGACTGGGCGATGGACAACGACCTGTACTACGACCTGTACGACTACATCGACGAATATCTCTATGAGTACGTGGAGGAGGGCCTGTTCACGTGGGAGGACGAGACCATCTCGCTGGACGGCATCCAGCGCCTGACCACCGAGAGCCAGAACGTCATCGGGCTGCCCTCCGTCATGAGCCCGTACAAGTTCGGCATCCTCGTGCGCAAGGACTGGATGGAGGCGTGCGGCTACACGGACGACGCCGAGGACACCACAAGGACGTACGTCGGCGATTTTAAGACGTTTACGCAGATGTGCCTCGACATGAAGGAGCGCTACGACCTCAGCCATGTCATTACGGGCGCCATGTTCGACGTGGAGAAGGCGGGCGTGCTCGGCGCGTACGGCATCAACGCGGGCTATTACACCAACACGGTGTATGAGGAGGGCGGCACGGCCTATGTCGGCCCCGGGTATATCAACCCCGGGTATGCCGACGTCCTGCAGCTCGAATACGAATGGAGCCGCGACGGCATCCTCTCGCCCGACTGCGACAATATCCTCCTCGAGCGCGGCGAAAATAACTTTATCGCGGGCAACACGGGCGTGTTCCTGCAGGACCCCACCGTGACGCACCTCATCGAGGTCGCCCGCCGCTGCAAGCAGGCGAATTCCGAGGCGGAATTCACCGTGCTCGGCGCGCTGACCGCCACGCCCGATAGCACCGAGAAGGGGTTCATGCGCAATTCCACCGCCACGTTCGGCGCCGTCATTCCGCGCAATTCAAAGAATGCGCGCGAGGTCATCCGCTTTGTGCGCTGGATGTACAGCGACGTCGATAACTACCTGCTGTGCAAGTACGGCAGAGAGGGCATCGACTGGGTGTACGACGAGGAAAACAAAACGTATAACTGGCTGGATGAGAACGGCGAGGTTTCCGAGGAGGGCTATATCAACCCGCCCTACAGCGGCATTCTCACCTTTGTTGAAAATCAGAACATGGCGAACCTGACTTATGCGGGCTATACCGAGGAAGAACTCTCCTGGATCGCAACGGCGCAGGATCCCGAAAATTACATTTCCAACGACACCATCGACTATCTGCTCTATCTGGGCAACCGCGATCTGAATACCATCAAGGGCAATCAGGCGGTCGCCATTGCGCAGACCATCCGTCCCATCTGGAACGGCAATGCGAGCTACGAGGGGGTCGTCGCCGCAAGCTTTGAAACGGCGCGCACGCAGTATATGACGAATGCGTCAAGCTATCTCACGGCGATGGCGGAACTGTATAACAACTTCAAGAACTGATGAGGGAGATAACATGATCTGCTTGTATCTTGCGATAGGGATCTTGCTCTATGTCGAACTGTATTCGGCGGGGGTGTACGCCGTTGCCAAAAAAACGGGCATGCCGAAGGCATGGAAAAATTTCATTCCGTTCTATGCCTTCCGCACGGTCGGCTCTCTCACGATGGGGTTTTCCGTCATGATGATCCCTGTCCGCAAGATGGCTGCCACGATGGCAGTTCTGAGCGTCGCTGCCCTGGTAGCATGCGCCTACGGGGTTTGGGGCGAGTATCACCTGCCCGAGGTCTCGCGCGCATCGCTCTGGCAGATCATGCTCGTCATCATCGGGTTGTGCGCGGCGCTGTTCTATTTTTGTATCCTCGTATCCTCCAAAAAGGTATACAGACGGTTCCGCACGCGCCATGAAGGGCTGTATCTTCTGCTCTCCCTGCCGCTCATCACCGTGCCCGTATTGTATGCGATCGTCAGCCGCAATGCGCCCCGCACGGATGCGGAAATGTACTGACCAAAAATCAAAAAAGAACAGGCAGCGTGCCTGTTCTTTTTTGATTGCATGCGTATTCCCGCCGGCCGCCGCATACAGACGCAGTTTTGTGAAAATTTGCAACAAAAAGAAATTTTTTGCTTTTTTGAAATGTCAATATATGTGGCGGGAGCCGGACGCGAGAGGAATGCAAAATGAAGGAACAGGAGTTGCTGAAATACTTGATCGGAATTCTTTTGGAACGGCTGAGCGAATTGTACGACGAAGAAGTCGTATTCGATCAGTTTATATTCGGAGAGCGTACGGCATACGTGGAGTGCCTGGAGATCATACAGGAACGTATCGAGGCGGAAAAGTATGAACTGGCATTTGATATAGAAGGAAGATTCCCCGTATAGGGACGAGGTATCAATCTCCCGCCAAAGAACGGGTGGCAGACAAACGGCTGCCACCCGTTCTTTTTGATTTGGAAGCATGACGTCATTGTGTATAAACACATACGAACTCCGATGTTTCATCGGGGTTCGTATGCTCATCGTCCGGCGCGCCGAAACGCAAATGTAGCTCTCATAATCTCAAGGAAAGGATGGCACAGCCGCTAAAAGCATGCGCGGCATACCGACAGGACATTGTCTTCCATAAATAAGAAAATTGCAATTATCAAAAATTTGAATAATTATGCAATCTTCAGAAGTTGACAAGGGGGGGGATAGGTGTAAAATAAAACAGTAAACTTGATGTTCTAACCGTAGAATAGATAAATATGCATTTTAAGCGGAGAGAGTCAAGGAATTGAATGGAGGGTAGGAAAAATGAAATTCAGAAAATGGCTGATGATCGCCGCGTTTGCGGTTGCGTCTGCCCTGTCGTTCACGCTGGCGGCGTGCACGGATCAAGGGTCCGGAACCGGAAACGGCGATCCGAACCATGGCGGGTCCTCTGTTGTCGAAGGCCCCGAGAGCGGCGTGTACTATTTCGGTGCCGGCAGCGACGAATATTTCGTCACGCTGAGCGGCGGGAACAGGTTTACCCTGCATATGCTCGGGACGGATAAATCGGGGACCTATGAGATGGAGGGAAACACCATTACCTTCGATTTCCTGCAGGATGCGGATGGGACGGCGAGCGCAACGCTGGACGGCAACGTTCTGACGCTCAGCTATCAGGAAGGCGAGTGGAGGTTCCTGAAGAAGGTCAATTATACCGTATCCTTTGAGGAAGCGGGCGGGACTGAAATTGCGGACGTGACGGTGGTCAACGGCCGGACGTTCGCGCGCCCTGCTGATCCGGAGCGGGAAGGGTACCGGCTCATCGGCTGGTGCACGAGTGCGGAACTGGATGAATTTTATTCGTTTGAAACAGATACGGTCACGTCGGATCTGACGCTGTATGCGTATTGGGCGGCGTATGTGCCCGGGCAAAGTGAGTACACGGTGTCCTTCGATCTGGGCGGAACGGGGCGGCGGGCAGATCCTTCTCTGCACGGCGGGCAGCGGCTGGTATCAGGAATGGGGGAAACCCGCCAGGAGCCTTTCTCCCGGCGACGTCGTCGTCATTCCCGCCAACGTCAAGCACTGGCACGGCGCGAAAAAAGACAGCTGGTTTTCGCACATCGCGGTGGAGGTTCCGGGCGAGGAGACGGCAAACGAGTGGCAGGAACCCGTTCCGGACGAGGAATACGGCGCGCTTTGAGCGCGAAACAGGATGCGGAGGGCGCCTTCGTGCGTCCTTTTTGCATGTATTGTTACATAGCCGCCCGAAAACAGGGGAAAATAATCATGGCGGATGGTCGTATAAGCGGGGCTGAAGGATGGTATCAGATGAAAATAATTTTCAAAATTCCGCAGACCATTGACTTTCCGCCGCGTTTCTGTTATACTTTATAAAATTGTTTTTCGTTTTCGTACAAAAACGCATCCGCGGAGGAACGTCGCGGATGCGGCAGAAAGAGCGGAGGAATGGACATGAACGAAGTGATCGGGACGATCCTCGAAGCGGAGGCGCGCGCAGAGGAGATCGTGCGCGCGGCAGAAGAGGACGCCGGGCGCATCCTTGCCGAGGGCGAGCGCAGGGCGGAACAGGCGGATGCCGACGCGGAAAGGGCGCTCCTCTCCGCGCGGGAAGAGACTGTCGCGGCGGCGGAACGCACAGCCGGGCAGAAGTATGCCGCCATTCTTGCCGAAGGGAAGAGGACTGCCGACGCCCTTCGCGCGTCCTGTTCCGAAAAAATTCCCGCTGCGGCGCAGTCCGCGGTGCAAAAGGTGTTCGGCGCATGATCGCGGCAATGTCGAAATTCGAGCTGACCGCACTCTCCTCGGAGCGTGCGCAGCTTTTGCGCGCCCTGCAGAGGACGCAGCTCGTCGAACTGACCTTTGAGGGCGACGGGGAGAATGTGCCCGCGGCGGATGCGTCGGCGCTCGCCGAAAAACTCGCGCGCGTGAAGCGGAGCATCGAATTTCTCACGGCGCAGGCGGACGCCGCGCCCGACAAAAAGAAAATAAGAGAGGCGCTGAGCGATCAGATCGTGCTCGCCTTCGATGATTTCGTCGCTGTGGCGGAGCGGGAAGAGACGCTCATGCGCGTCGTTTCTGAAACGGAGGCGTGTGCGGACAAGCTCGCCGCGCGCAGGGCGGAGCGAAACAAGCTCGCCGCGCGCAGGAATCAGGTCGCGCCCTATGCGGGCGTTCCCGAGCCTCTCTCCGCCTTTGCGGGAACGCGCAGCACGCAGTGCTTTTTCGGGCTTTTGGACGAAGGCGCGCTCGCCGCGCTTGCGGCGTACGTGCAGGAACAGCCGCTCGCCGCATACACCGTTTACGAGGGAGCAAAGCAGGTGCCCGTAGCGGTGTTCTGCCACAGATCGGCGGAAGAGGAGACGGCGGAACAGCTCTCCGGGCTTGCTTTCGCGCGCTGTCCGTTCCGTTTTGCGGCGACGGCGGCGGAGGAGATCGCACGGCTCGACGGCGAGGCGGATCGTCTGCTCGCCGAGGAGGCGGAGATCACGCGCGGCGCGCTCGATCGGCTCGTCTCGCTCCGCGACCTGAAAATTTTTGCCGATTATCTCTGCGCAGAGCTGGAAAAGGCGGAGGACTGCGAGCGATTTTTCAAAACGGCGGCGACCTTCACCGCGAACGGCTACGCGCCCGCCGCGGACGAAGAGAAGGTGCGCGCCGCAGTCGCCGCGGTCACGGACGCCTGCATCCTCTCTTTTTCCGAGCCGGAAAAGGAGGATACGCCGCCCACGCTGCTCAAAAACAAGGGACCTGCCCGCGCGGCGGAATTCGTCACGAACATGTATTCGGTGCCCGATTACAGGGAGTTCGATCCGAACGCGTTCGTCTTTCTCTTTTTCATGATCTTCTTCGGACTGATCATGGCGGATATCGGTTACGGCGTACTGCTCTTTGTGGGCGGGCTCATTCTCGCAAAGCGGCGCAAGGTGAACGACGGCGTGAAAAAA
This sequence comes from uncultured Clostridia bacterium, assembly GCA_944340905.1. GTDB lineage: Bacteria > Bacillota > Clostridia > Christensenellales > Borkfalkiaceae > Gallimonas. The sequence goes on from CALVLT010000017.1 coordinate 24,741, forward strand.
CTCACCGCCATCCTCGCCTACGGCGGTCTCTTCACGATCGCGTTCGGCGCGCTGTTCGGTTCGTGTTTCGGGTTCTCGCTCTATCATTTCCTGCCCGATCCCACTTCGGGGAACCGCACCGACGTGCTCACGATCCTGTTGGGCTGCCTCGCGCTGGGACTTCTGCAGATCACGGTGGGGTATGTGCTCAGCGCCGTCAACAGCATACGGCAGGGCCGTTTCGTCGATGCGCTCTGCGATGCGTTCACATGGGTGCTCTTCTGCGTCGGACTGTTCTTTGCGGTGTTCAATTTCCTCACGGAATATTTCGGCATCCCCGTTTCGGCGGGCGTAAGCGCCTTCTTCGACGCGATTACGCTCCCCGGCGTGATCATGCTGGGCGTGGGGCTTGCGGGCGCCGCGCTCACGGCAGGCAGAAAGGAAAAACTGCTCGGTAAGTTCACCAAGGGATTCGGCGCCGTTTACGGCATCATCAATCTCTTATCCGACGTATTGAGCTATGCGCGTCTCTTCGGGCTCATGCTCTCGGGCATGATCATTGCCCAGCAGTTCAATTCCATCGGGCTCGACCTGATCGCGGCGGGCGCCGTAGGATATGTGTTCGGTCCCGTCGTCATGCTCATCGGGCACGCGTTCAATCTCGCCATGGGCGTTCTGGGCGCGTACATCCACGACTGCCGCTTGCAGTACATCGAATTCTTTTCAAAGTTCTACACGGGCGAGGGCGCGCTCTTCACGCCGCTCGGCTCGCGCAGGCAGTATGTCTATTTTACGGAATAAATTAATTTGGAGGATACAATTTTATGGGTGGTCAGGCAATCGCTATTTTGGGGCTTGCGATCTGCGCGGGATTGTGCGGCGTAGGTTCGGCGATCGGTTTGTTCAAAACGGGCTCTGCTGCGGCAGGCGTGCTCACGGAGGATGCGAAAAAGTTCTCCAAGGTCATGATCCTGGTGCTCCTTCCCGCAACGCAGGGTATTTACGGATTCGTCATGGCGCTCGTCGGACAGGGCGCCGTCACGGCGGATATGTCCGTCGCGCAGGGCTGGTCGGTATTCGCGTCCGTCATGCCGCTTGCGATCACGGGTCTCATTTCCGCCATCTATCAGGGCAAGACTTCGGTGAGCTGTATTTACGCCGTGGCAAAAGACGAGAAGCTCTCCGGTAAGCTCGTCATGTTCCCCGCCATGGTCGAAACGTACGCCATCTTCGGGCTCGTCATCTCCCTGCTGTTCACGCTTTCGGTGTAAGGTGCGGCGATGCAGGGCAAAGAGGCGATCGTCGGCAAGATCATAGCCGACGCGGAAGAAAAAGCGGAAAAGCTGAGGGCGGACGCGGCTCAGCGCGCCGAGGCGACAGCCGCCGCGGCGGAACGCGCCGCGCAGGAGCGCCTTGCGGAGGGCAGGCGCGCGCTCGGGCGGGAGGCGGAGGAGATCGTCGCCCGCAGGGAGACCGTCGCGGCGCTGGATACCCGTAAAGAGATGCTCGCGGCAAAGCGCGGCATCATCGAAGAGGTGCTTTCATTGGCGCTGAAAACGGCGTGTGCGTTCAAAAAGGAAAAATACCTCGCCGTGCTCGGGGATCTTCTCGCACGGTATGCGGAAGAGGGCGACGCGGTCACGCTCGCGTCCTCCGCACCCGTCGGCGAAAAGGAACTCTCCGGGCTGAAGGCGTTTTCGGAAAAGAAACTGCGTTTTGCAGGCAAAGAGGACTTTGAGGGCGGCGTGCGCCTTGAAAACGCCGTCTGCGTAAAGGATCTTTCCTTCCGCGCCCTTCTGGAGGCGGCGCGGAGCGGACTGGAGCGGGAGATCGCCGACGCGCTGTTTCCCGCGGAGAAATAGAATGCCGAACAGTATTTTTGCCAACGCGCGGGCGTCCGCTCTGGAGACGGGGCTGCTCGGCGCGGACAGGCTGTCGAGAATGATCGACTGCGCCTCCCCCGACGACGCGGTCAGGATCCTGCAGGAGACGGGATTCGGCGACGGGCTTTCCGTGTCCGCATCCGAATCGGAGCTCCTCGTCGAGGCGGAAGAAAACAAGCTCGGGGCGTTTATCCGCGAGACCTCTCCCGAGGAAAAACTCACGCGCTTCCTGCTTGCAAAGTACGATTTCCGCAATGCCGAGGCGGTGATGCGCGCCAAACATCTGCGCGTCGATTACCGTCCCATGGAGGCGGCGGAAGGGGTGTACTCCCTCGCCTTTCTGGAGGAGAAGATCTTTGCGGACGATTACGATGCGTTCGGCGCTCCTTTAAAAAAGGCGCTTGCGGCGGCGGACGAGCTGTTCGTCGGCGGCGGCGCCACGGGCAGAAAGATCAACGCGCTCTTCACCCGCGCCATGTATGCGGAAATGTCTGCGCTTGCGGGCGGGAACAGGGTGCTCGCGGGGATCGTCTCCGTCCGCGCCGACGCCGCGAACATCGGCGTCGCGCTGCGCACGCGCAATTTTGCGCTCGCGCAGGAGATGACGGTCGAAGGCGGGGTGCTCGGCGTGGAGGCGCTCAGGATCCTGGCGGAGGAGAGCGCGGAACTCATCCGCGAAAAGATGCGCTTTTCGCCGCGGCGGGAGCTTGTCGATGCCGCGCTGGAAGATTTTTCGGCTGGTAGGCCGCTCACACTTTTGGAGCGTGCGGCAGACAGTGCGGCGCTCACCGTGCTGGAAACGGAAAAATACAGCGACGAAGGGTATTTGCCCTTCCTGCGCTATTGCTGCAAGAAAACTGCGGAACTTTGCAACGTGCAGATCGTGCTTGCCTGCCTTTCCAACGGGGCGGATAAGGCGACCGCGCGCGCAAGACTGAGAGGGGCGTATGAAGGGCAGAATGGCTATCATCGGTGACGGCGACGGCGCGCTCGTATTCCGTGCGGCGGGCATGGACGCCTTCCGCGCCGAGAGCGGCGCCGAGGCGAAAGAACTGCTGAAAAAGCTTGCGGGCGAATATCAGGTGATATTCGTGACGGACGTGCTCGCCGTGCAGATGCAGGAGGCGATCGCGGCGTACAGCGGCGCGGCGTATCCCATCGTGCTCTCCGTCCCTTCCGTGCGCGGCGGGAACGGGTACGGCGCGGAGACGCTCCGCAGATATTCGGAGCGTGCGCTGGGCATGGATATCCTGCCCCGCGAAGATAAGAAAAACTGACGAGGTCGGGAATGCAAGGAAAAATCGTAAAAGTATCCGGACCGCTCATCGTAGCGGAGAATATGGCGGACGCCAAGATGTACGACGTTGTCCGCGTGAGCGAAAAAAAGCTCATCGGCGAGATCATCGAACTGCGCGGCGACAAGGCGTCCATTCAGGTATATGAGGAGACGGGCGGGCTCGGCCCCGGTGAAACGGTGGAGAGCACGGGTGTTCCGCTCTCGGTGGAACTCGCGCCCGGACTCATCGAAGGCATCTTCGACGGGATCCAGCGCCCGCTCACGCGCATTGCCGCGGCGTACGGCGACAGGATCACCCGCGGCATTTCCGTCACCAATCTCGATCACGAAAAGGAGTGGGAATTCGTTCCGCTCGCAAGGGAGGGCGACGAGGTGCAGGCGGGGGACTTCCTCGGCTATGTGCAGGAGACGCCCATCGTCCGTCACAAGATCATGGTGCCTTACGGCGTAGCGGGAAAAGTCACGTATATCCGCGGCGGTATGTACAATATCACGCAGACGGTCGCAAAGATCGCCACGCAGAAGGGAGAACGGGAGATCTGCATGCTCACCCGCTGGCCCGTGCGCCGCGGCCGCCCTTATCGTGAGAAGATGTCGCCCGAAATGCCCATGATCACGGGTCAGCGCGTCATCGATACGCTCTTTCCCATTGCGCGCGGCGGCGTGGCGGCTGTCCCCGGTCCCTTCGGGAGCGGCAAAACCGTCGTTCAGCACCAGCTCGCAAAGTGGGCGGACGCCGACATCATCGTATATATCGGCTGCGGCGAACGCGGCAACGAGATGACGGACGTTCTGAACGAGTTCCCCGAGCTTAAAGATCCAAAAACGGGCGAGCCGCTCATGAAGCGCACGGTGCTCATCGCAAACACGTCGGATATGCCCGTGGCGGCGCGCGAGGCGTCCATCTATACGGGCATCACCATTGCGGAATACTTCCGCGATATGGGTCTCAACGTCGCCATCATGGCGGATTCCACCTCCCGCTGGGCGGAGGCGCTTCGCGAAATGAGCGGACGTCTCGAGGAAATGCCGGGCGAAGAGGGCTATCCCGCCTATCTGTCCAGCCGTCTTGCGGAGTTTTACGAGCGCGCAGGCATCGTGAAAACGCTTGCGGGGGAGGAGCGCGTCGGCTCCGTCACGGCGATCGGCGCGGTGTCGCCCGCGGGCGGCGATCTTTCGGAACCCGTCGCGCAGGCAACGCTCCGCATCGTCAAGGTATTCTGGGGGCTCTCCGCGAGCCTCGCCTACAAGCGCCATTTCCCCGCGATCGACTGGCTCATCAGCTATTCGCTGTATGCCGACCGTCTCGCGCCGTGGTATGCAAAGAACGCCTCGTCCGATTTCAACGAACTGCGCGCGTTCGCCATCCACGTTTTGCAGGAGGAGGCGGAACTCGAGGAGATCGTCCGTCTCGTGGGCGCCGATTCTCTCTCGTATAAAGACCGTCTCACGCTGGAAACGGCAAAGTCCATCCGCGAAGATTTCCTGCATCAGAATGCCTTCCACGAGACGGATACCTTCACGTCGGTCGCCAAGCAGTGCCGCATGCTCCGTCTGATCCGCGATTTCCACCGCCTCGGGCTGAATGCGCTCGCCGCGGGCGCGGACTATTCGCAGCTCGTCAACCTGCCCGTGCGCGAAAAGATCGGCAGGAGCAAATATATCGCAGAGGAGGATATCGCGCAGTTCGACGGGATCGCCGAGCAGCTCAAACGCGAGATCCGCGCGCTGGACGGAGGGGAAAGCCGTGTTTAAGGAATATAAGACCATCAAAGAAGTTGTCGGGCCGCTCATGCTCGTCGAGGGCGTGGAAGGGGTCAAGTACAACGAACTCGTCGAGATCGTGCAAAAGGACGGCGGGATCCGCCGCGGCAAGGTGCTCGAAGTCGAGCGCGACAGGGCGCTCGTCCAGCTCTTTGAAAATTCGCAGGGGCTGCAGATCGCCACGAGCCGCGCAAAGTTTTTGGGACATAGCCTTGAACTCGCCGTCTCTGAAGATATGCTCGGGCGCGTGTTCGACGGCATGGGCAACCCGCGCGACGGCGGCGCGCCCATCATTGCCGAAAAGCGTATGGATATCAACGGCGAGCCCATCAATCCCGCCGCGCGTGACTATCCAAACGAATTTATCCAGACGGGCGTCTCTGCCATCGACGGGCTGAATACGCTCGTCCGCGGGCAGAAACTTCCCGTATTCTCCATGAGCGGTCTGCCGCACGCGGAGCTCGCCGCCCAGATCGCGCGTCAGGCGCGCGTTCTTAAAAGCGACGAAAAGTTCGCCGTCGTATTTGCCGCGGTGGGCATCACCTACGAGGAGGCGGATTATTTCATCCGCGATTTCCAGGAGACAGGCGCCATCACGCGCACGGTGCTCTTTACCAACCTTGCGAACGATCCCGCCATCGAACGTATCGCAACGCCCAGAATGGCGCTCACCGCTGCGGAATATCTTGCATACGATCTGGGGATGCATGTCCTCGTCATCATCACGGATATCACCAATTACTGCGAGGCGCTGCGCGAAGTTTCGGCGGCGCGCAAAGAGGTGCCGGGGCGCAGAGGATACCCGGGGTATCTGTATACCGACCTTGCCTCCATGTACGAGCGCGCGGGGCGCATCCGCGGCAAACAGGGCTCCATCACGCAGATCCCCATCCTCACCATGCCCGAGGACGACAAAACGCATCCCATCCCCGACCTCACGGGGTATATCACCGAGGGGCAGATCATCCTCTCGCGCGAGCTGTACAAAAAGGGCGTCACGCCGCCCATCGACGTGCTTCCGTCCCTCTCCCGTTTGAAGGATAAGGGCATCGGCGCGGGAAAAACGCGCGAAGATCATGCCGATACGATGAACCAGCTCTTCTCCGCCTATGCGCGCGGGAAGGAGTCCAAGGAGCTCGCCGCGATCCTCGGCGAGGCGGCGCTGTCCGATACCGACAAGCTGTACGCCAAGTTCGCCGAGGAGTTCGAAAAGCGCTACGTCTCGCAGGGGTTCACCGTCAACCGTTCCATCGAGGAGACGCTCGATCTCGGCTGGGAACTTCTGCGCATCCTGCCGCGCTCCGAACTCAAGCGCATCAAGGAACAGTACATCGAAAAATATCTCGGAAAGCAATAAAAGAGGGGGATAAAAGTGGCGCGCATCAACGTAAATCCCACGCGCATGGAGCTGAAAAAGCTGAAGGCGCGGCTGAAAACCGCCCAGCGCGGGTATAAACTGCTCAAAGATAAGACGGACGAAATGGTTCGCCGCTTTTCCGTCATCGTCCGCGAGACCAAACGCCTGCGCGACGAAACGGAGGCGGAGGTCGTGCGCGTCCTCAGGCAGTTCTCGCTCGCCCGCGGCGTCATGTCCAAGCGGGATATCGAGCGTATTTTTTCCATGCCGTCCGTGTCGCTTGCGCTGGAATGCGCCACCGTCAACGTGCTCAACGTCGAGATCCCCAAACTGCACCTCGAGGAAAACGCCGCGGAGGAGAAGTACCCCTATTCCTTTGCCGGCGTCACGAGCGAGGCGGACTACGCCGTACAGGCGGCGGGGGAGGTGGTTTCGCGCCTTCTGCGCCTTGCCGAAATGGAGAAGGCGACCGCCATGCTCGCCGATGAGATCGAGCGCAGCAAACGGCGCGTCAACGCGCTGGAATACGTCATGATCCCCGACCTTGAAGAGACGATCCGTTATATCTCTCAGAAGCTCGAAGAGAACGAGCGCTCCGGACTGACGCGGCTCATGAAGGTAAAGAGCATGCTTTCGGAGCGCGACGCGTAAAAGTCTGTCCCGCGGCTGTATTTGTCGCAGATCAACTGCGATGAATTGTCAAATTATGCCCGCTTGCAGAAAATGAATTTTGTTAGAAGGGAGATAAAATGATAGAATCACACAATCCATTGTTTGAAGGTGCGGATCCGTTCTTAATGACGTATCAGGGGAAATATTATATTTATGCCACTAATTCCCCGGATGGTTTTCGGGTTTATGTGTCTGATGATTTGGTCGTTTGGAAAGATAAGGGGTATTGTTTAAAGAAAGGCGATGTTATTGGTCAAAACCGCTTTTGGGCGCCCGAAGTAATAGCACATAAAGGAAAATTTTATATGGTATATGCATCGGAAGAGCATCTGGCTATTGCGACTTCAGAAAGTCCGTTGGGTCCGTTCACACAAACGGACAAGAAATGGTTGATTGCAGATAAGGCGATCGACGGTCATTTCTTTCTTGACGGGGGGACTATATGGCTGTATTATGTTCGCATACAAGGCGAGAATATGATTTATGTGGCGAAATTAAACGATGATTGTAGTATTTTACAAGAGAAAGATGAAAAATTTTTGTTGCGTGCAGAAAAAAATTGGGAATTAAAAGAAGGACATGTTACTGAAGGGCCGTTCGTATTAGCGCACAAAGGGAAGTATTATTTGAGTTATTCCGCAAACGATACGCGCAGCATATTCTATGCAATAGGTTATGCGGTTTCCGATCGTCCGGACGGACCTTTTATAAAGTACAAGGGTAACCCGATTTTGCAGATGACGGAGCGAGTAAATGGTGTTGGACATCACAGTTTTGCGAGATCCATCGACGGGAAAGACTTGCTTTGTGCATACCACTGCCATTACAGTAAAATGCAGAATTATCCACGCCAAGTATGTGTTGATCGTGCAGAATTTGTAACAGATGCGGAGGGGGATGATATTCTTGTCATTCACGGGCCCACTGTAAGAAATCGGTGATTGTATGGAGAAAAGATGAAAAATCTTATTTTGAAATTCGGTGTTTTGGCTTTGTGTGCAGCGATAATGGCAAGTTGCGTTGCTTGCGGTGAAAATACTTCAAATGAACAAATGCAAAATGGTAATCGAATTAAAATAAGTGATGACGGATATCTTGTGATAGATGATATCAAGACAGACTTTCGCATTCAAGACGGGAAGTCTGCCTATGATATCTATTTGGAAGAGAATCCCGAATATAGCGGCGATGAGGTACAATGGATGAACGATCTTTCGTCCGGGAAACTTGCGACGAAAAAAGAATATTCGCTTATTTCTTACGGGCGCAATCTTTCGGCGACCGTGCAGACGGGTACAGTCAATTTTACTGATTCGGAAGTTGAATTGAAGAATGCTGTCCTTGCTCTCAATGAGCCGATCGTGCTACCTGTGGGTAAATCGTCTGAATGGAAGATTTGTTTTAAAGGGACCTATATGCCGGGCGGGGCAGGCGGAGGACAGATTTTAACGAGTTATGCCGGCGGTTTAAACGGAAGAGTTTATCTTGGGGCAAACAGCGGGAATAAAGTTCTGTTTCTCGGAGTCTGCGTGGAAGGGCAATATGCAAATTATTGCTGGGACGTAGAGCCGGAAATATTAAGCACAAATCATGAATATGAAGTTATTTTCCGGGACGGAGAATATTTGCTTACGATCGACGGGGGAGAAGAAAAACATTTTACGAGCATAAACATCAGTCAGGCGAACATTACTCCCATTTCAGACAGTAAAATTGCAAGTGTTGAACTTACCACAAAAATTCGTGCAGTGAGCGGACAAGATTTTATTAAAATGACTCATATCGGAGCGGAGTCTCATAAATGTACGAATAATTTTGAGTATTATCATGTAACGACTTCCTCCATCTATAATTATAAAGAGCTGCCAACACATCCTCTGAACGATAAAATAATATTTTATCTTGGATCATCTGTTACGCGCGGTCACGGTGGGGATACAGATGGCACTTCGTTTGCTGAGATTACGGCAAATTTGACGGGGAATTCTTATTGCAAAGAAGCGGTTTCGGGTACGACGCTTGCTTACAGAACAAGTGAGGCTGTTGGCAGTGAATCATATGTTACAAGAATGGATAATTTTGATTTTACAAAAAATCCCGATGTGTTGGTTGTTCAACTTTCCACTAATGACTTTTCGCAAAATGTGCCGCTCGGAACGGTAAGCATCTCAACGAGTCCAGAAGCGTTTGATAAGACGACTGTAACGGGTGCGATAGAGTATATTATCGCGAAAGTTCATGAGGCATCTCCTAATACCAAGGTGGTGTTGTATACCTGTCCGTTGACTCCCGGTTGGGGAAAGTACACAGAATATGGTCGGTATATCCAAACAACGGTAGCAGAGCTTTCTGTCAAATGGGGAAATATGTTGCAGGTTCTTGACCTGTACAATGCTCAGTATACTAAAATTACTGCTTATATGCAGAGCGATGGGCTGCATCCGACAAAAATGGGATATGTGCAGCTGTTTGTCCCGAACTTTATCAGCTTGTTGACAGATGTTTTTTAATTCTGTAATAGAATGAATGAACTTTTCGGGCGGATGCGGAATCCTTTGTAAAAATTGAGGAGTGTATCAACCGTGGGATTGGGGTAATATGGTCAGTTGCATTGTTCACTGACCAACAGAGATATGGAAAAATTTTTCAAAGCCGCTTCGCAAGAGGCGGTTTGTTATATAGAAAAAGAAACTAAAATTAAAATCGAGGTAAAAATACCTTTTGGCACCGTGGCGTGTGCTTGGCATAGACGAGTGCGGCTTTTAGGCATTGTGGTGCGGCTGTTGCCGCACCACAAACCTTCGCGCTTCGCGCTCGGGCGCCGCAGCCAAGCACACGCCACGAAAAGGACAACCAGAACAACACGGGAAAACTAAATCAACAGGGTTCCCGAAAAAGATTTGCGACGCAAAGATTTTTGGGAAGAGGAGACGTAACGGAGCAAAGCGGGCGGGTTGCTTTGGCAAGCCGCCGAAAAGCGAAGTTTACGGCGACGAGAAAGCGCGGCGGCGCGGAGCCGTCCCCGCTGAACCGCTTGGGGACCGGCTCCGTGTTTCCCGCCGCGCATGGCTTTCTTTCATTGGTTTTCTATCCCGTTCCATGTGTCTCTTGAATTTTAGCCCATATGGTGCAAGTCTTTGATGAGGCCGATATACAGTTTATCCGCCACTTTCATATCGAACTTTTTGACGGTACGCAGTGCTTGCAATGCTATCATTTCGCCCATGAGTTTTACATTGTTCTCTGAAATAGGTTCGGCGAAGAGTTCGCCTTCGTTACGATAATTTTCGTTTGAGAACTTTGTTACCAACATTTCCATCTTAACACCTCTGAATTTGTATTTGCCTTTTTCGGGCAACAGGCGGAGGTGCATAGGACGGTGAAAATCGGTATTTTTAATAGTAAGTCTGCGGAAGTCAACGGGACAAAGACAAAATCGTTGCGTACGAGACTTACGAAAAACAAAAAAGAGCCGAAACCGGGAATACCCAATCTCAACTCATTCTCTTTTTGTTTAAAGTTTTCAGCGACGATTTTGCGGCCGTTGACGTCCGCGAGGAACTATGCTACCATAGCCGACCGAAAAAGCAAATTCGGAGGGCTACCTTGGAATCCGTATTCCGAAGTAATCGTGCGAGAAAAAGAATACGAACCCTGATGTTTCATCAGAGTTCGTATGCTCAACGTTTGGCGCAGAAGACGAGATTATCTGCGTGCTGCGCCCTTGATGGCTTTGTCGGCGGAAAGGGTTGCATCGGGGCGAATTGCTCTGCGCTTGCCGCCTCCTCGCACGCACTCGTGGGAATCCACGATTTCGCGCAACTTATCTTATGCATCAAAAAACGGCAGGGAAAAAATGCCCTGTCGTTTTTTGGCGCAGAAGACGAGATTCGAACTCGTGCTACCGGTAAAGGTACTACTCCCTTAGCAGGGGAGTTGTATTTTTGTCTATCAACACAAAATATAGGTAGATTTCCAATTCTTCTACACAGTATATAGTGCAATGGAGCGGAATTGCGATTGTCTATTGTCTAAAAATTGTCTATAACTCCGAAAAAAGCGCTATCTTACAGCAAAAAGTTCATGCTCGATTTTGGATACTGCCTCGGCCGTAAGGACATCGTCTGCAGAGGCGTAATGCTCTGCCGTTGTCTTGTAGGACGCATGTCCCATCATGCGGTAGGCGGTGTCAAGATCGACATGGAGACGCTTGCAGGCGTTCGCGTACGCATCGCGCAGCTTGTGGAACGTCGTGTATTTCAGGCCATGTGCATCAAGGAAACGTGCAAAGGAATTGGAGATCGTGTTCGGCTGAATATTTGAGCCGTTTTTGTTGCAACACACGAACGGGCTACCGATGCCGTTGCGCGTTTTATAGGCGTGGAGTTCGTCATAGACGGCGGCGGAGAAGATAAAGGTGCGGCGCCGGTTTTCTGTCTTTTGCGATTTAATGATGGACTTGCCGTTTACCGTGATGAGCGCTTTGTCGAGCGTGATACGATAGTTCCCGTCATGCAAACGGACGATATCCGCTTCCTGCAATGCGCAGACCTCTTCGCGTGTTGCCGCAAACAAACAGGCGCAGAGAACGGGAGCATACAGCTTGGAATTGTCCTCTCGCAGCGCAGTAAAGAGAGTGCGTATGTCGTCAAAGTCATAAGCAGGAATCTTTTTCGGACGATACATGGGCACATCGACAAAATCCATCGGATTTTCCCGCATCCAGCGTTTTTTACGGGCATAATTAAATGCTGCGCTCAACATCTTGCGGAGCTCGTTGCAGGTGGCGGGGGATGTCTGATAGATGTCGATCAGCTTTTGAAGAACATGTTCATTGATTTTTTTAAGCGTAAGATGGTCCAGGAAGTCGGATATATAACGATGATAGTCTTCGTATTTTTCCAAAGTGCGCGGGGAGGCGGCTTGCCTTACAAGGTTTTTCCGCCATTCCTTGAACAGATAGGCAAATGTGATTCCTTCTGTTGTTACGGGATCGTCGTCAAGACGTGCGCGCTCCTGTGTTTCCCACTGCTGGGCCGCTTTGCGTGACGGAAATCCGCTTTTGTACGGGCGGTGCATTTTGCCGAAGACATCTTTGTAGTAGAATCGGGCAGCATAATTTTTGCCTTTTTCGATTTCGATGATCATGATGTTCCTCCTTCGTCAGATTCATTTTCATGAAAAATTGAATTTTAAAAAAATTTTGGCAGAAGGTGTTGCATTTTTTTAAAAATCGGCTATAATATAAGTAGAAGTAGCAATACTTCTCTTTACACTCACCTACCATGATGTAGGAGGAGCACCGGGGACGCCATGTGCGTCCTTGTTTTTTATATTCCATTTTTTACGTATTGTCTATACTCTTTTTGGAAATCATGATCCCGTTGTGGAGTAACAAGAAAGGCGGTAATGAGGATCAGTTCGTTGTATCCACGTTCTTCAAGAATAACTACATATTTTTCTTTTGGACAGTATACGCACCAGCGAATAGCTCCTTTATGACGTTTTCTCCAAATAAGGAAACTGTCGCAAGGGTCACACTCCTCCGATAACAGAAAGCTGATCCATGGAACGTGCTCTGCACGCTCTCGATCGATTGATCGACCATGGGGAGAGGAGTTGGTGTCTTTCGTGATGATGTGCCAAATTGTTTGATAATTTCCCGGATTTTGTAAGCGGATGATTTTTCGATGGAAAGTTAAACCGACAACACGATGTAAAATTTCATCCCGAACAGCATGCCAAAATTCCGTATAGTTTTTATAATCATCTTGACAAAGCAGATGTGGAAGCAGAGGGCAGTTTGGCATGATCATTCCTCCAACTGCAAGTGGAAAATGTTGAATTTACTTTCTCTTGCCAATGTAGTGCGCGAAAGGCTATATCCGGAACGTTCTTTAATAATTTGAATAAGTTTTTGTTTGCTTTTTGATGTGCTCAAGCCTCGCGCATTGTAAGATAATGCTCCGATAAGTAAATCGACTAATTGCATAATAGCGACTTCGTCGGAGCGAATGGATTGTATTTTCAGGACGTGGGAGTGATCAAAGTCATAGATGCTGTTGCAAATTATTTCATGCAATTTCAGTTCTTTTCGCCTGGAACGAGTATCCTTAATGTCGAGATAAATATTATATTTTTCCTTTGGATCAATAATGTTGCGAAGAGTGTTGAAGTACATTTTGAAATACCAGTCATCGTAAGACTTTGTAATTTCATGTTGAAAATCGGTTTTATTGTCAACGATCAACCCTCGAAAGTGCAAATCGTCATCATCAAAAAAATAGTTTATCAGTTGTTCGTACAGTGGGAGTAGGGAGTCAGAAACTTTTGTCCACTTCAGTTCCCGATGAACGGGGATATGATAGAATTGTTTGATGTTATTTATGCGTTTTGTAATATCTTGATATTTGTCTACATCAAGCCAAATAGCGCCAAGCACCATAATTGGGCTTTTATCAAATTCTAAATGGCAGCTTTCATCGCAATATACGTTATACGTAATCATGGAAGTTCTCCTTTATTGTGGTTTTCAAAAAGACATTCTCCTGATGGTCGGCGTTATTTATTTGAATCTGCTAAATACTGCAGCAAGGCTTCCTGTTCGTAGATAAGTGCGACCTGGCGTTGCAGGGCGGGGATATCAGAAGGATGATTGAGCTTTTCGCGTTCTGCTTCGGGCATGATGAGTGTTTCAAGTTCGCGGATCCTGGCTTGCACCGCCATATCGCCTTTCTGAATGATTTCGGAAGCACGTTTGCGGGCAAGCTTGATAATGGTTTCCGTTGAATCATACTCATTGATCACGGGATCTTTTGTTTTCGGATTTGCGGCGGCTTGCTCTGCTCGTCTGGTTTTTTCGGCACGGCTGTAACAATAAATAAAGAAGATTGCGACAGCAAAAATGACGATGCCGATAATCGTGAGTATAAGTTGCTCCATGACGGCAAATATCGCAATCCAAAGAATAGAAACCGCTGCAGTAATGAAGCAAATTGCAATTTGTGCTTGTTTGCTGAGATTATAAAACCATTTCATTTTGTTTTCCTGTCAGATTTGAATGGCGTCATTGCTTTCCAGCATTTGCATGAACTGATCTTCAGTAATGATTTTTATAGGATGTCCTTCGGCTTGTAATTCCATAGCTTTTTTGACTTTCGAGGTTATATCGTTTTCAGCATGTACGAGAACATCAACCTTTTTGCTCACGCCGTTTTTCACGAAGCCACCGCCGGCAATTACTTTGCTCATTGCCTGTTCGCGGGTAAACTTTGTAAGTTCACCGGTAAAGACGAAGGTTTTCCCCTTAAAATCCTCATCTTTTTCTTCGCGAACGGTCGTCGTCGCGGCAAGTTCGCCCACGTCAATATACTTATGACCAAAAAAGGAAGAGCTCTTTTTTAATTTCACATCATCGTAATCATATAATTGGACACAGCAGGATACAAAAGTTGCGAATGACTTATATCGCGAATGCTGTAATTGGTAGATGATAAGCTGGGCGGCGGCTTCGGCATCGCAGAGAGCGTTATGATGATTTTCTAATGGAATATTAAAGTAAGCACAGCGATCGGCGAGAGATTTTCCTACGTTTGCGTTCCTTGGAATCGTATAACCGCTGACGCTGATGGTATTCATGTATTGGAATGACGGTTGCTCGATTCCATAATATTCAAGCGTTGCTTTCAGTACAGACATATCGAAATTGGCATTGTGTGCAGCAACGTATGTATTTTCAAAAAGATGGCGAATCTTTTGCCATATGACAGGGAAAGTGTCGGCGTGAGCCGTTTGTTCTGCTGTAATGCCATGAATCGCAATATTGTCTTTTTCGTAAAAGTTATCAGGCGGCTGAATTAAAAAGTATTGCTTATCGACAATCTCTCGACCATGCAGGATGACGATTCCGAGCGCACAGGCGCTGAAAAAAGCGCTGCTGGCAGTTTCAAAGTCAATGACGGTGATTCTTTCAATTTTTTCGGTGGTGGTCATAATTCTGCTCCTTTTTCATATTACGTCGCTTTGGAAGGCGACGGCTTTGCCGATGATATTGATTTCGTCGAGTTCGCTGCCGACATAGACGAATGGCTCGTACTTCGGGTTTTCCGCTTGGAGTACGAGTTTTTGTTTGTCGGGATAATAATACACGCGTTTGAGCGTTGCTTCGTCCCCGATGATGACGGCAGCGATCTCGCCGTTCTCGACCATGTTTTGCGAGCGGCAGAAGACGATGTCACCGTCGTGAATGCGTGCGCCGATCATACTGTCTCCGCGCGCAATAAGACAGAAGTCCGCCTTGATATTGACACCTGCCTGCACATAGGACTCCCGTTCTTCATTTGCCCAGATGGGCTTCCCGCAGGCGATCTCGCCAAGCATGGGAACGCGCTGTGTCTGCACGGGAGAGATATTGTCTGGAAGATCATTATTGCGTTGTGTGGTGAATCCCATTAAAAAAGCAGGGCTGACATGAAAAAATTCTGCGAGTTTTTGAATTGAAGATCTCTTCATGTTCTGAACGACACCGCTCTCATATTTGCGAATAGCGGATTTTTGTACGCCAATCAAATTGCCAAGCTGTTCTTGCGTAAGTCCCTTTTCTAATCTGAGCATTTTAATAATTTCGCCCATTTCCATGGTTGATACTCCTCCAAGCAAATACAGTATAGCATACGGTTTCTTAAAAATCAATATTTTTTGAAAAATTGTAAAAAAATTGCGAAAAATATCTTGACAAGACACAAGTGCCGTGCTAATATATGAGTGTCTTAAAATTCAACTCAAGGAGGGTGCTAAAGCAATGAACAAGAAAATGCTTGAAAGTAAGATGAAGTTGTTCGGCGACACAAACGCTACGCTTGCGCAAGCTATCGGAATTTCACAGCAAAGTCTTTCATCCAAAAAGAATGAAACGCGCGGCGCGGAGTTCACGCAGGGTGAAATTGCGGCGATCAAGCAGCGCTATACGCTTTCGGCAGGGGAAGTAGATGATATTTTTTTTGCCAAAGAAGTGTCTTAAAAATCAACACAAGCCCCGCATTGCCGGGCAAAGGAGAAGAGAGATGAAGTTCATTGTAGAAATCAACGGGAAAAGGCGTCGTGTCAGCATGGGAGAATACCTATTTCTGAAAGCTGACATCTGAAGATGAATCCGATTAAAGGGGGTAAAGCCTATGCAGGTCATTTTGGTATGCGGTCCGCCTGCGAGCGGGAAGACGACCTATGTGCGGAACAACATGGTGCCCGGGGACATGGTGGTGGATCTTGACGCCATCATGCAGGCGATTTCGTTTCAGGAACAGCGCACCAACGCAACGAAAGATCTCTTGCCCGTTGCTTTAGAACTACGGAAGTATTTGTATCGTATCATTGACGAGCACCGCGTTCATGCGTTCCGATGCTGGATCATCGAGTGTCTGCCTAAACAAGAGGACAGGGACGACCTACAGGAGCGGTTCTGCGCGGAAGTCGTGGAAATGCAGACGACATACCGCGAATGTATCGATCGCGCCATGCGCGATCCGCAGCGGAAAGACAAGCGCGAACAACTCTATGCAATAGAAAAATACTTCAAACGCAAGAACAACGAAACAAAAAAATAAAATTTCAGGAGGGGTATTATGGCAAACATCATTGACTTGACGCAGAACGAGAGGGTCTTCCAGGAGATCTTTTCGGGGGACGGGCGGCGGAACCCGCGCAGGCAGAGACCGGCGGCGGAGGGCGGCGGAAAAATCGAGGAGATGCTCTCCATTGCCGAAGCGTCCAAGCGCTGCGGGCTCTCGCGCCATCGGCTGGACGCTGCCATCAACAGAGGGGACCTGCCGTTCTATCAGTTCGACGGGCGCTCCCGCAAGGTAAAGGCGTCCGACGTGCAGACATGGCTCGAGAGCAAACGCCGCCGTGTCGGCGTCATGGAGGGGGACGAAGTATGAAGATCGCAGAGGCATTCGGAAGGGTGGACAAGGTCGTCATCAACGGGACGGCATGGCGGCCGCAGCACACACAGGAGGCGCTGGCGGCGATCGAGCGCTACCGCAGGTTTCTGACGGCGCTGTATTTTGCCCGCATTGACGGGAAGGTCACAGTGTACGCACGGATCAGACGCCACACGGCGGGATCGCTCTATGCCGTAACACGGTTTCACAGGCTGCATCGGAGGGCGGAATCATGCTGGCAGTAGATCAGAGTCTGATCGGGAAAGAAGCGTGTGAGCTGGTGAAAAGTGTTATAACGGGAAAGCCGTTCTGCAAGACGCGCCGCATCACGGGCTACCTCGTGGAGCGGGACAGCGAGCGCGGCGGGACAAAGACGTCCATCCGATTTCATGACGGCACATGGGTGGATGCGTCCCGCGTATTTTTCGCCAAGGACTACGAGGCGGAATATCGGAAGTTTGTCGCCAGATACGGCGGCGGAACATAAATTGCAGTCAAATGCAAAAATCAGGAGGGTATCATGGAAAACAAGGTATTTGAGCAGTTGATGCTTGCGGATGGCGGGAATGCGCTGTCCGCAGAACAGGAGAGCTTTGTGACGACGCACAGGCGCATCATCTCCTGCGGGAATGCGGCGGGAAGGGCGTTTATCGACCTCGCCCGCGAACTCAAACGTATGCGGGACGGAAAGCTGTACGCGGCGGCAGGGTTTGCCGATTTCGGCGAATACGTCGAGCAGGCGGTGGGGCTGAAACAGCGGCAGGCGTACAACTATATCAAGGTTGCCGAACGGTTCACGGACGAATATCTGGAGGAGCGAACCGGCTACGGCGTGACCAAGCTCGCCCTGCTGGCGTCCATTTCTGAAACAGAGCGCGAGGGCGTCGAGGAGAGCATGGACGTCGAGGGAGCGACCACGCGGGAACTGCAGGAACGCATCCGCGCACTGGAGGAGGAACGGGAGGAACAGCAAAAGCAGCTCTCTCTGTTCGAGGCGGCCAAGGAAAAGGCGGAGCAGGATGCCGCGATCGTTCAGGCGGCGGCGGATAAGTCAAACGCTGAAATTGAGAAAATGCGCAAGAGAGTGCTGAAACTCGGCGAGGAAAAGACCGCGCTGGAGCAGCAGGTGCGCGATCTCAAAAATCTTCCGCCCGAAGTGCAGGAGGTGGAAAACCCCGAGACGGCCGCGCGACTCAAGGCGGCGGAACAGGCGCGGGATGAGGCGGTCGCCGCCTATGAGAGCGCAAGAAAACAGCTTGAGATCGTCTCCGACGAATCGATGATGCGGTTCAAAGTCAAGTTTGAGGACTTCCAGAACATTCTCGGCGAGATGTTCGCCATCATGACGGCAATGGACGGGGAAAAGACCGAAAAGTGCATCCATGCGCTCAAGGTGGTGCTGAAGGAGAGGGGACTATGAGACGCGACGAATATCTGAAGATGCTTTTTGAGGACAACGAGACTGAGAAAGACCCGACCAAAGAGCTGCACGAGGCAGTGCTGGAATGTACCGTGGAGGCACTCTCGCAGGAGAGTGCAGAGTTCGAGGTGGATCATGCGGTCGGGCTTTCCGAGCTGTACAAACTCATTGAGGACGAGGGGCGCAAAACGCGTGTCGTTTCGCCTTTCCGGGCGGCGGAGCTGATCGCCGCCAAGCTCGGCGCAAAGTACAAGCGGCCGATCGAGCGCTTTGCCCATCTCTTTCAGAACGTTCAGGACGTTGCGCCGAAGAAAAAGACGTTTCGGCTGGAAGACCTTTTGTGAGGCGGCGCCATGTGTATGTATGCAGATCATGCCGCCATTGAGCAGGCAAGGGCGCAGATCGAGGCGGCGGAGACGGAGATATGGACCTACGCCAAGGAAAAGCGCAGAGCGTATCAGAGCATTCTTGCGATCCCGTCTGAACTGCCCGATTTCGTGCAGGAGTGGGCGAAGAAGAGCATGGGGAAGTGGATGTTCTACATAAAGGTCAAGCGCGGAAGCTATATCGC
>CALVLT010000018.1 GCA_944340905.1 uncultured Clostridia bacterium
CCGTCGGGCGAGAGGATGCCCTCGATCGCCGCCGCCGAGCCGTTGGGGTTGAAGTGCACGTCCATCGTGGCGTTGTCCGAAAGATCGACGTACTGCGTCATGATCTGCCCGTTTTCGGCAAGCTTGCCGATGAGCGCAGGGCTTGCCACGAACTTGCCCTCGCCGTGCGAGATGGGAACGGAGAACACCTCCCCCGCCTCCACAAGGGAGAGCCACGGCGACTTGACGCTCGCCACGCGCACGCGCACGATGCGCGACTGGTGCCGCGCAATGTCGTTATAGGTGAGCGTCGGGCAGGTCTCGTCCGCATCGATGATCTTGCCGTAGGGCACAAGCCCCAATTTGATGAGCGCCTGGAAGCCGTTGCAGATGCCCCCCATCAGCCCCTGCCGTTCATCGAGCAGGCGGCCGATCTCCTCGCGCACCCGTTCGCCGCGCAGGAACGCCGTGATGAACTTGCCCGAGCCGTCCGGCTCGTCGCCGCCCGAAAATCCGCCGGGAAGGAATACGATCTGCGCCTGCGCCACCTTTTCGGCAAACGCATGCGCCGAGAGGGCGACCTCCTGCGCCGTGCGGTTGCGGATGACGAAAATTTCGGGCTGCGCGCCCGCATCGGCAAACGCCTTGGCGGTATCGTATTCGCAGTTGGTGCCGGGGAACACGGGAATGAGCACGCGCGGCTTTGCGAACTTCACCTCGCTCGCGCATGCGCTGCGGGTGCGGAAGGTGTAATTTTCCACGCTCTGTGCGGGCGTGGGAATGTTGCACGCATAGACGGGTTCGAGCTTTTCCTCGTAAATCTGCAAAAGATCGGTGAGGAGCAGCCGCTCGGAACCGAAGGAGATGGCGCCGACGGCGCTCGTCTCGCCCAGCGGCACGCCGATGGGAACGTCCTCCGAAAGCTCTAAAATGAACGCGCCGTACTTGTAGGCAAATACCTCCTCCATGCTGACGCTGTCCGCATAGCGGAACCCCACCATGTTGCCGAAGCACATCTTCATCACGCCCTCGGCAATGCCGCCGAACCCGGGCGTCCAGGCGGACACCGCCCTGCCCGTGGCGAGCAGCGACGTCACCCGCGCGTACACGCTCATCAAAGACGCCGTGACGGGCAGCCCCGAAGTATCGTATTCGGGGGCGAGCAGCACGACCTTGTGCCCCGCCGCCTTGAACTCGGGGGAGACGACCTGCGAGGCCTTCCCCGTAGTGGCCGCAAAGGAGACGAGGGTGGGTGGAACGTCGATATGCTCGAAGGTGCCGCTCATGGAGTCCTTGCCTCCGATGGCGGCGACGCCCAGCCGCTTTTGCGCCTCGAACGCGCCGAGCAGGGCGGCGAGCGGCTGCCCCCAGCGCTTGGGATCGTGCCCGGGCTTCAAGAAATATTCCTGGAAGGAGAGATAGGTATCCTCCATGGAGGCGCCCGACGCGATGAGCTTGGAGACACTCTCCACCACCGCCAGATACGCCCCGTGATAGGGGCTTGCCTCGGTTACATAGGGATTGCCCCCCCACGCCATGAAGGAGACGGTGTCCGTATGGCCCTTCTCCACCGATACGAGGTGCGCCATCGCCTGCGGCGGCGTGAGCTGATACCTGCCGCCGAAGGGCATGAGCACGGTGCCCGCGCCGATGGTGGAATCGAACCGCTCGGACAGGCCGCGCTTGGAGCAGACGTTCAGATCGCCCGCGAGCCGCCTGTAGTTGTCCGAAAAACTCCCCCTGACGGTGCGCCGCCAGTCTCCCCCGCTTGCCACCTGTACGCTGATATGTTTTTCCGCGCCGTTGGAGTTGAGGAAGGTGCGGGAAATATCCACGATGGTTTTGCCGTTCCAGCGCATGACGAGGCGGGGCGCCTGCGTGACGGTGGCAACGACTCTCGCCTCGAGATTTTCCTGTTCGGCGAGCGCGATGAATTCTTCCGCCTTGTCCGCCTCGACGACGACCGCCATGCGCTCCTGCGATTCGGAGATGGCAAGTTCGGTGCCGTCCAGCCCGTCGTACTTCTTGGGCACGGCGTTGAGGTCGATGTCCAGTCCGTCCGCAAGTTCGCCGATGGCGACGCTCACGCCGCCCGCGCCGAAGTCGTTGCAGCGCTTGACGAGCAGCATCGCCTCCCGATTGCGGAACAGGCGCTGCAGCTTTCTCTCCTCGGGCGCGTTGCCCTTCTGCACTTCCGCGCCGCAGTGGGTGAGCGATTGGAGCGTGTGCGACTTGGAGGAACCCGTGGCGCCCCCGCAGCCGTCCCGCCCCGTTCTGCCGCCCAACAGGATGACCTTATCGCCGGGCGCGGGCACCTCGCGGCGCACGTTTTCGGCGGGCGTTGCCGCGATGACGGCGCCGATCTCCAGTCGCTTTGCCACATACCCGGGGTGATACAGCTCGTCCACCTGCCCCGTGGCAAGCCCGATCTGGTTGCCGTAGGAGGAATACCCCGCCGCCGCCGTCGTGCAGATCTTGCGCTGCGGGAGCTTGCCGGGCAAGGTGTCCCTGACGGGGACGAGCGGATCACCCGCGCCCGTCACGCGCATGGCGGCATAGACATAGCTCCTGCCCGAGAGCGGATCGCGGATGGCGCCGCCGATACAGGTGGCGGCGCCGCCGAACGGCTCGATCTCGGTGGGATGGTTGTGCGTCTCGTTCTTGAAGAGCAGCAGCCAGTCCTGCTCCTCCCCGTCCACGTTCACCTTGATTTTAACAGTGCAGGCGTTGATCTCCTCCGATTCGTCCAGCTTTTCCAGCATGCCCCGCTTTTTCAGGAGTTTGGCGGCGATCGTGCCCACGTCCATCAGGTTTATGGGCTTTTCGGTGCGCCCCGTCTCGATGCGCGCGGCAAGGTAGTCATCGTATGCCTTCTGCAAAATGCCGTCCTCGAACGTGACCGAATCGATGGTGGTCAGAAAGGTGGTGTGGCGGCAGTGGTCCGACCAATAGGTATCGAGCATGCGGATCTCGGTGAGCGTCGGGTCGCGCCCCTCCTTTCGGAAGTACTCCTGACAGAAGGCAACGTCGTCCGCGTCCATGGCGAGGTCGTACTTCTTGACGAAGTCCGAAAGCCCCTCCTCATCCATCTGCAAAAAGCCGGTGAGCGTGGGTACTTCGTCGGGAACGGGGTGGGCGAGCTTGAGCGTCTCGGGCAGGGCAAGGGAGGCCTCCCTGCTCTCCACGGGGTTGATGACGTATTTCTTGATCGCCTCCAGCTCCTCCTCGGTGAGGGCGCCGTACACCGCATACACCTTTGCCGTGCGGATGATGGGGCGCGGCTGCATGGAGATGAGCTGAATGCACTGCGCCGCCGAATCGGCGCGCTGGTCGAACTGCCCGGGAAGGTATTCCACCGCGAACACGCGCGCCCCCGCAAGATCGACGCACTCGCTCGCCCTGTCCATCTGCGGCTCGGAAAACACCGTATGCACGCACTGGCGGAAGAGCGCCTCGTCGATCTCCTCCGCATCGTAGCGGTTGAGAAGGCGGATGCGCGAGACATTCGCAATGCCCAGAAGTTCGCGCACGTCCGCAAGAAGTGCGCGCGCCTCGTTGTCAAACCCCTCTTTTTTCTCTACGTACACTCTGTAGACCATTTGTTACTCCCGAAATCGTTTAATTTGCGTTCAGCGCTTTCAATGCTCTCGTTCCGATGTCGCGGCGCATATAGGCATTTTCAAAGTGAATTTTGTCGGCGAGCGCATAGGCGCGGGAAATCGCCTCTTTCAGTGTGTCCGCCGTGGCGACGGCGCCCAGCACCCTGCCGCCCGAGGTGACGAGCTGCCCGCCCTCGAGCTTTGCGCCCGCAATATAGATATCCTCGTGCGCGCCGACCGCGGGCAAGGTGATGGGATAGCCCGTTGCGTACTTCTTCGGGTACCCGTCGGAGGCAAGTACCACGCAGCACGCCGCGCCCGAAGAAAAGCGCACCATGTCCGCATTCAGGCAGCCGCCGCGCACCGCAAGCATGATCTCGAGAAGGTCGCTCCTGAGCAGCGGCAGCACCACCTGCGTCTCGGGATCGCCGAACCGGCAGTTGTATTCGATGACCTTGGGGCCGTCCTTCGTCAGCATCAGGCCGAAGTACAGGCACCCCTTGAAGGTGCGCCCCTCGGCGTTCATTGCGCGGATGGTGGGCAGGAAAATTTTCTCCATGCACACGTCCGCGATCTCGGGCGTGTAGTACGGGTTGGGCGCGACCGTGCCCATGCCGCCCGTGTTCAGCCCCTCGTCGCCGTCCTTTGCGCGCTTGTGGTCCATGGAGGAGACCATGGGCACCACCGTCCTGCCGTCCGTGAAGGAGAGCACGGACACCTCCGGCCCCGTGAGGAATTCCTCGACGAGGATGCGCTCGCCGCTCGCGCCGAACACCTTGTCCACCATCATCTCTTGCACGGTGCGCCGCGCCTCGTCAAAGCTGTTCACGATGACGGCGCCCTTGCCCAGCGCCAGCCCGTCCGCCTTGATGACGGTGGGATAGCTTGCCGTGCGCAAGTATTCCACTGCCGCCGCAGGGTCGGTAAACGTCTCGCTCGCCGCCGTGGGAATGGAGTACTTCTTCATGAGGTTCTTGGAAAAGACCTTGCTGCCCTCGATGATCGCGGCGTCCTTGTTGGGACCGAAACAGGGCACCCCCGCCGCCTCCAGCGCGTCCACACAGCCCAGAACGAGGGGATCGTCGGGCGTGACGACCGCAAAGTCCACCCTGCGGCTGCGCGCAAATTCCACGATGCCCGCGATGTCCGTCGCCTTGACGGGCACGCACTCGGCGTCTGCCGCAATGCCGCCGTTGCCGGGGAGTGCATAGATTTTCCCCGCACGTGTGCTCTTTTTGAGTGCCTTGATGACGGCGTGCTCTCTTCCGCCGCCGCCCACTACCAGAATATCCATAGTCTGCCTCGCAACAAAAATGCTTGCGCGCAAACCCGCAATTTTCCTGCAGATTTGCGCGTCGGATCGTTCAAAGATCAGTGATGGAACAGGCGCATGCCCGTGAACGCCATCACCATGTCGTGTGCGTCCGCCGCCGCGATGACGAGGTCGTCGCGCACCGAGCCGCCCGGCTCGGCGATATAGCTCACGCCGCTGCGGAAGGCACGCTCGATGTTGTCCGAGAAGGGGAAGAACGCATCGCTCCCCAGCGAGACCCCGCGGATGGTGGCAAGGTACGCCGCTTTTTCTTCCCGCGTGAAGGGCGCGGGGCGGACGGCGAAATTCTTGCGCCACTCCCCTTCGGCAAGCACCTCGTCCGCATCATCGGAGAGATACAAATCGATAATGTTGTTCTTTTCGGGCCTGCCCACCCCTTCCGCAAAGCGCAGGGAGAGCACCTTTTCATGCTGGCGCAGATGCCACAGGTCTGCCTTCTGCGCCGCCAGACGGGTGCAGTGGATACGGGACTGCTGCCCCGCGCCCACGCCGATCGCCTGCCCGTCCGCCGCAAAGCAGACGGAGTTGGACTGCGTATACTTGAGGGTGATGAGCGAGATAATGAGGTCGATCGCCTTGTCCTCGGGAAGATGCTTGTTCTTCGTGACGAGGTTGGCAAGCAGAGCGCGGTCGATCCTGAAATTGTTGCGTCCCTGCTCGAACGTGACGCCGAACACCTGCTTGCGCTCGATGGGCGCGGGAACGTAAGCGGGGTCGATCTTAACAATATTGTACCCGCCCTTGCGCTTTGTTTTGAGGATCTCCAGCGCCTTGGGCGAATAGGCGGGCGCAATGATGCCGTCCGAGACCTCGCGCGCGATGATGCGCGCCGTCACCTCGTCGCACTCGTCGGAGAGTGCGATCCAGTCGCCGAAGGAGGACATTCTGTCCGTTCCGCGCGCCCTTGCATAGGCGCAGGCGAGCGGGGAATCGTCCAATCCCTCGATATCGTCCACAAAACAGGAGCGTTTGAGCGCAGGCGAGAGCAGTTTGCCCACCGCCGCCGACGTGGGCGAGACGTGTTTGAAACTGGTGGCGGCGCACATGCCCGTCGCCTCCTTCAGCTCCTTGACGAGCTGCCAGGAGTTGAAGGCGTCGAGGAAGTTGATGTACCCCGGCCTGCCGTTCAAAATCTCCACGGGCAGTTCGCTGCCGTCCGCCATATAGATGCGGGCAGGTTTCTGATTGGGATTGCACCCGTACTTTAACTGAAATTCATTCATTGGTTTTCTCCTGTTGTGATTGTTACCTGTATTGCCATGGTTGTTGACCGTCTGGCGGATCATTCCTTCCGCCTCGCTTTGGGGGCTTGCCCTCCCTGTGCAAGGGAGGCAGCAGGCATCCTTGCATGGTACTGCGTCATTCAGAGGAGCCGAAGGCGACGAAGGAATCCCCTGATAGGACGACACCGAGCACAATCCCCCCTGTCCTTGAGGGCTTCCCCCCTTAAAACGCTATCGCGTGTTAAAGGGGGCGGAACAGGCTCCCTCTCCGAGGGAGACTTTCCGTGTTTTCACGCCCGTAAGACAACGTAAGGGGGATTGCTCCGCTACGCTCCGTTCTGCTCGCCGCCGCAGGCGGCACACGAGCCTCGAAGAGGCGAAGTTATGACGATTGGCGAGCATGGGGAAACGTCATTCAGAGGAGCGGCGTAAGCCGCGACGAAGGAATCCCCTCGCAGAATGTGCAATCCCCCCTGTCCTTTGGACATCCCCCCTTAAAACGCTATCGCGTGTTAAAGGGGGCGGAACAGGCTCCCTCTCCGAGGGAGCTGTCACCGAAGGTGACTGAAGGAGTACTCCTTCCGCCTCGCTCCGCTCGGCACCTCCCTCTTGGAGGGAGGCTGTTCGCGTTTTTGTGCCCGTAAGACAACGTAAGGGGGATTCTTCGCTCCGTTTCACTCCGCTCTGAATGACGGAAACAGGCTACTGTCCTTGCTAAAATGATGTGGCAAAAGGCGTCACTGCGTTATGCCTTTTGCTCCCCTGTTTGCTGCTCACGCAGCTTTCGCGGAAAGGTGAATGCGCGGGCGTTATAACTGTTGCCACTGCCCGCGCAGAGGGTGAGGGTTGCGTCATGCCGATAAGCCCTGCGGGCTTTCGGCGCACGCCCGAACTGAGGTTTTTGCCATCGGTAGGGCAAAAACCGTGACCGAATTCCGGCCTACCCGTGTGAGACAAACCAAACGCAGAGCCGCAGGCGAACGTTGGGTTTTCTTTCCCCTCACGACTTTTTTCCGCGTCAGTTCACGGAAAAACGTGTGAACTTATTTCGTGAATTTATTGATCATCACGCTCTCTTCCTGCCATGTTCTGAGCGTGATGGCGCGGCAGTAGAGCGAGATTTTGTTGTCGGCGTCCAGATTTTCCCAGATCTCCCGCGCAAACTCGTGTACGTCGTTGGGAATGAGCACGCGCTCCGGCTCCCCCTCGAAGGTGGGCAGCGGCGAGCCGTCCCTTTCGTAGGTGTGCAGGAAGTGCCCCGTGCCGTTGACGGGTTCGTAGTCGAAGGTAAATCGGTTGCACTTTTCCCCCCTGCCGTCCGCACTCTTGAGAATGGACATCTCATAGGTGAACGCGCTCTTTTTCAGGTGGATGATGCCGCTGATGCGCGGCGTGTAGTTGGGCGCGTCCGGCTCGAACGTGCGCGTCTTTAAGGCGCAGCGGAAGCACTTGCCCATCTTCAGGTATTCCTCGATGGTGTCCGTCTGGTCGCCGTTGGTGACGATGATGTCGTCCCCCACCCGCTTGACGGGCGAATAGATGATGAGGGAAGGATCGGAGACCTTGCTCTCGTCAAAGGGATAGATGGTGACGTTCTCCCCCTCCTCCACAAAGACGCGGTTGCGGGAATTTTCGCTCCTGCCCATGATGAAGTAGGCGAACATCGCCTTTCTCCCGTCCGAGGACTTGCCGATGACGATGCCGCGCCCGGGATAGGAATTGCCCGCAAGCGCGCGCTTCATGCTCTTTCTGACGTAACCCATGGTTTACTCCTTTTGTTCGCTTAAAATGTGTGCGCAGACGGTCTCCACCGCCTGCGGAAGAATGACCCACTCCGCCTCGCGCATGACGCGCTTTTGCAGCGTCTCGGGCGTGTCGCCCTCCTCTACATTCACCGCCTTCTGCGCGATGATGGGGCCGCCGTCGCACACTTCGTTGACGAAGTGCACCGTTGCGCCCGTCACCTTGACGCCGCGCGCCAGCGCCGCCTCGTGCACCTTCAGCCCGTAAAATCCGGGGCCGCAGAAACTGGGGATGAGGGAGGGATGCACGTTGATGATGCGCATCCCGTACCGCCTGGTGAACGCCTCGCTCAGAATGGTCATGAATCCCGCAAGGACGACCAGCCCGATGCCGTGCGCCTCCAGCGCGCCGAGAATGGCCTGCTCGCGCTGCGCGCGGTCGGGAATGCTCTTTTTGTCGGCGACGAATGTAGCAATGTGCGCCGCGCGCGCCCGCTCGAGGGCATAGGCGCCGGCGTTGTCGCTGACGACGAGCGCAAGCTCCCCCGAGGGGATGCCGCCCGCCGCGGCGCGGTCGATGATCGCCTGCAGGTTGGTGCCGCCGCCCGAACACAGGACGGCGACGCGGACTTTGTTCATACCAGCTCCACCCCGTCGCCCTTCACGATCTCGCCGAGGACATAGGCGTCCTCGCCGTTTTCTTTGAGCACGGAGAGCGCCCTTGGCACGTCCTCCTTCGCCACGACGATGCTCATGCCCACGCCCATGTTGAAGGTGTTGAACATGTCGTGTTCGGAGATGCCCCCCGTCCTTTGAATGAGGCCGAATACGGGCAGCACGTTTACGTCCGCGCGGCGGATGCGCACGCCCAGTCCCTTGGGGATGGAGCGGGGCATGTTTTCATAGAACCCGCCGCCCGTGATGTGCGAGATGCCCTTGACGGCGACCTCCTTCAGAAGTGCCAGAACGGGCTTTACGTAAATTTTTGTGGGCGTCAGGAGCGTCTCGCCCAGCCCCTTGCCGCCCAGCTCTTTGACGGGCGATACAAGGTCGCAGTGCTCCACGTCGAACACCTTGCGCACGAGCGAAAAGCCGTTGGAATGCACGCCCGAGGAGGGCAGCGCAAGCATCACGTCCCCTGCCTTCATGGCGGTGTTGTCGATGACCTTGGACTTGTCCACCACGCCCACCGCAAAGCCTGCGAGGTCGTATTCCTCCTCGGGCATCAGGCCGGGGTGTTCGGCGGTCTCGCCGCCGATGAGCGCGCAGCCCGCGCGCACGCAGCCCTCCGCCACGCCGCCCACGATGGCGGCGATCTTCTCGGGAAAGTTCCTGCCGCAGGCGATGTAGTCGAGGAAGAAGAGCGGCTTTGCGCCGCAGCAGATGATGTCGTTGACGCACATGGCAACGCAGTCGATGCCCACCGTGTCGTGCTTGTCCAGAAGGAAGGCGAGCTTGATCTTGGTGCCCACGCCGTCCGTTCCCGAGACGAGCACAGGCTCCTTCATACCCGCCATGTCCAGGGGGAACAGTCCGCCGAAACCGCCGATGTCCGCCCTGCCCTCGGGCATGGTGCGGGCAACGTGCGCCTTCATCAGTTCCACCGCGCGGTAGCCAGCGGTGATGTCCACCCCCGCCGCCTTGTAGCTGTCCGAATAACTCTTGTCCATGGCTCAGTTCTCCGCCTTCTTCCGGAACTTGGGATTTTCGCTGATGGGCCTGCCCGAGATGGGCCGTTCAAAGCGGTCCTTGCCCGGTTCCTTGGGGATCTCGGTGGGATAGTTGCCGTCAAAGCAGGCGCAGCAAAATCCCGAACCGTCGCCCCCCGTCAGATGCCTTGCATGTTCGATGTCCAGATACCCCACCGAATCGGCGCCGATGATCTTTGCGATCTCCTCCGTGGTGTGGTGGCAGGCGATGAGGTTTTCGCGCGAATCGATGTCCGTGCCGTAGTAGCAGGGGTTGAGGAACTTGGGCGCGGAGGAGAGGAAGTGCACTTCCACCGCCCCCGCCTCGCGCAGGAGATGCACGATGCGCGCGCTCGTCGTGCCGCGCACGATGGAGTCGTCCACCAATACGACGCGCTTGCCGCGGATGGCAGAGGCGACCACATTGAGCTTGATGCGCACCCTGTCCTCGCGCACCTTCTGATCGGGCGCGATGAACGTTCTGCCGATATACTTGTTCTTGATCAGCCCGATGCCGTAGGGAATGCCGGACGCCTGCGCGTAGCCGAGCGCCGCATCCAGCCCCGAATCGGGCACGCCGATGACGATGTCGGCATCGATCTTGTATTTTTCGTAGAGGAAGGCGCCCGCGCGCTTTCTTGCCTCCTGCACGTGGCAGCCGTCGATCTCCGAATCGGGGCGGGCGGTGTAGAAAAATTCAAACACGCAGAACGCCTTCTTCCCGCCGCAGTGGGAGGTATCGCTCTTCACGCCGTCGCGGGTGATGACCACCATCTCGCCCGGCTCGATCTCGCGCACCTTGTGCCCGCCCACCGCATTGATCGCGCACGATTCGGAGGCGACGAGCCAGCTGCCGTCGTCCCGCTGCCCGAGGCAGAGCGGGCGGAACCCCAAGGGATCGCGCGCTACGATGAGTTTGGAGGGCGACATGACGACGAGCGAATACGCTCCCTTGAGCTTGTCCATTGCGGAGAGCACCGCCTCCTCGATGGAGCGCACCCTGACGCGCTCGCGCGTGATGACGTAGGCGATGACCTCGGTATCCGAGGTGGTGTGGAAGATGCAGCCGTCGTTTTCCAGCTCCTCGCGCAGCTCCGTGGCGTTGATGAGGTTGCCGTTGTGGGCGAGCGCCATGTTCCCCTTCAGGTGGTTGACGACGATGGGCTGGGCGTTCTCCCTGCCGCTCGTGCCCGTGGTGCCGTAGCGCACGTGGCCGATCGCCATGTTCCCGAGCCCCAGCTTGTTGAGCACGTCGGGCGTGAATACGTCGTTGACCAGCCCCACGTCCTTGTAGGAGGAGAACACGCCGTCATTGTTGACGACGATGCCTGCCGATTCCTGTCCCCTGTGCTGCAGGGCGAACAGGGCGTAATATGCGGTGGATGCGACATTCTGCGCCTCGGGGGCGAAGATGCCGAACACGCCGCATTCCTCGTGAACTTCGTGCCCCATGTTACTCTCCCTTGGTGACGCGCTTGAAGATCTCGGCGTAGGCGGCCTCCACGCCGCCCATGTCGCGGCGGAACCTGTCCTTATCCAGCTTTTCGCCCGTCTTTGCATCCCAGAAACGGCAGGTGTCGGGGGAAATTTCGTCCGCCAGCACGATGGTGCCGTCCGTGAGCCTGCCGAACTCCAGCTTGAAGTCGATGAGCCGCACGCCGAGGTGGGCAAAGTACGCCTTGAGCACCTCGTTCACCTTGAAGGCATACTTCTTGATGGTCTCGATCTCCTCCTTGGTGGCAAGCTTTAAGGCGAGTGCATGGTAGGAGTTGATGAGCGGGTCGCCCAGATCGTCGTTCTTGTAGGAAAATTCGATGGTCGGTTCGTCGAACACGATGCCCTCCTGCACGCCGTAGCGCTTGGCGAAGGAGCCTGCTGACACGTTGCGGATGATGACCTCGAGCGGGACGATCTGCACTTTTTTGACGAGGGTATCCCTGTCCGAAAGTTCTTTGACGAAGTGGGTGGGCACGCCCGCCTGCTCAAGAAGCTGCATGAGCATGTTGGTCATGCGGTTGTTCACCACGCCCTTGCCCGCGATCGTGCCCTTTTTCAGGCCGTTGAACGCGGTTGCGTCATCCTTGTACGAGACAATGCACAGATCGGGGTCCGCCGTCGCGTACACCTTCTTTGCCTTGCCCTCATAGAGCTGAACGGTCTTTTCGGTTTGCATAGCTGTATCTCCTTTTCTTCCTGTAAAAAATTTACTTGTTGTATTTTGCGGCGATCTCGGCGTCCTTTTTGAGCACCTTTTCCGTTGCCGCGCGGCGCGCGTTCATGAGTTTTTCGTGCAGTTCCGCGTCCGAGACGGCAAGGATCTGCACGGCGAGCAGCGCCGCATTCTGCGCGCCGTCGATGGCGACCGTCGCCACGGGAATGCCCGAGGGCATCTGCACGGTGGACAGCAGGGCGTCCAGCCCGTCCAGCGTGGAGCTTTTGACGGGAATGCCGATGACGGGCAGCACGGTGTTCGCCGCAAGCGAACCGGCAAGGTGCGCCGCCTTGCCCGCCGCCGCAATGATCGCGCCGAACCCGTTTTCCGCCGCGTTCTGTGCGAACACGCGCGCCTCGACGGGCGTGCGGTGGGCGGAATAGACGTGTACTTCATAGGGCACGCCGTATTCCTCCAGCACGGCAAATGCCTTCTCCACGACGGGCAGGTCGCTGTCGCTGCCCATGATGAGAGCAACTTTCTTCATGGTGTAAACCTCCGTATGCGGACAGCCTGTCCGCCTGTATTTTTGCGGAAAATGAAAAAGAGCAGTTTCTTTCTATGCGAAAAAAACGTACTCTGCCGTTCCTGCGATCATATCTGTCTGCCGAATGCGGCAGGAGAACTCTGCCCTTTTCATGACATTATTATAGCAAACGTTCCGCCCCCGCGTCAAGCGTTCCACGGAACATTTTTCCGTTTTTCGCAAGAGCGGAGAGCGGGGCGCCGCGCGCCCCGCCCGCACACCTATTTCTGGTTGAACTTGCGCCGCACCGCCCAGTCGGTGACGCGTTCGGGCATCATGCGCGCGAGCGCGCGTACGAAGGCGTTCTTGGCGCCCGCCGCCATGACCGTGGGCGGATTGCGCCGCTCGGCCAGGCGCACGACGGCGTCCGCCACCACGGAGGGCAGCATGCCGCCCTGTTCGAGGTTGGCGAGCGCCGCACCGCTGCGCCGCAGCCCGAGATAGCTGCCGCCGCTCTCCTCCTCGCCGTAGACGGTGCGCTTGTCCGTAAAGCCCGTTGCCGTGCCGCCGGGCAGCAGCGCGCTCACCCGCACGCCGCGCCCCCGCCACTCCATGTCCGCCTCCCGCGCGAGCATCTCGAGCGCCGCCTTGGACGCACAATAAAAGCCGTCGTAGGGAATGGGGAGTTCTCCGCCCATCGATCCGACGAGCACGGCGCGCCCGCCCCTCTTTTGCAGATGGGGCGCCGCCGCCTTCAGCGCCTCCACCGCGCCGAAATAGTTGACCTCGAACAGGTACCGGTAATCCTCGCTCTTGGCGCAGGCGACGGGCGCAAGGCAGGAATACCCCGCGCAGTAGACGATGAGGTCCAGCCCGCCCGTCTCCTTGCAGATCTGCCCGATGGCGCGGGTGAGCGCGCCCTCCTCCGAGGCGTCTGCCGTCACCGTGCGCACGGGCGCCGCGGCGCCCGTGCGCGAGAGGTTGAACACCGTATCCCCGCGCGCGGTAAGGCGCAGCGCCGTCTCCTTTCCGATGCCCGACGACGCCCCAACGATGATCGCACACCTCGCGCGTCTCCTTCCTTTGTCTTCCGCTTTTTCCGTTATTTTCCGCCCTTTCATGTCTGCAGTTTCTGCATACGTATGAAAATTATGCATTCATCCGAGCGCAACGTCCAGCACCATCATCAGGCAGAACCCCGCCACCACGCCCGCCGTGGCGAGCGTCTTGTTGCCCGAAAAACATTCGGGAATGAGTTCGGAGCACACCACCGCGACCATTGCCCCCGCCGAGAAGGCGAGCGCCCACGGCAGGAGGCTGCCGATGGCGGAGGCGGCAAGGGCGCCCAGCACGCAGGCGGGCACTTCCACCGCGCCCGAGCCCTGCGCAAAGGCAAAACTGCGCGCGGCGGACATACCCCTTGCGCGCATGGGAAAGGCGACGCACATGCCCTCGGGAAAGTTCTGTACGGCGATGCCGAGCGCGAGCAGCAGCCCCGCAAGCGCGGCGCCCTCCGCCATGGCGACCCCCGCGCCCGCCGCGAACGCCACCCCCACCGCCATGCCCTCGGGCACGTTGTGCAGGGTGACGGCAAAGTACAACAGCGCCGTGCGCTTATCCCCGATGGCAGAAAAGGCGCGCTGCGTGCGCGAGAGCAGCAGATCACAGAATACGATGAACGCGCCGCCCAGCAAAAAGCCTGCCGTCACCGTAACGAAGGCGGGCAGCGCGCTCTCCGCCTCGATGGCGGGAAGGAGCAGGGAGAAGAAACTTGCGGCGATCATGATGCCTGCGGACGCGCCCAGGAGCACCGTCAGAACGCCCTGTGCGGGCCGCCGCGACAAAAAGACGCACGCCGCGCCCGCCGCCGTCATCGCATACATGAACAGGGAGGCGATGAGCGCCTGCAGCCATGTATCCAAAGCAAGGAACCATTGCATTCGTAAAACCCCCGTCCGCCCGTCAAGGGCGCTCGCCCCATCCTATGCAGGCGGCACAAAAGGCGTTCCGCCGCGCGGCAGGAGGCAAAGCGGCATTTTTTTCACGGAAATTTCACCATGCGCCTTGACAAGCGGAAAAACCCGTATTATAATAGAGAAAAGTCATCTTTTCGGGGGGAAATACAATGGCTGCACTGGGCGTTATCACGCTGATCCTGTTGGTATTTGTGCTCATTTTCTACGCATATCTCGCCAACTACTCCGAGCGCGACGTCTCCTTTTTCCTGAGTGTCGGGCTGATCATGCTCGTCATGAACCTCTGCACGAATGCGGGCGGAACTTTCGGGCTTGCATGGCTGTACCTCGTCATCGCCGTGCTCTTTCTGGGGCTGGGTTTCGCGGTGGACGCGCACGAATCGGTGGAATTCTACAAGTCCATCGGGCCTTGGCTCAAGGCAACTTTTTCGGACGCCGCGCTGCTCGGCTGGAAAGCGCTCTCGCTGGTGGTGTTCCCGGCGGGCATGGTGTGTTTCTTTGTGATGTACAAAGATAAACCTGCCTTGGCGCGTGTGTGCGGCAAGTGCGGGCTGTGGGGACTGCTCCTGTGGGCGATCCTGCTGTGGGCGATTTTGGGATTGGCATTATAAAAATTCACACGTTTTTCCGCAAACTGACGCGGAAAAACGTCGTGATGGGAAAGACAACCCGCGGGCACGCCTTTGGCTGACCGCGGGTTTTCTCACACGGGTAGACCCCGCGTTCGGTCACGGTTTTTGCCCTACCGATGGCAAAAACCTCAGTTCGGGCGTGCGCCGAAGCCACACCGTGGCTGTCGGCATGACGCACACCCTCACCTCTCGGCGGCGATAAATGGCAACAGTTATAGTCTCGCCGCCTTCACTCTTTCCGCATAAGCTGCGTGAGCAGCAAACAGGGGCGCAAAAGGCATAACGCAGTGACGCCTTTTGCAACGTAATTGTAGCAAGGGAAACTCTGCTTGCGTCATCATGATAGCAAGGACACTTGCTCGCCAATCGTCATAACTTCGCCTCTTCGAGGCTCGTGTGCCGCCTGCGGCGGCGAGCAGAACGGAGCGTAGCGGAGCAATCCCCCTTACGTCGTCTTAGGGGCAGGAGAACGGGAAACGCAAAAAATCCGTTTTACTTTCGGGCGGTTTTCTGCTATAATACGGACATGGCACACTATGAAGAACTCTCCCCCGAGGTGAGCGCGCGCATCGGCGAGCGGCTTGCCGCGCGCCTGCCCTCCCCCTATGCGGCGAAGGATGAGGACGCCCTGCGCCGCCTGAACAACCCGCACGACGCGGCGAACGTCTGGCGGCCCGCCTACATCCGCGATGCAGACAAAATTCTCAACTGCCCCTACTACAACCGCTATTCGGACAAGACACAGGTGTTTTCCCTGTACAAGAACGACGACATCACCCGCCGCGGCCTGCACGTGCAGCTCGTTTCGCGCATCGCGCGCACGCTGGGCAGGGCGCTCGGGCTGAATGGGGAACTCATCGAGGCGATCGCGCTGGGACACGACATCGGGCACACCCCCTTCGGGCACACGGGCGAGCGCTTTCTGGACGAGCTTTCCCGCAGCCACACGGGGCTGTGTTTTGCGCACAATCTGCAGTCCGTGCGCGTGCTCGACGAAATTTTTCCGCTCAACCTGACCCTGCAGACGCTGGACGGCATTGCCGCGCACAACGGCGAACTGGAAATGGACGAATACCGCCCCGCCCCCCTTGCGGACTTCGCCGCCTTCGACGCGGCGATAAACGCCTGCCGCCGCGACGCCGAGAACATCAAAAAGCTCGTCCCCTCCACCTTGGAGGGCTGCGTGGTGCGCATTGCGGACATCATTGCCTACCTGGGCAAGGACAGGCACGACGCACAAAAGAGCAAGACGCTTGCAGATACGGCGTTCGAGGACACGGGCATCGGCACCATCAACGCCGAGATCGTCAACAATCTGATGGTCAACCTCATCGAAAACAGCTTTTCTCAACCCTATCTGCGCCTGGACGGGCGCCACTTTGCCGCGCTGCGCCTTGCCAAGCAGGACAATTACAGGCTCATCTACCGCAGCGACAGCGTGCAGAATCCCGACGAGACCATCCGCACCATG
Source organism: uncultured Clostridia bacterium (assembly GCA_944340905.1). Taxonomy (GTDB): domain Bacteria; phylum Bacillota; class Clostridia; order Christensenellales; family Borkfalkiaceae; genus Gallimonas. The sequence goes on from CALVLT010000018.1 coordinate 16,322, forward strand.
ATGGCGCAGCTCTACGAAAAACTGCTCGGCGACCTGCGGACGGGAAGGACGTCCTCCCCCGTGTTCACCCACCATATCGGCTATCTGGAAAAGCCCTACTACGCCAAACACCGCCGTCTGCCCTACCCCGAGACGGAGAAAAACCAGATCGTCATCGACTACATTGCGAGCATGACGGACGACTACTTTGTCGATCTGTACGCCTATCTGTTCCCGAAAAGTTCCCTGAAACTGACATACGTCGGCTATTTTGACGGAAGGAGGGAGCCGTGACGCAGGTGGTTGCCGCGCTCATCGAACGGGATGGGAAACTGCTCATCTGCCAGCGCCCCGCCCACAAGGCGAGATCGCTCCTGTGGGAATTTGCGGGCGGCAAGGTGGAGGCGGGCGAAACCGCGCAGCAGGCACTCATCCGCGAGTGCCGCGAGGAGCTGGATGTGACGGTCTCGGTGGGAGAGCCATACATGCGCGTGGAGCACGTCTACCCCGACATCTCCATCGAACTGACCCTCTTTCGGGCGGCGATCGAACGGGGCGAGCCACGCCCCCTCGAGCACGCGCAGCTGCGCTGGGTGACGCGCGAGGAGCTGCCCGCCTTCGACTTCTGCCCCGCGGACGAGGAGATCATCGCAAGCCTTACCAGGGGCTGCTCCGCATCATAAAACACACAAAGCGCCCGCCGCGAATTCCCGCGGCGGGCGCCTTTTCATGAGTCGCGCGTCATCAGCCAAACGTGTTACAGCGTTTCAAACTTCTCCCCGCTCTTTTGCTCGTCGCTGTACAGCTCGCGCGGGAGAATGTTGGGGTAGGCGTGCCACTGCCTGACGGACATGGCGCCCCTTCCGCCCGTGAGCGTGCGCACCGTGCCGTCCTTTGCGGTGAACGTGCCCCGCACCCTGTTGAAGATGAGCACTGCCACGGGGTTATCGGGCACCTTGTAGGTGACGCCCCAGGTGCGCGCGTTGCCCACGTGCGCCTCTACCTCGTACTTTCACCGCCTCAAAATTCGCCCTGTCCACCTCGTGCTGCGCCTTGGCGCTCTCCTTCATGTCATGAAAGGGATGAAAATTGTTTGCCATAATCGTTTCCTCCTGATTTGATTTTTATTCTTCGTGCAGCAATTCGTCGCTGACGGACAAAACTTTGTCCGCATACTTCTTCCTGCGCGATTTCAGAATGGCGCGGTAGATGAAATAGTTTGCCACCACCATCGCGATCCCCACGACGCCGACCGCCACGCCGACCGGCATGAGATCGCCGATGACCTCCATCGCCAGGCACATTCCCACGCCGAGTACGAGCGTCCCGATAATGCCGAACGTCCACGTGAATACGTTGGCGGGACGGCGCGCCGCCCTGTCAAGCTGCCTGAGCTGCTCGAACTTGCTCTCCTGCGCGCTCTTGGGCGCATATGTCTCGCGCATCTTCTGCGCATACTTTCTTTCCTGTTCCCGCTCCATGGTTAATTACCTCCTTTGATTTACACCCATAGGATACCGCGGCAATGTTTCAGAATGTTTGCGCTTTTGTAAGCGAGCCGTAAATGATTTGTAAAAGAAATGTAAACGCCCGCCCCGCAGCGGCTGCTGCGGGGCGGGCGGAAAAGATCGCCTACCCGATCTGAATATCCAGTTTGCGGAGCTTATCGAAGAGCACCTCGTCCTCCGAGGGCATGTCCTCCGCCGCCTCGATCTTGCGGCGCAGGGCGAGCATTTCCTCGTCCGTGCGGGCAATGACGTCGGCGCACTCCTTCAGGTGGGACACCACCTCCCGCTGTTCGGGAATGTTCTTCTTATACTTGATCTGATGCTCGAGGCTCGCCCAGAAGTCCATGGCGATGGTGCGGATCTGCACCTCCACGGTCACGTCCTTTTTCCGCTCGGCAAAGAACACGGGAACGCTCACGATGAGGTGCAGGCTCCTGTAGCCGTTGGGCTTGGGGTGCTCGATGTAGTCCTTTTTTTCGATGAGGCGCACGTCGTCCTGCTTTAAGAAGGCGTCGGCGATCTCATAGATGTCGTCGATATACGAACAGATCACGCGGATGCCTGCAATGTCGTAGATGTTCTTTTCAATGCTCTCGAGGGAAATGGGAAGATGCCTTGCAAGCAGCTTTCTTGCGGTGCTCTCCGTGCTCTTGAGGCGCGTCGAGACGGACGCGATGGGATTGCGCTTGTTTCTGATATTGAACTCCGTGCTCAGCACGTCGAACTTCGTCCTGATCTCCTTGAGCGCGCAGGAATACTCCATGCGCATCTCCTTGTAGCGCACGGCGGACCACATCATCTGTCTGGTCCTGTCGTACAGTGCCTCGGGGGAGGACAACAGCCCGAGCGGCAGCTCCTCCCTTCCCTGCTCTTCGTCCTGCATCATGGTTTTCTCCTTCCCTTATCGTACACGGCTGCCCGTGTCACTATAAAAATACCCGCCCGCGGGGGCGGATAAGCGTGAACTTTCTGAAAATCGCGTGAAACGTGCCGCAATGTTTCTCACAGGAAGGGGGCGTCATTCTCCTTCATCTTCATCGAGCAGCTCCTCCGAAAGGCGCACGATCTCCTCCCCGTACTTCTTTTTCCCGCGCCGCAGGATGAAATTGTAGGCGGGCGCGGTGAGCGCCATGGGCACGATGCCCGCGGCGGAGACCGCCACCCCCGCGGCGATCATGCCCCAGGAGAGCGTCATCGCCATGCCCAGCCCGAACACGAGCACGCCGACAACGCCGAGCGAGAGCGCGATGCTCATGGCGGCGTTCTTGACGCGCGCATTGAGGCGGCGCAGGCGCGCCAGTTTTTCCGCGCGCGGATTGCGTTCGTAGGCGGCGCGGATGCTCTCGATCTCCCGCCGCTCCTCCTGCGTCGGCGCACTGTAAGTGTATTTGAATTTGTTTTCACTCATCGCAAGATGCCTCCCCCGCGCCCTGCTGCCGCTCCCGTTTCATGCGGCCGAGCTTGCCGCCCGCGCGGATGATCATAAACAAACCGAGCGCGATCGTGAGCGCGCATACCAGAAATCCCATGACGATGTTCATGACGCGCATGCTCTCGTCTGCCCCGCCGTTTGCCGCAACGAGGGTGATCTGCAACGCGAAGAGCGATACGAGCGCGTTGGACAGGTTGATGTTGCGCAGGGACTGCAGCAGCGGATCCCCCGTCTTACGCACCTTGAACACCTGCACGACGGCAACCGTCATTTTGTAAAAGGTGTACGCCGCCGAGGCGATCGCCATGACGATGGACGGCGTCTGGGGTCTGCCGAACAGCACCGTCTGCGTGACGAACGCCGTGAGGGCAAATTCCAGCACCAGCAGGGCGGCGCCGCAGGCGCGGAAGATGCGCCACTTGTATTCGAGCAGCTTTTGCGCATCCTCCCCCGCGCGCTTTTTGGCGCTCCTGCCGCACAGCAGCACGCCGCCGCGCATCAGGCTGAGCAGCAGGTAGTACCCCGCAAGCGCCCCGTACCAGACGGAGCGCCAGTAGATGGCAAGCCCCATGTGCACGAGCGCATAGCCCGCGTTGATGATAAAGGACAGCGTGGAAAACGCCACCGTGCGGAAGCCGTAATCGGCGAGCAGGTTGTTGGTAAAGGTGTGTTTGCTCGCGTGCAGCACAACGCCCGCCTTCATGCGGGGCGCGAGCCGCACGGCAAGATAGATGCCGTAGGCGAGAAAGAGCGCGGCGAGCACATAGACGGCATATACCCACAGCTGCGTATATTCGAGCGCGACGATGACGACGCTGCCCGCAACGCCTGCGAGCGTGCACAGCCAGACGACGGCGGCGAACCAGAGGGGCGGGTCCTTCAGAAAGCGGAAAAGACCGTTCATATGCGCTCGGGCAGCGAAACGCGGAAGGTGCTGCCCTTTCCCTCCTCACTCTCCACACCGATCTCCCCGCCGAGAATGCCGATGACCTTTTTGACGAGCGCAAGCCCCAGCCCGTTCCCCTCGCCCGCGTGCGAGGTGTCGCCCTGATAGAACTGCTCGAAGATGTGCGCGCCCGTCTCGGCGGACATGCCGCAGCCCGTATCGGAGACGGTGACGACGGCGCGGCCGCCCTCCCGCCCGAGCGTGACGCGGATGCTGCCGCTGTCCGTAAACTTGACGGCGTTGGACAAAAGATTGTTCCACACCAGCTCCAGACAGCCCGCATCCGAAAAGACTCTCACTTCGTCCAGCTCGCATACAAGCTCCAGCCCCTTGCTCTCGATGGCGTCCTCAAACTGTAAAATACAGCCCGCGAGCTGTTCGTCGAGGCGCACCTCGTCCGGCTGCGCCGCGAGCTTGCGGTGCTCCAGGCGGTTGAGCCGCAGTACGTTGTGCACAAGGGAGGCGAGCTTTTCCGCCGTGGCGCGCAGGACGGCAAGATATTCCGCGCGCGTCTCATCGCTCAGCCCGGGCTTTTCGAGCGCCTGCGCGTAGCTCTGGATGACGGCGAGCGGCGTCTTGAGTTCGTGCGACACATTGGAGATGAAGGAGAGGCGGGTCTTTTCCGCCTCGGCAAGTTCCGCCGCCGCCCGCCCGAGGTCGAGCAGGATGCAGTCATATTCGTCATAGTTGCCGTAGGGGTGCGACGGCTCCTGCCGCACCGTAAAATCCCCCGACGCGATGCTGTGCGCCATCTCCGCGATCCGCGAGACGGGGCGCTCCACCGTGACCTTGCGCACGAGCAGCTCGAACACCGTGAGCGCGAGCGACAAAAACACGACGGCGACCAGCATGACCGCCGCCACCGCGCCCGTATCCTCGCCGAACGCGCGGGATGCCGCCTGCTGCACGAACACCGCCACCGTGATGATGGCGGCAACGATCAGAAAGCGCATCGCATAGGCAAGGAACATGAGCCATGCGCGCCGCCCCGCCGCGCGCATTCCGCCCTGTTTTTTGGCAGACGTCCCCTTCATTTGAGGAACGCCTTGTAGCCCAGCCCGTGCACGGTGACGATCTCGAACCCCGTGCAGGCGGACGTCTTTTCGCGCAGTTTGGACATGTACACGTCCACCGTGCGCGAGGTCGCGGAGGAGTCGTAATCCCAGAACTCGTTCATGAGCTGCGCGCGCGTGAACGTGCGGCGCGGGAAGGAGAGCAGTTTGTAGAGCAGGTCGAATTCGCGCACCGTGAGGGAAAGTTCCTTCCCGCCGACGTACGCGGTGTGCTCGTCCTTGTTCATCACAAGGTCCCCCGCCGTGAGCGTGCGGCTGCGCTCGATGTTCGCACGGCGCAAAAGCGCCGCGACGCGCGCGAGCAGAATGTCCGTATCGAAGGGCTTGACCACATAGTCGTCCGCGCCGACGGAAAAGCCGCGCAGCTTGGCGGGCTTGTCGTCAAGCGCCGTCATGAAGAGGATGGGAACGTTCCCGTCCGCCTGCCGCACGCGCTCGGCGAGCGCAAAGCCGTCCATGACGGGCATCATGATGTCTGTGACGATCAGGTCCGCGCCGCCCTCTTCAAAGGCGACGAGCGCCTGCGCGCCGTCCGCGCAGGGCACGGCGAGATAGCCGCACGCCTCCAGCGCCTTGCTCACGAGCCTGCAAAGGTCCTTATCGTCCTCCGCCACAATGATCCTGACCATACCCATCCTCCTCTCTTACCATATCACGTCCATGTTTGCGAATTGCTAAAAAGATGTTAAAATTTTGTAAAAGCGCGCGGCGCATGTTCAGTATACCATGCGCCGCGCCCGAATGCAACCGATTTTTCCGTTTCGCCTGTCCTATGCGGAGGATCGCGCCCGACGCGCTCATTCTACGGAAAAACCGCCGCCCGGTCGGGCGGCGGTGTTTGCGCGCGGTTCAGTTCTGCGCTTCGGGCGGCAGATAGATCTTAAACGCCGCTTTTGCGGCGGCTTCCTGCCCCGTCAGATTGGAAGATTTCCTCTTGGCGAGATTGAACGCCCTGTATAAATACCCGTCCCACCATTCTTCGGTGATGACCAGATAACGGCAGAAGCTGTCGGCGGGGCGGCTGTCCTTGTCCTGCACGGCATCCGTCTTCCACGCTTCGGGGCGGTACTTCCAGTCCTCCGCCACGACGATCACCGTGCCGACGGGCAGCTCTTCCTTGGTGAAGCGCTTGGTCGCAAAAAACTTGGAACTGAGCGACGAATTCGTTATGAGCGTTTTGAAATTCGCGCCGTCCTCACTGTTATAAAATCCCGAAAAAAGTTCATAATCCATCTCCTTATAGCCCATCTCTTCCAATGTCTGCGTCTCTTTGGGGATGTAGATCTTTAACGCGTCGTACGCCGCCTGCTCCTCGTCTTCAATGACGGGCAGATTTGGCTTTGAAAGATTGAACGCGCGATACATATATCCGGACCACCACTCCGGCGTCACGGTGACGATGCGCGTGGTCACGTTGTCCGGACGGGAAGGCTGCCAAGCGTCCGTCTTCCAGGCTTCGGGGCGATACTGCCAGCCGCTCTTCAGCAGGATGACCGTACCGATCGGAAGATCTTCGGGCGTGAACCGCTCGGTCGCAAAAAATTTGGGGCTGAGATTGGCATCCTCGGTGATGATGGAGCGATACTGTTCGCGATCGTTGGCGTTATAGAATCCCAACGTGAGCGTATACTCAAGCTCAGTATACTTGCTCAGATCGATGGCAGGCTCCTGCGTATGAGCGGACTGCGTGACCTCAAAGGGCGTTTTGCATGCGTTCACCGCACTTTCGATCGCGATCGCCTTGTCCTCTGCCGACATGCCGGCAGGCGCAAACGCGATCTCTTCGACGGACAGCCCCGTCAGCGTCTGAAGGAAGGTCAGCCCCGCAATGTACCGCCCGAGATCCTTCGTCAGATGATAGCCGTCGCGGGTGAGCGCATCGCCGACTACGGAAGTACGGGCATTCTGGATCGCCGTACCGTTCGGAATGACTGCCGAAAAAGCGTCGTTGGTCAGGATCTTTTTCTGCACCGTCTGCACGATCATCTGATACATATTCTGCTGATCGCTGCCATAATTGGGAAAATCATCATGCGTGCTGTTCTGCTGATACGCCCACGTCATGTGCCAGACAAGCTGCGTGTGCGCATTGGCGGGGAGCTTCTTTCTGACGTAATCGATGAGCTCCTGCAGCCTTCCGTACGTGCTCGCGATGCCGCTGCTGCCGCTTGCCTGCTGCAGAGAGACGAAGTCCCAATTCTGCGAAGCGATGGCGTCGCCCATCCTGTAATCAAGCGTCGTCTTCCACGTTCCGTCCTTATTAACATGGTATTTGTAGGCGGGCGCGTTGTTTGCGGCGTTTGTCGCATGGGTATCCAGCGAACAGCCGCCGATATACAGATTGCCCAGATAGATCTCTTTGACGCCGAGACTGTCGGCGATCTGCCAGGCGTACTCCGTCATGTCGTCCGAAAAACTGTTGCCGATCGTCAGGATCTTCAGCGCGCCGTCCTCATCCCAGGTATGAACGGGTTCGGCGGCGACCGTTACCGTATAACTTGCCGATACGTCATAATCCTTCAGGCTGACCGTAACGGAATACGTTCCCGCCGTGTCCGCGTCATATGCGGAAGCGTCCACGGTATATTCGCTCTCCGCCGCCTTGCGCTGCGTATCGTCGGACATGGTGACCGTGACCACAAGTCCTTCGTCGCTGAACGCTTCGCCGTAGGTAAACTGCGTCCGCATGCCGCTCAATGCAATTGTCTTGGGGATCACTTGTTCCTCCTGCCCCTGCTGTTCGTCCTGTCCGTCCTGCTCGTTCCGGCCGCCGTCCGTCCCATCGTCGGAAGCGGCGGGAGCGCACGCCGCAAACAGCAGCATACACGTCATCAGAAGCGCCATAAGAACGCTGAAAACCGTCTTTGTCCTTTTCATCTTTTTTCCTCCTGATCTTAGTTATGCGGCTTGACTTGCCGTTCTGCTTTGATTATAATGGAAAAAAAGATTTATTCAATGGAATAATGCAACAAAAAATTCGATAAAACAAACTTTTACAGGAAATTTTATGCCGATCATTCAAAACGATTACTCCGTCCGCGAAGAAGGCAGCACCGTCTTCCACTATCTTGCCGTTCCGCAGAACAAGGAACTGTTCTATTATTCGACCAGCGCGGGGCGGGAGCTGTGGAAGCGCGATTACTCCCTCGAGCGGAAGGACATCAACAATTATATGATCAACTATCTGCTGCGCGGACGGGCGACGCTGAGCGTCAACGGACAGGAACTGCCCCTCCGGCATGGCGATCTGACCTTTCTGCACCTCGGCGGGCACTCTACGCTCTCCTGCTGCGAAGAAGGGACCGAGGTCATCTTTTTTCATGTGCTCGGCGCGCAGACGCAGGACATCTACAACACCTTCCGGGAAAAGGGCGGCTGCATCCTGCACAACGTCCCCGAAGACCTGATGACCAAGACCTTTCAGCGCTTTGCCGCGCTGGTCGGCGCCGCAGACGGGTTTTACGGACAGTCGCGCATCCTCTACGGGCTGCTGACGGAGATCCTGCGGCTGCGCGATCTGGAATCGCAGCCCGAATACCCAAAATTCATCGACAAGATCCTGTGCCATATTCTGTACAGCTGTCCGCCGCCCACGCCCGCGGAAGTGGCGGCGCACTTCGGCTTTTCCCCCATCTATCTGGAACGCCTGTTCAAGCGCTACGTGGGGGAATCCATGCGGTCCTATATCCTCCGTCAGAAATATGCGTTCGCATGCAGGTTTCTTGCGGATACCGACATGACGGTGGACGAAGTCGCGCGCAGAGTCGGCTACAGCGACGCAAAGGGACTGATCGTCCTCTTCGCAAAATTCGGAAAGCTGACGCCCCTCGCCTACCGCAAAAAAGTACGCGGAAAACCGTGACGAAAATACGCCCCGCAGCGTTCTTTGCTGCGGGGCGTCCCTGTCTGTTTACCTGATCTCGGTGAGCGCGCGGATCGCTTCCAGATCGAACTTCGGCTTGTGGTCCTCGTCGAGCAGACCGTTGACTTCCTGCTGGACGTCGGTGAGCTGCGTGTAGCAGAACCCGTCAAAGGCGCACGCCGCCACGCCGCGCATCAGGCTCTCATAGCGCGCGAGGAATTCCTCTTCGTCCTTTGCCGCATCGTTGTAGCCCCAATTTCCGCCGCCCTCGTCCTTCTTCATGGCGATGCCGCCGAACTCGGTGAAGATGACGCTCTGCCCGCGGTACGCGCACCCCTCCTGCATGAGCCGCCTGTGCACGGGGTACACCGTGTCATAGTGCTCGGGGGTGTACTTTCGGGCAAACCCGTCGCCGAACTTGGCGTAGTCGTGAATGGAGATGATGTCCGTCTCGTCGGAATTTTCCCAGCCGTCGTTGGTGGATATGGGGCGGGTGGGGTCGATCGCCTTCGTCAGGCGGTAGAGCGCACGCGCGAAGTCCTGCTGACGCTCGTCCGATAAAATTTTACGCACGCCCCAGCTCTCGTTGAGCGGCACGTAGCACGTAACGCTCGTGAAATTCTGCGCCTCGGCGACGATCTCCTGCCACTGCGCCGTGAGCTCCGCCACCTCCTCCGCGCAATAGCAGTATGCCGAGGGCATCTCGCACCACGTGAGAAAGCCGAGCTCCTCCGCATAGTAGTAAAAGTACGGGTCCTCGAACTTCTGGTGCTTTCTCGCCCCGTTGAACCCCATCGCCTTGGCAAGTTCGATGTCCTCTTTGAGCGCCTGTGCGGAAGGGGGCGTCAGCCCGCTCTCCTTCCAGTACCCCTGGTCGAGGATGAGCCGCTGATAGTAGGGACGGTCGTTGAGCATGACGTGCCCGTCCGCAAGCGAGATCCTGCGCATACCGAAGCGGGTGTGCACCCTGTCCACCTGCTTTCCGTGCGCATACAGCGTGAAGTCCACATAGAACAGGTTGGGCCGCTCGGGCGTCCAGAAGTGCGATTCGTCCACGCTGTCCCCCTCGGTGAGGCGCACGGTATAGGGCGTGCGTCTGCCGTCCAGCGAAAAGCGCACGCGCTTGATACATTTCCCCGCATAGCTGACGGAGAGTTCCGCCTCGTCCGCCCGCCCGTACAGGGTGACGATCTCGCCCGAGAACGAGCAGCTGCGCGTATCGGGAATGAGCGAGCGGCGCGCAATGCAGTCCTCGCCGCAGAACTCCAGCCACACGCTCTGCCAGATGCCCGTGTTGGGCATGTACCAGCAGCCGAAGCGCTCCCCCGTCCAGCTCTGTTTGCCGCGCGGGGCGGCGGGATCGGGATAGTCGCGGCAGCGCACGACGATGACGTTTTCTCCGTTCTTGAGAAAATCGGTGACGTCCGCAAAGAAGGGTGCGAACGCGCCGCGGTGGAAGGCGGCATGGGCGCCGTTCACCCACACGTCCGCATCGTAATCGCAGCCGTTGAAACAAAGCAGCGCGCGCCTGCCCCCCGAAAGGCGGGGCAACATGACGGTGCGGCGGTACCACACGACGGGGTGCTGCGCCGCATCCCCGATGCCGCTCGCCTCATATTCGTAGGTAAAGGGCACGTTGATGTGCATGCCGAGCGCCTTTTTTCCCGAAGGCAGCCCCCGCTTTTGCCCGTCGTCGGCATCGTCGTAGCAGAACTCCCACATGCCGTTCAGGCTCATCCAGTCCTCCCGCGCGAACTGCGGGCGCGGGTATTCGTTTCTTTCAGGCAGCATATTTTTTCTCCTTATCGACGGCGCGTGCCGCGCCGCATATTCCTATTTTACATGGTATTTCCCCCTTCGTCAATCGCTTTTCAAAATATTTTCTCCATTATTTTTTAAGGGCGGGCGGCACATGACGTGCCGCCCGCCCAAGCAGGAGTGGATCGACGATACAGAGCGGTTCAGAGCGCGCCCACCACGGCATGCGGGACATAGGGCGCATCGATGGATGCGATGTCCTCCGCCGTGAGCGAGAGCGCGAACGCTCCAGCCGCGTCGTCAAGATATTTTTCCTTCGTCGCGCCGATGATGGGCGCGGCGACGCCCTTGGCAAAGTGCCATGCAAGCGTCACCTGCGTCATGCTCGCGCCGTACCTGGCGGCGACGGCGGCGATCGCCGCGGCGATGTTTTTGTCGTGCTCCTCGGTGGAATCGTACTTGCCCATGGCGACCTTGTCCGTGTGGCTGCGCACGGTGTCCGCCGACCAATCGGGGCGGGCACACCTGCCCGCCGCCAGCGGGCTGTAGGGCGTGAGCGACACGTGCATCTGGCGGCAGACGGGAATGAGCTCGCGCTCATCCTCGCGGTAGAGCGGATTGTAGTGGTTCTGCATGGAGACGAAGGGCGTAAAGCCGTTGTCCCGCGCCGCGAGCTGCATGTTGTAGAACTGATAGCCGTACATGGCGGACGCGCCCAGCGCGCGCACTTTGCCCGCCTTGACGAGCGCATGCAGCGCCTCCATCGTCTCCTCCACGGGCGTGGAGGCGTCAAAGCGGTGAATGATGTACAGATCGAGATAGTCCGTCCCCAGCCGCCTGAGCGTGCCGTCGATCTCCCGCGCGATCGCCCCTTTGGAGAGGTGCCCCTCGTTGAAATACACCTTGGAGGCGAGCACCACCTTGTCCCTTGCCACGTTCTTTCTGATCGCGGCGCCGAGGTATTCCTCGCTCGTGCCCGCGGAATAGCAGTTTGCCGTGTCAAAGAAATTGATGCCCAGATCGAGCGCGTGGCGGATGATCGCCTCGCTCCTTTCCGGATCGAGCGTCCAGGCGTGCATCTTGCTTGCGGGGTCCCCGAAGCTCATGCACCCGAGGCACAGGCGGGAGACCTTGATCCCGCTGGTTCCAAGTTCAATATATTGCATAACGTACCCCCTTTTTTATGCCTGTTCCATCGCCTTGCGCACGCATGAAAGGGCGTTCAGCGAGCGCGGATAGCCGATCCAGGGCAGCATGACGAGCACCGCCTCGCCCAGCGCCGCGCCGTCGTTGCCGACGCGGAAATTCCCCGCAACGTGGCCCGCGAGCTGTGCCTCGCAGCCGCCCTGCGCCGCAAGCAGGCAGAACGTGACCAGTTCGCGCTCGCGGAAGGAAAGTCCTTCGCGCACGTAGTAATCCCCGAAGCAGTTTTCGGAGAGCAGCGCGTTGACGGGGCGCGCAAGCGCATCGCCCGAGGCGCGCACAAGCTCAACCGTCTGCATGCTCCGCCTCCCGGTACTGTTCGTCCGTGACGGGTTTGCACCACTGCGTGCTCCCGCCCACTGTGGGCACCTCTACGGCGAGGTGGGCAAACCAGCTGTCGCTCGCCGCACCGTGCCAGTGTTTGACGCCCGCCGGAATGTTGACCACGTCCCCCTCTTTGAGCGCCCGCGCGGGCTTGCCCCATTCCTGGTACCAGCCCCTGCCGCGCACGCAGATGAGGATCTGTCCGCCGCCCTGCTGCGCATTGTGGATATGCCAGAAATTGCGGCAGCCCGGTTCAAACGTCACGTTGGCGATCAATACCTGCTCTTTGGAGAGCGGACACAGCCAGCTCTTTCCCGTGAAATACCGCGCATAGGCAGTATTTTCTTCCCCCATGGGGAACATCGTCCTTTCGTTTTCCATGCTTTTTACTCCTTGGCGAACGTCATGAACCACTCGACCGTCGCGGGGTCGTAGTGGGAGAAGAACAGGCTCTTGCCCGTATCCAGGCCTTCGATGCGCGCCATCTCCTCCTGCGTGAGCGCAAAGCCGAACACGTCGAAGTTCTCCGCCATGCGCTCCTTTTTCACCGACTTGGGAATGACGACGACGCCGCTCTGCAGCAAGAACCTGAGCGCCACCTGCGCGACCGACTTTTGGTGCGCCGCGGCAATCTCTTTGAGCACCTCGTTGGTGAACAGGCCGTTCCTGCCCTCCGCGAACGGGCCCCACGATTCGATCTGCGCGCCGTGGCGCAGCATCACCTCGTGCGCCGCCTTCTGCTGGCAGAACACGTGCGTCTCCACCTGGTTGACGGCGGGCTTGACCTCCACGAAATTGCACAGGTCGATAAAGCGGTCGGGGTAGAAGTTGGACACGCCGATGGCGCGCACCTTGCCCGCACGGTATGCCTGTTCCATCGCGCGGTATGTGCCGTAATAGTCGCCGAAGGGCTGATGGATGAGCAAAAGGTCGACATAATCGGTGCCCAGCTTTTTGAGCGACGCATCGATGGACGCCGCCGCGCGCGCCTCGCCCGCGTTGCTGATCCATACCTTGGTGGTGAGAAACAGCTCCTCCCGCGCGATGCCGCTCTTTTTCACGGCGCTGCCCACGCCTTCTTCGTTGTAATACGCCTGCGCCGTATCGATGGAGCGGTAGCCCACCGAGAGCGCGTCCAGCACGCACCGCTCGCATTCGGCGGGCGTGACCTGATAGACGCCGTAGCCGAGCTTGGGCATCTTCACGCCGTTGTTCAGGGTAACATATTCCATAAAAATTCCTCCCGTTCTCTATTTTTTGGGACACGGCATGCCGCCGCAGCCCTCATCGAGCTTGCGCAGAAGGCAGTCGATCTTGTCCACGCGCCGCTGTTCTTCGTGCGAGCGCTCGAGCGCCTGTGCGCGCAGACGGCGCAAAAGAATGCGCTGCGTTCTCCCGCCGTCCTGCGTCAGGAAGTATGCGGCGAGCGCGTCCTCCGCAAGGCCCGCCTCGTGCAGAAAACACGCAACGGCGGCGCGGCAGGCGTCCTCGTCCCCGAAGGCGTCCGCGCAGAACACCCCCCGCGCGGCGAGCCGTTCGATGAGCGCGCCGTCCAGGCGGTAGCGTTCGCAAGTTTCACGCAGCGTCGCCATATCCCTTTCTCCTTCCGAAATCAAAGACGCACCCTGCTTTTCAGGTGCGTCTCTATCATACGATATGTCCGTTCAAAAGTCAAATACCTGTTTTTCATGCGCCGTCATGCCGCACGAGCATGGCAATCTCGTCGATGAACGCCTGCACGGCGCGGGGGACGGGCTGATACTTCTTCCACACGAGGAAGGCGGACTGCCGCAGGTCGGGGGCGAAGGGGCGGAAACACAGCTCGGGCGCGCCGAAGTGGCGCAGCGTCCCCTCGATGGTAAAGACGTAGCCCACGTTCAGCCGCGCGAACCAGGCGGCATTGTTGACGAGGTTGAAGGTGGCGATGAAGTTCAGCCTGTCGAACGTTTCGCCGAGCGCGTTGCGGTAGAACTGCCGCACGCCCTCGCGCGCGGGGCCGACGACGGGCAGGCCCACGAGATCCTCCACCGTGACGCACTCCTTGCGCGCAAGGGGAGCGGCGGAATTCATGAGGATGCCGCACCTGTCGTCGATGCCCAGGCGCAGAAAATCGTACTTGGCGATGTCGCCCGGCTCGATCAAAAGGCCCAGATCGAGCAGGCCGGCGTCGATGCGCTCCTTGACGTGGTCGGCAATGCCCGCATCCAGCCGGAAGGTGACTTCGGGATATTTTTTGCGGAAACTGTCCACGGCGCGCACTAAAAGTTCCGCCGCCACCGTCTCCGCCGCCCCGATGCTCACCGTGCCCGCGAGCCGTTCCGTGCGCTCGCGCAGCTCGCGCTCCGTCTTGTCGGCGAGTTCGGTCATCTCCTCCGCACGGCGGCGCAGCAGCACCCCCTCCTCGGTGAGGGCGATCTTGCGCTTGCCGCGCTCGAACAACTTCACGCCCAGCTCCTCCTCCAATTCCGCAAGCTGGCGCGAGAGCGTGGGCTGGGTGATGAAGAGCGCCTCCGCCGCGCGGGAGATGCTCTCCTCGCGCACGACGGTGAGAAAGTAACGAAGGACCCGCAGTTCCATGGCAAACACCCCCTGAAAGGTATCGTAGCTATTGTATCATACCTTTCGGGCATATGCAAGCGGGAACGGAAAATTTTTTGCAGCGAAAACCATGCGCGCAAGAACAAACCCTTCCCAAAAAGGAAAGGCTTTTGTTTACCGTCATTCAGAGCGATAGCGAAGAATCCCCTCATAGGACGACGCCAAGTACAAAACCGCGTTCTTTTGCCCCTAAGACGACGTAATAGGGGATTCTTACAGCGGCTACGCCTTGTGCGCTGCATCGTCAAAATACTTCCGCAAGCGGGTATTTTTTCCTCGCATCGGGCGCTGCGGGCTGCGGCCGCACGTTCAGAGCTGGTACTTCGCCGTCAGTTTCAGCACGGAGGCGAGACAGTCGTTGAGGGTGTTCTTCTCCGCTTCGGTGAGCGCCCTGCCGCGCAGCGCGCGCACGCTGCGCCCGAGCACGTCCGTCTCCAGCCTGTCGGCGGCGGTGAGCTTTTGCTTGCGCAGCTTTTCGAGCAAGGCAAGGGCATGCGAGAGTTCGGGCGGCTCCGCCTCCTGTGCGGGCGGCTGTTCAAAACAGCACACCTTGGCAGGTTCCGCCGCGCGCGGCAAACCGGCGTTGAGCGGCTCTCCGCGAAAGCGCTCGTAGATGCGCTCCTCCCGCGTGCTCCCTTTCCGCCTATGCGGGCGCGGGAAAAAGAAGAGCAGCCGGCAGAGCGCGGCAAGGGCGGCGAACAGCCCCAGATAGACGAACGCCCGCGAAAGCTCCCCCATGCAGCACATCAGCGCAAAGCCCGCCGCCCCCAGCGCCGCGGCAATGAAAGGGTAGGCGCGCCTGCCGCCCAGCAGGGTAAAGAGCAGCGCCGCCGCGACCGTGGCTGCGGGGAGCGCGATGAGCGGCACCCATGCGGGGCAGCGCGCCAGTGCGCCGATCAGTTCTTCAAACAGTTCCATAGCGATGACCTCCCATCAAGAATAGACGATTTGTGCGAAAATAATACCTCGCAGAAGGCGGAAAAAGCGCGAAAAAGCTCACATGACGATCTCGCGGCGGCGGGCAATGTTGATGATGCGCGCGCGCACCTCCCCCTCCGCCACGCCCATGACGCGCGCGACTGCCTTTTTGTAGAGCGCGATCTGCACCGCGTACTTCTCCTTCAGCGCCCCGTCGGCGAGGACGGAGTACTTGTAGTCGATGACCTCGTACCCGCCGTCTAAAACGAGCAGGTCGATCGCGCCCTGGAAGATGACCTCGTCCGGCGGCGCGCCCTCCTTCATCTCGCACGCGGGAAGGCGCATGAGGAAGGTCTGCTCGCGCAGAACGCGCTTTCCCTCAAGCGAGGCAAGGCTCGGAAGGGCGAGGATGGCGCGCAGTTCGCCGACGTCGAGCAGGGCGCCCTGCTGTGCGCTCAGCTCCCCCTCGCGCAGCATGCGCGCGAGCTCTTCGCCCGCATCCGCGCCGTAGCGCACGTGCTGCAAAAAGGCGTGATAGGCGATGCCCGCCTCGATGCTCGTCCTGCCCGTGAACGGCTCGTCCTCGTCCAGAAAGCCGTACTCCGCCCCGGGCAGCAGCTCCCCCCTACGCTCGCGCAGAAGGTCGGTGGCGGAACTCTTGACGCGCAGGCGGGTGCTCGCCTCAAAGGCATACGGCTGTTCGTACACGGCGAGCACCGCATCGCGCAGCTGCGCATCGGGACGGTAGACAAAGGCACGGCGGGGCGGGGCATCGCGCACCGCCTCCTGCTCGGGCGCGAACAGGGGGGCGCAGGCGGCAAAGTCGAAGAACTCCGCGCCGCGCATGGCGAACGCGGGCGAGAGCGCCCCGTTCTCCCGCTCGCGCAGCACGACGTGCAGGCGGTACTTGGCGCGCGTCATGCCCACGTAGAGCAGGTTGCGCTCCTGCCTGCGTTCCTCGGCGAGCGAGCAGACCGCAGACGCGCGTCGCACGAGAGTGGTGTAGGAGAGCTTGTTTTCCACGTCATACGCCTTGGGCGCGGCGAGGAATTCCTCCGTCCAGATGACCTCGTCCTGCTCGCCCGCACCGCGGAACTTCACGTCCGTGCCCGCGAGGATGACGACGGGATATTCCAGCCCCTTGGAGGCGTGCATGGTGACGATCTTCACCGAATCCTCGCCCCCGCTCTCCGAAAAACCGAGCGTAAAGCCCGTCGCCTTCAGGCGGGCGAGGAAGGCGTTCACGCTCACGTCCTCCCCCTCGGCGACCAGCCGCCGCACGCGCGCAAGGCGGCCCGTTCCGCCCGCTTTTGCGGCGATCTGCGCCTCCAGCCCGCACGAGAGCAGCTCGTTCATGACCTCCGCCGCCGTGCGGATGCGCGCATGCGCGCGCAGCTCGCGCGCCCGCTGTGCGAACGCGGCGAGCTTTTTTGCCGCGGGGTCGGCGGGGTGCGCCTGCACGAACGCCGCGCACGCCGCGCGAAAAGTCCCCTGCCTGCCCTCGGGGGAAAGGCGCACGCGGGCAAGCTCCCCCTCCGTCATGCCGCCCACGGCGGAGAGCAGCGCGGTGACAAGGGGGATGTCCTGTTCGGCATTGTCGAGGAAGGAGAGCCAGTCCAGAAGCAGGCGCGCCTCGAAGAAGTCGCACACGTTGACTTCCGCCGCCGTGGTGACGGGGATGCCGCGCGAGAGCAGGGCGCGCGCGACGAGCTGCGCCTCCCCGCCCCTTCTGCGGGTGAGGACGGCAATATCCCCGAACGTCACCTGTTTTTCGCGCCCCTCGTCCGCATCGAACCACGTCTTTCCGAGTTCTTCTTCCACGAGCTGCGCCACCCTCTCCCCGAGTGCGTCGCGCGGCTCCTCGCCCGCGTGCTCGAGCACGGAATACACCCTGTCGGGCGGGGTACGCTCCGCCCGCTCCTTGGGCAGCAGATACAATTTGACCTCGCCGCGGTGCGCGCCGTAGCGTTCGCCGCCGCGCATAGGCACATACCCTTCGACGAGGGGCGCGAACACGAGGTTGACCGCCTCCAGCACAGCGGGCGCCGAGCGGAAGTTTTCCGAAAGGCGCAGCGAGACGGGCAGGGTGCGCTCCTTTTCGATGAAATATTGTGAGCGGCTGCCGCGGAAGCCGTAGATGGCCTGCTTGGCGTCGCCCACCAAAAACACTTCGCCGCCCGAGAGGCGGGAGATGATCTCCTCCTGCACGGGGTTGACGTCCTGATATTCGTCCACGAACACGGCGCGGTAGCGCTCGGCAAGTTCGGCGCGCACCCGCTCGTCATCCAGAAGGCGCAGCGCAAAGTGCTCGAGGTCGTTGTAGTCGAGCACGCCCGCCTCCGCCTTCTCGCAGGCGTAGTGGCGGTCATAGGCGAGCACGAGCCGCCCGAGCGCCCCCGCCGTGCGCGCCGCCTGAAGGCAGCGTTCGCGCTCCTCCTCCCGTTCCGAGAGGGAGGACAACTCCTCCGTCACCGTCCCGAGCAGCTTTTTGGCGGCGGAGAGACGGGCAAGGGCGGCGCGCTCCTCCTCCGAGGCATTGCGCTTGACGATCATGCGCGGAAGAGGGGGCAGGGCGAGCGCGGCGGCGCGCATGGCGAACAGGTCGCCCTGCGCGGCGATGCAGGCAAACGCCCCACGCACCTGCTGCAAAAGGGCAAGGGCCTTTTCGCCGAGTGCGGCATAGACATGTCCGTATTCGTCCAGCCCGCGCACCGCCATGTCCGCGCGCGCGGCGACGTCGGACATGATGACCGCGCACGCCTGTTCAAAGCGATCGGTGGCACCCATGTCCGCGAGCAGCGCCTCGTAACCGGACAGCCCGCGCGCACGCTTGTGCAGCTCGGCGACCAGCCTTCTGAGCGGCGCATCCCTGCGGCGGCGGAAGTAGACGGCGAGCAGGGAGGCAAACTCCCCGCCCCCGTCGCGGTACGCCTCCTCAAACGCGGCGTCCATCGCGCGGGAGGAAAGTTCCATGCCCTCGGCGTCCTCCGTGCCCGTGATGCGGAAAGCAGGATCGACGCCCGCCGCATAGAAGTAGGTGCGCACCAGCCGCCCGCAGAAGGCGTGGATGGTGCTGATCTCGGCAAGGGGCAGGGCGGCGAGCTGCTCCTTGAGCCGCTCGCGCTCGGCGCCCTCCCGCTCGGCGATCCCTTTCAAAAGCGCCCGCCGCAGCCGTTCGCGCATCTGCGCTGCCGCCTTGTTGGTGAACGTGAGCGCAAGGATATGGCGCACGTCCTCGCCGCCGAGGATGAGCGAGACCAGCCGCTCGATCATGACAAAGGTCTTGCCGCTGCCCGCCGCGGCGGAGACAATGACCTGTCCGCGCGCCGTAACCGCCTCGCGCTGTTCGCGCGTCATCGTCACGCTCATACGTTCCCCTCCCCGCGCGCGATCGCCGCGATGTCGGCGCACCTGACGCCGCGCTCCCTGCGCGCCGCCCCCGCGAAGCCGCACGCGCCCTTGAAGGCGCACCAGTCACAGCTCCCCTCATAGGGGGAGGGCGCAACGTTGCCCGCGCGCAGTTCCTCCCGCGCGCGCAGCGCGACCAACTTCGCATAGCGCAGGAAGTCGGCAAACTCCCCCTCCTTCATGCCGCGCGAGGCGGCGCTGTCAAAGAGCGCGCTCTTTTCCCCGCCCGCGTTGTCCAGCAGGGCGAGCACGCTCTCGTCGCTGTTGTAAAAGCCCTGCATGCGGAATTTGACGTCCTCGGGGGGCGTGAATTTATCTTCGGCGGGGAAGTAAAAGGCGCCCGCCGGCTTTGCGCCCTCGGAGGCGGCGAGCAGGTACAGCTCGAGCTGCAAACTCCTGCCCGTATAGTACGCCGCGGGCGAGGGGTCGAAACTGCCCGTCTTGTAGTCGATGACGCGCACGTAGTCCCCCGCCGCGTCCACCCTGTCCGCCTTGCCGCACAGTCCCAGTTCGGGCAGGCGCACGCTGCACTCCCCTCCGCGCACGCGGAAGGAGGAGTTCTTCAGCGCGCGGAACGCCGCCAGCGCGGCGGCGACGCACTCCTCCAACAGCCGTTCGCCCGCATACACGCCCGCGCCGGTATCCCCGAGCGCCGCATAGCGCGCATCGGCGAGCAGTTCCCTGCCCAGGCGCTCGGCGAGCGCGCGGCACTCCTCCTGCGAGGCGAGGTCGTTGAAGCGGGGGGCGAGCAGATCGAGCACCCTGTGCACGAAGTCGCCCGCGTCCCGTGCGAGCACGGCGCGCTCCTCGCGCTCCTTCAGGCGCAGGACGTGTTTCATGAATCCCGCATACGGGCAGGCAAAATAGCTCTCCAGCAGCGTGGGCGAAATATCGCCCTCCGACAGCAGCTGCGCCGCCTCGGGCACCGGATGTTTTTCGCCGCCCTCGGTGAGCGCGCGCAGCGCCCCCTCCTCCCCGCGCGCACACAGCGCCGCCCAGAGGGAGGAAAACATGCGCCCGTCCGCCGCCCTGCCCTCCTCAAACTGCGTCCGCGCGCGCAGCAGCTCCAGCAGGGCGGGCACGCGCTCCGAACAGCTATAGGGAAAGAGCGCGGGCAGGGGCGCAGGCTCAAACGCGGCGGCGCACGAGGCGTACAGCTCGCCCGCGGCGGCCTCCTCCCCCCTTCTGCGCAGGGGACGGCTGACGTACAGCTCCCCCGAAAAGGCGCACACGTTGAGCGCAAGACGCTCCCTCGCGCGCGCGTTGACCACCGCGATGGCGGGCTGGATATCCACCCCCCGCGCGGCAAGTTTGCCCATCTCCGCATCCGTGATGAGGGCGGTATCCTCGCCCGAGGCGGGCAGAGCGTCCGTCGCCCCCGTCACGAACAGCACGCGGGCGCGCGAAAAACAGCTCTGCGTCGCATCGCCCAGGAACACCGCGTCGGACAGGACGGGGATCATCGCCCGCTTGAGCGCATCGGCGCTGCTGGCAAAGAGCGCGGCAAATTCGCGCGCCGAAAAGGTCCTCTCGCCCGCCACCGCCTCCGTCTCCGCCAGCAGGTCCTCCAGCGCGCCGAGCGAGAGAAAATCGCGCTCCGCCCCCGCAAAATACTGCGCGAGCGCCTCCGATACGCCGTCGGCATCGACGAGGGAGCGCAGTTTGCGCACGCCCTGCGTGAAGGCGCGCCCCGCGCCGCTGCGCGGAAAGCACTCCATGATCTGCACCATGCGTTCGCGGCAGGCCTGCAGCGCGGGAACGTCCCCCTCAAATCCGCGCGCGTCGGTGCGGATCTCGCGGCGGTACGCCCCCCGCCAGCCGCCGAATTTTGCCAGATAGTTGCGGTAGACGTCCCCCTCCCCGAAACAGACGTTGGCAGCCACGGCGTCCACCGACGCGGGCAGCCCGCCGTCCGAAACGGCGCGCAGCACGGCGCCCACGAGGGCGCAGAAGGGATGGCGGGAGAAGGGGCGCTTGACGTCCGCAAAATAGGAGATATGCTGCGCGGCAAACACCTTTTCAAACGCGGCAAAGCTGCCCGCATCGGGCACGAGCACGGTGATGTCGCGATAGCGCAGCCCCTCCCCGACATATCGCTTGATGAGCGCGGCGACCGCGCGCGCCTCCTCCGCCTCGTCCTGCGCGCAGAAGAGATGCACGTGCTCCGCCTGCACGGGCGGGGCGAGGTATGCCTCGGGCGAAAACAGGGTGCGGCGCAGGTGTTCCGCCTCGCCCGCAAGGGTGCACGGCACGCGCCCGAAGGTCACTTCGCCCTCTTCGCACGCCTCGCGGAAGGTGCGCATGCTCTCGTTGGTATAGAAGGATCCGCCGCCCGCAGGGAAGATGCCCGTCAGCGTCCTTGCGTGCAGCGCCGCGGCGCGGATGCCCTGCGCCGCCTGCCGCGTAAAGGAGGCAAAGCCGAAAAAGACGACGTTGACTTCCTCCAGCCCCCCCGCCGCCAGCTTTTCGGGCAGCAGGGCGAGGTAGCCGCTCTCATCCAGCCACCCCTTTTCGCGCAAAAATGCAGCATAGCGCTCCAGAATGAGGGCGAGGTCGGTAAGCTTTGCGCGCAGCATGCCCTCCGATTTGCGCGCACCCTCGCGCAGCATCGCCGCGTCCACGCGGGAGGCGCACAGCTGGGCGATGCTCTCGTACACCGCCTGCGCGGCATTGGGCGAAAAGCATGCCAGCTCCCCCTCGCATGCCGATAAGATGGCGGACACCGCCGCCACGGAGCCCTGTTTGGAGAGCACCCGCCCACCCGAAAGGTAGCGCGCAAACGTGGTGACTTCGGTCAGGAAGGTCGCGCCCCGCCCGCTGAGCACGGCGCGCTCGGCGAGCAGCGTCAGGGAGTCCTCGCAAAAGACGAGCGTCCGCTCCCCGCGCGATTCAAAAAAAGACGTGCGGCGCGCAAGGGCGGCGAGCGCGTCGTCCAAGGTGGGTGCGCCGATGATATGCGCCATGGTCTCCTCCCGTGCAAGTATTTTTTTTATTATAGCATACTTTTCATGAAAATTTCTCCTGATTTCGGCGATTATTTTTTACAAATGAAAAAAATTATGCTATAATGGGCAAAAGACTTTCCGTAACGGAGAACAGCATGAAAAAAAGACGGCTCGCCTGCCTTGCCTTCGCCGCCCCCATGTTCGCGCTGGCGGCATGCACGGGGGGCACTTCCAGCCTTGCGCTCACATCCAACTGGTATGCACAGGTGGGTAGCGAAATTTCGCCAAACACCCATGAGACGCTCACATACTCCGTCGGATTTACCGCGGCGGACGGCAACGACTTTCTCAGCTACGGCGAGGGAACGTACACGACCGAACTGACGGCGGAGACGACGCAGCTTGCAGACGGAAGTACGGAACTTTGTTACCGTCTCTGTGCCGAACTCACCATTCCCGTCACCTATACGGTGAACGGCGAGAGAGAGACGTTCACGGACAGCGTGACGTCCGACGTGTGGTTCCGCGACGTAGGCCGCTCCCTGCAGCCCGTGCGCAGCGAAAAGAGCGTGCTCTCGCACTCCCCGCTCTCGAGCGAGGCGCCCGAGACGCTGGAGAGCGCGTATGCCGTGTACGAATACAAGGACGTGACGGTGTACGACGCATCCTGCGCAAACGCGCAGCTGACGCGCACCTTTACCCAGCCCACGGAGAGCGAAAACACCTACTCCATCGAGCTGACGGGCAGCGGAACGTACCTTGACAACGAACAGATCCTGTTCGCGATGCGCGGGGTGAGCACGTCCTCGGCGGCGAGTTTCCGTTCCATCAACCCCGCGAGCCGCGCGGTGGCAACGGTGGCGATGTCCGCGGCGCCCACCTCCGCATCCGGCGATCAGGCGCACTTTGCGATCGGCGAGGACGCGGAGCCTTCGGACCGCGAACTGACGACGTACTCCTTCTCGCTCGGCTACACCGGCTCCAACCCCGGCCAGCCGCAGACGCTGACCTACGCCGCCGTGACGAGCGCAAACGACAACACCTACCGCAGCGTTCTGCTCGAGATGGAAGTGCCCGTGCTCTATTCCCTCGGCACCCTGCGCTACCAACTGACGCGGGCAATCTTTTCATAACGGCACCCGCGTAGCAAGGAGCAAGAGCCCGCGTTGTCTTGCTCGCAAGACAACGTATGAGGGGACTCTTCGCTGCGCTCTGAGTGACGTGGAGCGGCGCACGAGGCCCGAAAGAGCGAAGTTGTGACCGGTTCTGCGCCGCGTCACTCCGAGGAGCCACAGGCGACGAAGGAATCCCCTCGGCCACCGCGTCATTCAGAGCGGAACGAAGTGGAGCGAAGAATCCCCTCGCAGAACGTGCCCCTCTTAAAACAAGTATTAAGGGGAAAACAAGGGTGCGCCATTGCTCTACTCCGAACAACAGTCATGAAAATCAAAAAAGCCTTTCCCGCAAACGGGAAAGGCTTTTTTGATGAATCAATTCTGTCAATATGGATTCTTGCCGTACAGCGCGCTGACGTTGTCGGCATATTTCTTTGCCTTGTCGTACTGTTTCAGGTCCATGCCCTCGGCGGCGTCCTGGATCTTTTTCTTCTGTTCGCGCGTAAGCTTGGTGGGCACTTCCACAAAGACGCGGATATACAGATTGCCCGTCCCGTTGCGCGATCGGATGCCCTTGCCGCGCACCGTGAACGTCGTGCCCGTCTGCGTCCCCTCGGGGATCTGATAGTCGAAGGTATCGTCCAGCCCGGGCACCTTGACCGTTCCGCCCAGCGCCGCCGTCTTGAACGAGATGGGCAGATCGACATATAAATCCATCCCCTTGCGCTGGAAGATGCGGTGCGGCTCGACGCGCAGCACGACGATGAGATCGCCCGGCGCGCCGCCGTCCGTGCCCGCCTGCCCGAAGGCGTGCTTGCGGATATACGAATTGGTGTCCGCGCCCGCGGGAATATCCAGCGTGACGCGCGTTTCGCGGCGCACATAGCCCTTGCCCTTGCAGTCGGGGCACTTTTCGGTGACGATCTTGCCCCTGCCGCCGCAGTCGGGGCACACGCCCACGCGGACGGTGCGCCCGAACATGGTCTCCTGTGCATACCGCACCTGCCCCCTGCCGCCGCACTTCTGGCAGGTGCGCATGGCGGAGGCATCCTTTGCGCCCGTCCCGCTGCAGGCAGGGCAGGGCATGTTGCGGTTATAGACGACCTCTTTCCGGCAGCCCTTCGCCGCGTCCATAAAGCTCAGGTTGAGCGTGATCTGAATGTCCTCGCCCGTCGTATCGCGCTGTACGGACGCACTTCCGCCGCCGAAACCCTGGAAGATGCTCTCAAAGATGTCTCCGAATCCGGAAAAGCCTGAGAAGCCTGCGCCCCCCATACCGCCCATGCCTTCCATCTCGGGATGTTCCTGCGCATAGTCGTATGCGGCGCGCTTCTGCTTATCGGAGAGCACTTCGTTCGCCTCGTTGATCTCCTTGAATTTTTCGGCGGCGAGCTTGTCGTTCGGGTGGAGGTCGGGGTGATACTGCTTGACGAGCTTTTTGTAAGCCGCCTTGATCTCCTCCTCCGTCGCGTTCTTGCTGACGCCGAGAATTTCATAATAATTCTTTTTCTCTGCCATAATGTGTTACCTGATCTCCGCGCAAAAAAGCGCGGGGCTATGACGCCGACTGCGCTTTTTTCATTCAACCCGCCAATGCCGCCCCTATCCATCGCCTGCGGCGGCACCAAGGGAAAGCCTGATTGTGCCCTTGCTACAATCACTCGCGCAAGCAAAATCGCATTTTGCGCCAGCGCCCTACATTTGCGCATACCTGCGCTTTTGCGGAAAGAGTGAGCCGCCGCGGGTATACTGTTGCGAAAACAGCGGCGGCGAGAGAAAACCAATTGTCAGCCGCCTTGCGGCGTGCAATGGGTTGTCTCTTAAAATCGGAAGATTTTCTCCCGTCAGTTCGGGAGAAAATCTCCGAGCGGGTTATTGGTGGAATTCCGTATCCCCGCTGTCCGTGCCGCCCTGCGCACCCTGTGCGTTCTGCGCATCGGCAGCCTGCTGCTGATACAGCTTCTGGAAGATGGGCTGGACCTTCTGCGAGAGCGTCTCGACCGCCGCGTTGAACTTCTCCTCGTCGTCCGCCTCCAGCTCCTTCTTCGCCTCCTCGACGGCGGCACTGAGCTCATTTTTCTCTTCCTCGGTGAACTTGTCGCCGCTGTCCTTCATCGTCTGTTCGACGGAGAAGATGAGGCCGTCCAGCTTGTTGCGCGCCTCCACCTTGGACTTGCGTTTCTTGTCCTCTTCGGCGTATTGCTCCGCCTCCTTGACCGCCTTGTTGATCTCGTCCTCGGAGAGGTTGGTGGACGACGTGATGGTGATATCCGTCGACTTGCCCGTGCCAAGGTCCTTTGCCTCGACGTGCACGATGCCGTTGGCGTCCACGTCAAATGTGACTTCGATCTGCGGAATGCCGCGGGGCGCGGGCGCGATGCCCGTGAGCATGAACCTGCCCATCGTCTTGTTATCGCGGCAGAATTCACGCTCGCCCTGCAAAATGTGAATTTCAACGCTCGTCTGATTGTCCGCCGCCGTGGAGAACACCTGGCTCTTCTTGACGGGGATGGTCGTATTTCTGTCGATGAGCCGCGTGAACACGCCGCCCAGCGTCTCGATGCCGAGCGACAGGGGCATGACGTCGAGCAGCAGGACGTCCTTGACTTCGCCCGTCAGCACGCCGCCCTGAATGGCTGCGCCGATGGCGACGCACTCATCGGGATTGATGCCCTTGAACGGCTCCTTGCCCGTGATCTGTTTGACCTTTGCAACGACGCAGGGAACACGCGTCGAACCGCCGACCAGAATGACCTTGTCGATATCGTTGTAGTTGAGGCCGGCGTCCTTCATGGCAAGGCGCATAGGCTCCGCCGTCTTTTCCACGAGGTCGGCGATGAGCGCCTCGAACTTCTGACGGGTGATCTCCATATCGAGGTGCACGGGGCCTGCGTCCGTCATGGAGATGAAGGGCAGCGAGACGGTCGTGGACATGGTGCCCGACAGCTCGATCTTCGCCTTCTCGGCGGCCTCCTTCAGGCGCTGCATCGCCATCTTGTCCTTCGTCAGGTCAACGCCGTGCGCCTTTCTGAACTCTTCCGCCATGTAGTCCATGAGCTTTTTATCGAAGTCGTCGCCGCCCAGCATGTTGTTGCCGTTGGTGGCGAGCACCTCGAACACGCCGTCCGAAATTTCCAGAATGGAGACATCGAACGTGCCGCCGCCGAGGTCATAGATCATGACCTTGCTGTTTTCCTTTTCCTTGTCCAGCCCGTAGGAGAGCGCTGCCGCCGTCGGCTCGTTGATGATACGCAGCACGTTGAGGCCCGCGATCTTGCCCGCGTCCTTGGTCGCCTGGCGCTGCGCGTCGGTGAAGTACGCGGGGCAGGTGATGACGGCGTCCGTCACCTTGCTGCCCAGGTATGCCTCCGCATCCGCCTTGAGCTTGGAGAGGATCATTGCGGAAATTTCCTGCGGCGAATACGACTTGTCGTCGATCTTCACCTTATAGTCAGACCCCATCTTCCGCTTGATGGAGATGACCGTCTTTTCGGGGTTGGCGACCGCCTGGTTCTTCGCCACCTGTCCGACGACACGTGTGCCGTCCTTCTGGAACGCGACGACGGAAGGCGTCGTGCGCGAACCCTCTGCGTTGGGAATGACGACGGGCTCGCCGCCCTCCATCACCGCCACGCAGCTGTTTGTTGTACCAAGATCGATCCCGATTACCTTTGCCATATGATTTTTCTCCTTCTATTCCCTTTCTGTATTTTCTGTATTTGCTTATTTTGTGACCAGCACCTGCGCAAACCGCAGGATCTTGCCGTTCTGTTCATAGCCCTTGGCGTACACCTCTTTGACGATGCCGCTCTCCTCGCCCTCCTTGGCGTCCACCGCAAGGATCGCCTCGCAGCGGGCGGCGTCGAAAGGTTCGCCGACGGGCGCAATGGATGTGACGTGCTCGCCCTCGAGCAGCTTTTCAAAGTTCTTGAGCACCATCTCAATGCCCTGTTTGGTCTTTTCGTCCGCACAGGCGGCAAGGGCGCGCTCCAGACTGTCCGCAATGGGGAAGAGCTTGACGACAACGTCGCTGCGCCCCTCCGTATACGCCTGCGAACGGG
>CALVLT010000019.1 GCA_944340905.1 uncultured Clostridia bacterium
GTGTCCGCAAGGACCTCATAGCCCTGCTTCATCGCAGCTTTTGCCGTAAGTTGGTACCGCATGCCCGCCTGACACTCTCCCGCAAATCCTCTTGCAAGATTGTGAAAGGTCTGCGTCTTGGTAAAGTCCATGCTCTATCCTCCCTTACACAACGTCATTATGGGCAGGGAGAGCGCGCTTTATACACAAAAACCCGCACACGTCGGCGGGTTTTTGTTCTATTCGGGGAGCGGAGCGCCGAGGATGCGCTCGAGTACGGCGGGAGCGTCGCTGCCCGTGAGCAGCTCCCCCTCGGCGGTGAGCACGTCGCCCGCCATCAGCTGCGTATTGCCGTCGGGGATGAACGCCGCGCCGCCGCGCTCGACGCGCGTGATGCGCACGTCCGCGGGAAACAGGACGTCGCGCAGCGTTCTGCCCGCGCAGGCGCTGTGCGCCGAAACGAGGTAGCGCGCCGCAAACCTGCCGACGCGCTCTGCCCCGCCCTCTTCGAGCATCTCGTCGAGCAGCCTGTCATACACGGGCCGCACGCGCAGCACGTCCCCGATCAGATACCCCGCCGCCACGCCGATGAGCGCGGGCAGCAGGAACATAAAGTTCCAGGTCAGTTCGAGCGTCATCAGAACGCCCGTGATGGGCGCGCGCACGACGGTGGTGAAGAACACCGCCATGCAGATGACGGTGAGCGCGTCCGCATACGCCGCGTCCATGCCCATCGTCTGCATGAGCAGGGACATGAGCGCCCCCAGCCCCGCCCCGACGGCGAGCATGGGAATGAACGCGCCGCAGGGCACCCCCGCGCCCATGTTGACGACGGTGACGAGCAGTCTGAGCAGCACGACGATGAGCAGCGTCGCCCACAGCGGCGAGGAAAAGACGCCCTCCACCCCCTGCGCCCCGCTGCCGAGGGAGGAGATGAAGGCGTGCCCGCCGCCCATGACGTCCGCGCTCACAAGCCCCGCCGCCCCCGCGAGCAAAAAGGGAATGACGAATTTGCCCAGTCCCTTCCAGAATGTCACTTTTTTGAAGAGACGTCTTGCAAAAAACAGTGCAAAGTAGAACGCGGCGCCGACGAGGGAAACGAGCACGGCGGCAAACAGCACCCATACATAGAACATGGGCGCGAGCATGTCCGCCTGTGCAAAGGAGAAGGTAGAAAAGTAGGCTCCCACGGGCAGGCCGAACGCCGCATACAGCGCATTGCGCACGAGCACGGCGACGGCGACCGAGGAAAAGGAGCAGACGAACACCTCGGGCGTGAAGCGCTTGAGCCCTTCCTCGAAGGCGAACGCCATGCCCGTGAGCGGCGCGTTGAAGGCGACGGCAAGCCCCGCGCACGCCCCGCCCGCGACCTGATAGCGGCGGATGAGCGCGTTGCGGCGCAGCGTCTCGCTCACCCCCGCGCCCGTCGAACCGCCGATGAGAATGGACGGGCCTTCCGCGCCCGCGGAGAGGCCCAAAACAATGCAAAGTAAGCTGGCGGCAAACATGCCCGTGAGCGCCCTGTACCACGAAAAGCGCATCAGCCCGCGCATCGCCCCCTCCGTCTGCGGGATGCCGCTGCCGCGGATGTAGGGCAGGGCGCGCACGATGCCGCCCACGACGACCGAACCGAGAAAGAGCGCCGCAAACAGCAGCGACACGAAGGCGGGGTTTTCACGAAACCATGCGTAGTATCCGCGGGAAAAGTCCTCCGCCATGGAGGCGAGCACGCCGTAGAGCGTGACGATGACGCCCACAAACGCTCCCGTGAGCGCCCCGACGAGGGCGATCTGCAATCCGTCGCCCAGGCGCCGCCTGAAATGTTTTTTCCTATCTCTCATGGCAGAAATTGTATCATACTCCACAGGAAAAGTAAAGCAACGAACCGGAGAAATCTTTGTAATGTGCAATCCCCCCGTCACTTCGTGACACCCCCCTTAAAGCCCTGCGGGCGTTAAGGGAGGCAAGGGGTAGGCACATTCTGCGAGGGGGCTTCGTCGCGGCTGCGCCGCTCCTCGGAATGACGCGGTGCAGGGGAATGCCCCGTTTCCGTCATTCAGAGCGGAACGAAGTGCAGCGAAAAACCCCTTACGTTGTCTTACGAACATGAAACCGCGAAAAAAGCCCTCCCGAAGAGGGAAGGCTTGCGCGCACACATTCTATCTTTACACGGGCGGGGCAAGGCACAGAGCAGGGCAAGCCCGCGGCGATCCTAAAACTGTGCGTTGTACAGTTGTGCGTAGAACCCGCCGCGGGCAAGCAGTTCCTCGTGCGTGCCCTGTTCCACGATGTGCCCCGCGTTCATCACCAGAATGAGGTCGGCGTTCTTGATGGTGGAGAGGCGGTGCGCGACGATAAAGCACGTTCTGCCCTCCATCAGCTGCGCGAATGCGTCCTGCACGAGGCGTTCGGTGCGCGTATCGATGTTGCTCGTCGCCTCGTCCAGAATGAGCATGGGCGGGCGGCAGAGCATGACGCGCGCCACGCACAGGAGCTGTTTCTGCCCCTCGGAGAGCGACCCCTCGCCGCCGATGACGGTATCGTACCCCTTGGGAAGGCGGCGGATAAAGCCGTGCGCGTGCACCGCCTTGGCGGCGGCGACCATCTCCTCGTCGGAACAGTCCGGCATGCCCATGCACAGATTTTCGCGCACGGTGGCGTGCTTGAGCCACGTCTCCTGCAGCACCATGCCGTAATTTTTGCGCAGCGACGCGCGCGTCATGTCACGCACGTCCACGCCGTCCACGCGGATGCTGCCGCCGTCCACATCGTAAAAGCGCATCAGAAGGTTGATGACCGTCGTCTTGCCGCAGCCCGTGGGACCGACGATGGCGACCCGCCTGCCCGCGCCGACGTTGACGCTCAGCCCTTCGATGAGCGGCTGCTCGGGGCGGTAGGAGAAGGACACCTGCGAGAGCGAGACCTCCACCTTTGCCCTGCCGATGTCTGCAAGCCCCTCGTCCGACGGCTGCTCCTCCTCCCGCTGCAGCGCAAAGATGCGCCCCGCGCAGGCGAGCGCGTTCTGGAATTCGGCGAGCACTTCGGTGATCTCGTTGAAGGGCTTGGTATACTGGTTGCAGTAGGAGAGACAGGTGGTGAGCGCGCCCACCGTGAACGCCGCCGCCGTGCCTGCGGTGGAGATGGCGAGGATGGCGCCCGTCAGCGCGACGCCCGCATACACGAGGGAGTTGACGAACCGCGTGACGGGGTTGGGCATGGAGGAGTAAAAGAGGGCGCGCAGCGAGCACTTGCGGTATTCCTCGTTCTGCCGCGCGAAGAACGCCGCGTTCTCGTCCTCGTGCGTGTACGCCTTGACCACCTTCAGGTTGCCGATCGCCTCGTCGATGAACGCCGTCTGTTCGGCGCGCACCTGCGCCTGCCGTTTGAACGTCTTGTAGGTATGCGACGAGATAAAGCGCGCCGCGAACAGCGAGAGGGGCGTGACGAGCACGACCACGAGCGCCACCTCCCAGCGCAGCACAAATAAGATGACGAGCACGCCGAGAATGGTGACGACGCCCGTGAACAGCTGGGTAAAGCCGAGGAGCAGCCCGTCGGCAAACTGTTCGGCGTCCGTCAGGACGATGCCCGAAACTTCGCCGTAGGGATGGCTGTCGAGAAACTTCAGGGGCAGCCGCTGCAGCTTGGAAAAGGCATCCGTGCGCACCTTGAAGAGCAGGTGATAGACGACGCGGTTGTTGACCAGGCTCATGGCGTACTGCGCGGCAAACGCCGCCGCGATGCATGCGCCGATGACGATAAAGATGCGGAAGATGGCGGGAAAGTCCACCGCGCCCGCGCCGACGGCGAAGTCGATCGCCCGCCCGACGAAGAAGGGAACGGCGAGCTGCGCCGCAACGCTGACGAGCGCGCACAGCACGGTGATGCAGAGCAGCGGAACGTAGGGTCTGAGCTCGCGCACAATGGCGCGCATGGTTTCACGCTTGTTCACAGCGAACCCTCCTTTTCCTGCGAGGCGGCGATCTCGCGGTACACCTCGCAGCGCTCCATCAGCTCCTCGTGCGTGCCGATGCCCGCAACGCCGCCGTCGTCGAGCACGACGATCTTGTCGGCATGGCGCACCGACGCGATGCGCTGGGACACGACGATGACGGTGGTGTCCAGCGCCGCAAGCGCCTTGCGCAGGCGCGCGTCCGTGGCGTAGTCGAGCGCGGAGGAGCTGTCGTCGAGGATGAGCACCTCGGGACGGCGCACGAGCGCGCGGGCGATGGTCAGCCGCTGGCGCTGCCCGCCCGAGAGGTTTTTGCCCTCCTGCTCGATCTCCCCGTCCAGGCCGCCCTTGGCGGCGACGACGTCCTCCGCCTGCGCGATGCGCGCGGCGCGCATGAGGTCCTCGTCCGAGGCGTCCCCCTTCCCCCACAGCAGGTTGGAGCGCACCGTCCCCTTGAAGAGCACCGCCTTCTGCGGCACGACGCCCACGCGCTCGCGCAGCTGCTGCGCGGGAATGGTGTTCACGTCCTGCCCCGCAAGGCGCACGGTGCCGCGGCTGGCGGGATAGAAGCGCGGCAGAAGGTTGACGAGCGTCGTCTTGCCCGAGCCCGTTCCACCCAGGACGCCGACCGTTT
Organism: uncultured Clostridia bacterium; assembly: GCA_944340905.1. GTDB lineage: Bacteria > Bacillota > Clostridia > Christensenellales > Borkfalkiaceae > Gallimonas. Next base: position 4,566 of record CALVLT010000019.1, read on the forward strand.
CCCCCCGCTGCGCGAAGAAGGTGACGCCGTGCAGCGCGGGCGCTCCGCCGCCGTGATAGGCAAAGGAGACGTCCTCGAAGGAGAAGGCGGGCGCATCCTGCGGCGGGGCCTGTTCGGGCGCGGGCGCGAGCACGGAGGGTTCGCCCTCCTGCTCCAGCACCGCCTCGATGCGCTTTTCGCAGCCGATCGCCTTGGACGCCGTGAAGATGAGATTGGCAAATTTGACAAGCTCCACTAAAATGATGGAGAGGTAACTGTACAGCGCGACCACGTCGCCCTGCAACAGAATATCCGCGTCCACGCGCGCCGCCCCCACCCACACGAGCGCGATGGCGGCGATGCTGACGAGCGCATAGGTCAGCGGATTGGTGAGCGCGGAGATGCGCCCCGCGCGCTTTTGTTCGCGCCGGAGCGCCGCATTGCGCGCGGCAAATTCGCGCTCCTCGTCCTCCTCCTTGCAAAAGGCGCGGATGACGCGCACGCCCGCAAGATTTTCGCGCGTGGCGAGGTACACGCCGTCCATCTTCCCCTGCACCTGCCTGTACATGGGCACCGTCGCGCACATGATGCCGACGACCGCCGCCGCCAGCAGGGGCGTGACCGACACGAACACGAGCGCCGCCGCCCAATCCACGACGAACGCCATGACGGTGGCGCCCAGCACGACGATGGGAGAGCGTAGCAACAGGCGCAGCGTCATGTTCACGCCCGCCTGCACCTGATTGACGTCGCTCGTCATGCGCGTGATCATGGTCGCCGTGCCCATCTCGTCGATCTGCGTATAGGAAAGGGACTGCAGCTTGTCGAACAGCCTACGGCGCAGTTCGGCGCACGCCCCCACCGCCGCCTTGGCGGCAAAGAACTGTGCCGTGAGCGCAAAGGCAAGCCCCGCCACCCCGAAAGCGGCGAGGATGAGACAGCGCGTGACGATATAGCCCACGTCCCCCGTCGCAATGCCGGTATCCACAATGGCGGCAACGACCAGGGGGACGAGCAGCTCCATACATGCCTCACAGAGCTTGAAGAGGGGCGAGAGGATCGCCTCGGCGCGGTACGCCTTCATGCAGGAAAATAAGTGTTTCACAAAAAACTCCCGATCGGATAATATCTTTTAATTAGGAAACGACATCGCGGCATTCCTGCGGCAGACGCTCACGCGGGGAGGAACAGATAGACGTAGTACGCGGCGTAGCCCAGGAGGAACACGATGCCCGCCGCCCTGCCGAGGCGGTGCCCGTCAAACATGGCGAGCAGGTACAAGAGCAGCGCCGAGGCGAGCGCGACGAGCGCGTCGATCAGATTGTCCGTCAGGCGGAATTCCAGAGGGGCGACGAGCGACGAGATGCCCGCAATGAACAGGATGTTGAAGATGTTGCTGCCGATGATGTTCCCCACGGCAATGTCCGTCTGTTTCTTTGCCGCCGCCACGACGGAAGTGACCAGTTCGGGCAGGGAGGTGCCCACCGCCACGACGGTCAGCCCGATGACGCGCTCGGACATGCCTGCCGCGCGCGCCACGTATTTTGCTCCCTCCACGAGCAGCTGACCGCCGCCCACGACCATACCAAGCCCGAGGACGGTGACAAGCACCAGGAACCATGTCCGCTGTTTGCACTGTGCATACCATATCCCCAGGCGGGAGCGGGGCGTCTTTTCCTCGGAAGGCTGCTGCTCCCCCTTGCGCGCGCCGCGCAGAAGAAAGACCATGTAGACGGCGAACACGGCAAGAAAGATCAGCCCGTCCCACCATTCGAGCGCGCCGCCCCAGACGCCGAGCACGACGAGCAGCAGGCTTGCGAGCAATAGCACGGGAATGTCCAGTACGAGCGAAACGCGGCGCACGGGCAGCTTGCAGATGAGCGCGGAAAAGCCGAGGATGAGCAGGATGTTGGCAATGTTGCTGCCCACAACGTTGCCGATGGAAAGATCGGCGGAGCCGGTCGCCGCAGACGTCACCGAGACGGCAAGTTCGGGCATGGAAGTGCCGAACGCAACGACGGTCAGCCCGATGACCAGGGGGGAAATGCGGCACTTGGCGGCGATGCCCGCCGCGCCGTCCACAAAAAAATCCGCCCCCTTGACGAGCAGAACAAGCCCGACAGCGATGAGAAATATCCAAAGATACAGCATGGGCGGCACCTCTTCTTGCGTATTTTGCGCACGCGCGGCATACACCTTCACAAATGTATCACGTTTCCGCGAAAAAGTCAAGCGGCGGCGCCCGTCCGCACGGCAGCGTGCCCTCATAATGCCGTTTTTGATACAGGAAGCGCGGAACGCCGCCTGCGCGAATTTTGCGAATGTGTGAGAAATGTGGAAATTTATGCGAAAAAGGGCTTGTCAATCCCGTCGGAAGGTAGTATAATAAACGCATGCTTACAGAAGCGTTTCCCAAACTGAATGATTCGCGCGCCGTACAACAACTGCGCGCGTTTTTGCGTTCGGGGTGGTTCATCGGCATAATCGTTGCGCTGATGGCGTGCTCCGAACTTTTTTCTTTGGAACTGTACGTCATCTATGCGTTCGTCATCTTCGGGCTTGCGATCGTGCTCGTGAGCGAGGACACCCTTCCCCTCGTGCCGATGGTCGTGTGCGGCTATATGCTCTTTTCCGCAAAGAACAACCCCGGCATGCACCCGGACGGGCTGTTCTCCCATGCCTATGCGCAGTATGCGCTGGTGTTTGCGATCCTTGTCATTGCGGTGCTGCTCATCGGCAGGCTGATCTCCAAACTGGCGCAACGCAGAAAGCAGGGCGTGCCCAAGCTGCTCGTCGGCTTTGCCCTGCTCGGGATCGCCTACCTTTTGTGCGGCCTGTTCACCGAAGGATTCGACGCAAGATCGGTGTTCTTCGGCTTTGTGCAGGTCGCGGCGCTGAGCGGCTTTTATTTCTACTTTTACTTCACGATCGATTGGGACAAGGTCCCCGAGGACTACATCGCCCTGCTCTTTACCATCGTCGGCGTCGGGCTGCTGGCGCAGATCATCGGAACGTACTTCAACCCCGGCGCGCCCGGGCTGGACGGAGAGGGCGACCGCGGCAAGCTGTACACGGGCTGGGGCGTGTGGAACTGCACGGGCTGCGTAATGGCGATGTGCATGCCCGCCCCCGTCTACTTTGCGGTGAAAAAGAAACACGGCTGGCTGTTTACCCTCATTTCCTGCGTCTACTTCCTCGGCGTCTTTCTGACGCAGAGCCGCGGAGCCATTCTCTTTTCCGCCGTCGTGTTCCTCGCCTGCATCGTATACAACCTCGTCGTCTCCAAGGGGCGGGAGAGACTGTATAACGCCATCGTCTACGGCGCGCTCGTGCTGGGCGCAGTGCTTGCCCTGCTCATCTTTTCCGACCAGCTCGCCGCGATGTTCCGTTCCCTGCTTGAGGACGGACTGGAAAGTCAGCCCCGCCTGAACTTATACCAGCAGTGCTGGCAGGCATTCCTCGAATCCCCTGCCTTCGGCAAGGGATGGTACAGTTCTCCGGGAGAACAGTTTGTAAACGGTAACATCGCCGCCAACGGCGATCCGGCACTGGCGAACTACTTCATCCCCGGCTTTGCGCACAACACCTTCTTCCAGCTCATCGCCTGCGGCGGCATTCTCGCGTTCGTCGCCTACCTCATCCACCGCACGCAGACCATCCTGATGGTCGTGCGCGATCCCTCGCCCCTGAAGATCGTGGCGTTTTTGTGCATCAGCTCCATGCTGTTCACCAGCCTTGTGGACAACCACGTGTTCAACTTAGGTCCGGGCATCCTGTATTCCGTGCTGCTCATCTTTTCTGAACGGGTGCCGACCAAAAAAGCGCCCTTTCCCAAACGGGCATGACACATTCCAAAAATAACGCCCCGCTGCCAAGCGGGGCTTTGTTGTTTAATGAAGATCGATGGTTTCGCGGTACACCTCGCTCTTGGAGATGCCCCTGTCGCGGGCGGTGCGTTTGAGCGCCTCCTTCTTGTCCAGTCCCTGTCCCATATAGGCAAGCACGTGTTCCTTGACGGAGAGGGCGTTGAGCGGATTTTCCGCGCGCCTTGCCCCCTCGACGACGAGCACGTACTCCCCGCGCTTTTCGCCCGCCAGACCTTCGGAGAGCAGAAACTGCGTGCTCTCCTCGTGCAGCTTGGTGATCTCGCGGACGGCGCAGGCGCGCCGCTCGCCGAACGCCTCGTACATGGCAGCCACGGCGCCGTCCACATCCTGCGGCGCGCAGTGAAAGAGCAGCGTCTCCCGCGCAGCGGCATACTCTGCGAGCAGCTCCCTGCGCGCGCTCTTTTTTTCGGGCAGAAAGCCGACGAAGGTGAACCGTTCGGCGGGAAAGGCGGACAGCACGAGCGCACACAGCGCGGCGTTCGCCCCCGGGAGAACGGTGTACGGCTCCCCCGCCTCCTTCAGGATGCGGCAGACCTCCCACCCCGGATCGGAGAGCACGGGCATGCCCGCATCCGAGACGATGCACACGTTCTTCCCCTGACGCGAGAGCTCCAGAATGTGCGCCGCCGCCTCCCGTTCATTGAACTTGTGACAGGAGAAGAGCGGCTTTCTGATCTCATACGCGTTGAGCAGCCCCAGCGTGCGGCGGGTGTCCTCGCAGAACACGGCGTCCGCCGCCTTCAGCGCCTCGAGCGCGCGCAGCGTAATGTCCTTCAGGTTGCCGATGGGCGTTGCGACGAATGCGATCATGTCCCCTCCTTCCCGTTGACGAGCACGGGCGCAAGCTCGGTGCCGGGCCTGCCGCCCTTGACGGCAGCGACGAGCACCGCATACGGTTTTGCGCCCGTTTTTCCCGCAACGGGTTGAATTTTTTTGACCTCGAGCGCGTGGGCGTGCAGGGTATAGACCAGCTCCGCCAGCCTGTCGGCACGCTGCACAAGGGCGAACCTGCCCCCGAACTTCAGACAGCGCGCCGCCGCCGCGCACAGTTCGCCGAGCGTGAGGGTCAGCTCCCTGCGGCAGGGCGCCTTGCCCGCATCCGCATTTGAAAACCCGCCGCGCTCGTAGGGCGGATTGCACAGGATGAGCGAGAACGCCTCGGTATAGCGCGCGGGGATGTCCTGCAGGCGCATGTTCTCGACGGTGAACGCGCCCTCCAGGGCGTTGAGCGCAACGGTGCGCGCGCTCATTGCGGCGAGGGCGGGCTGCATCTCGAAGAGGGTGACGTGCTCCACGCCAACGTTTTCGGCGTAGAAGTGCAGCCCCACGATGCCGCTGCCCGAACAGAAATCCGCCACGCGCTCGGCGCGCTTGGCCTTGAGAAAACGCGCCAAAAGCACCGCGTCCGACGTGAACCGGTAGAGCGCGGTGTCTTGCAGGATGCGGTAATTGCCGATGAGCAGTTCTTCCTCGACTTCCATGGCGTCCTCCGTTGCAAAAAAAGGTCCGCTGCGCAGGCAGCGGACCTTTTGTGGATTGTGTTACTCCGCCTTGATCGCGCCGACGGGGCAGCCGTCCTCGCAGGCGCCGCAATCGATGCAGGCATCGGCGTCAACGACATACTTCGTATCGCCGGGAGCGATCGCATTGACGGGACAGGTGTCCGCGCATGCGCCGCAGGAGATGCAATCATCTGAAATCACGTGTGCCATTTCGATAACCTCCACTATGATCTTGTACCTATATTATAACACAACTTTTTGCCCGCGTAAAGTCTTTTGCCCGAATTGCCCGCGCTTTTTCATGAATTTTTCTCGGGATCGTCCGGCTGCGGACGGGCGGCGCCCTGCGTGCGCTCCGGCTTGCCGCGGCGGCGCTGCCTGCCCTGCCGCTCCTGCCTGTTTGCGCCCTGCTGCTGCGCAGACATATTTGGCTTTTCGCCGCGCTCTCCCTGCGCCCCCGCGCCCCGCTTGTCCCTGCGCCGCTCCTGCACGTTCTGCGCATGCGCAGGCTCTTTGGCGCCCTCGCCCCCTGCGGGGGCGGGTTGTTCCCGCTCGGCGCGCTGCAACTGGTCGGCGGGAAAATCGCGGTAGACGAGCGCACCGTCCTTTTCGATCTTGACGCGCACCTCCAACTTGAGCATGTTGACGGAGACCACCGTTCCCCTGCCTTCGGGGGACATGACCGCCGCGCCGACGCGGGGCACCTTTTTGCAAGCGGCGGCATAGTATTCGTCCTCATAGGAGAGACAGCACATCAACCGCCCGCACAACCCGCTGATCTTGCCCGGGTTGAGGGACAGCCCCTGGTTTTTCGCCATTTTGATGCTGACCTTTTTGAAATCGGGCATGCAGCCCGCGCAGCACACCTCCCTGCCGCAGGGCGCGATGCCGCCCAGGATGCGCGCCTCGTCGCGGATGCCCACCTGCCGCAGTTCGATGCGCATGTGGAACACGCTTGCAAGGTCGCGCACCAGTTCGCGGAAATCGACGCGCGTCTCCGCCGTGAAGGTGAACACCACCTTGCTGCCGTCGAAGGTGAATTCGCAGTCGATGAGTTTCATCGGAAGATTGTGTGCGGCGATCTTTTCCTTACAGATGCGCATCGCCTCGCCGCGGCGCGCCTCGTGCTCCGCAACGGTCTGCTCGTCCCGCTCGGTCGCGGGGCGCAGAACGTTTTTCAGGGGCTGAACGAGCGCCTCGTCGGGCACCTCGCGCGCGGGATCGACGACCGTCGCATACTCGAGTCCGCGCGCCGTCTCCACGACGACGCCCTGCCCCTTGGCGAGCGTGTTTCCGCCCGCTCCGAAATAGTAGGGCTTGCAGCCCTTTTTGAATCTGACTACGACAACTTCTGCCATACGTTTCTCCTGTTTGCTTTCGCCCGCAGTGCCGCCCGATCAGCGGCGCTCCTGCGTTTCAAAAAGTTTTCTGCCGCGCTCCATGCGCAGAGCGAGCGCCAGCGCCGCCTGCGCGGGGTTGGAATTGAACAAAATTTCCCGCTCCGCCTGCGCGGCATCGCCGAGCGCGGCGACAAGCGCGCCTGCGGGATAGCGCTGTACAAGGTGCGCGGTCTGTGCGGCGGGCAGCACGGCGTAGCGCTCCTGCCCCGCTGCGCGCAGCAGCACGTCGCGCAGGACAAGGCGCAGCGCCGCAAAGAAGGTCTTGCCCCGCTCGCCCGCAGCGCGGCACACGGATGCCGCGTCCTCCCCTTCCAGAAAACGGACGGCGAGGCGGAAGTCCTCGCCCCCGCCCGCAAGCAGCGCCTCGCCGACGGAGAGCACGCCCCCGCTTGCGGCAGCCGCCGCGCGCACGCCCTCCGCATTCGGGTGCATGCGGCCGAGCGCCGCCTCGATCTCCTCTTCCCGAAAGGGCGCCACGCGCCGCACGTTGGCGCGGGAGAGGACGGTGGAGAGCACGGTGTGCTCCGCCGTTGCACCTGCCAGAAAGTACACGCCCGCGGGCGGTTCCTCGAGCAATTTCAAGAGCTTGTTCTGCACAAGGGGGGTGACAGTCTGAAAGGCGTCCAGCACGATCAGCTTTTTGTTCCCCTCGACGGGGCGCAGCAGGCTCTCGTCCAGGATCGCCCCCGCCAGCTCCGCCGTCAGCTTTCCGCCCGCGGCGGGATAGAACAGGCAGTCGGAAAAGCTCTGCGCATCGATGAGCCGCGCCGTGCGCGAGCCGTCCTCCGCCCCGAAAAATGCCTTGGCGCATTCGGTGAGCAGGGCGCGCAGGTACTTCTCGTCGGAAAAGAGGACGAGGGTGAAGTGCGCCGTCTCGCCGCGCGATGCACCCTCGGCGATGGCGCGGTATGCCGTTGTCGTGCGCAGCAGCTTGCGCATCGCTCACTCCTCCTGTTCGTATACCATGATTTTTCCATCCGTCAGGCCGAACGTGTGCGCCGCCTTCTTCAGCCGCGCCGCCGCCCCCGCCGTCACCACGCTGCCCGCGGCGACCAGGGGAACGCAGGGCGGCACGATGCCGCACGCGCGCGCACACACCCTGCCCACCGCCTCGCCGATGGGCAGGAGCATGGTTTTGAACCCCACCATGCCCGCGACCGGCGCCTCGCTTTTCACCTCGCCGCGCGGCATGCCACGCACGAGGCGCACGAGCTTTCGGATGTGGCGCACCTTTGTGGCGGGCGAGAGATAGAACATCAGATAGTTTCCGTCGTTGAACTCGGGATATACGCCGCGGCGCTCGAGAGATGCCTGCGCCCCGTCCGCACATTCCCCGAACGGGATGACGATCTTGGTCCAATCGTCGTTTGCGAGCGCCTGCAACTGCTCCTTCGCCCACGCCGCCGCCCGCTCGGCGCGCTCGCCTCGCGGGTACTTGAGGGCGCATTCCACGCTCGCGAGAATGGGATAGGAGGGCGAGGAAGTGCGGAAATATTCCGCCCCCTCGGCGAGCGGCGCCGCCCACTCCCCCTTTGCCGAGACCACCGCCCCCTGCGTGAGCGCGGGGAGCGACTTGTGCACGCCGTCCACCCACATGTCGGCAAATGCCGACGCATGCGCGGGCATGCCGTGCAGGTGCGAGCCGTGCGCCCCGTCGATGACGAGGGGCTTGCCCGTCTGCGTGCACATGGCGCGCGCCTCGGCAAGGGGCGGAAAAAAGCCGTAGTAGTCGGGCGAGGTGAGCAGCATGGCGTCCGCGCGCGCGAGCGATTCGCGCATCTCCCGGAGGGAGGGCTGACGGGGAATGCCCGCCTCCACGCCCTGCGGGATCAAAAAGGGGATCAGCCCGAGCGCCTCGCAGGCGTGGAACACGCTCTTGTGCGCATAGGCGGGCAGGGCGAGCGTCCGCACGCCGCGCGTGCGCAGCGCATAGAGCATGGCATAGATGCCGCAGGTGGAGCCGTCCGTTAAAAGAAAGCTCGCGTCCGCGCCCAGAATGCGCGCCGCGTCCGCCTGCGCAAGTGCAAGAACGCCCGTAGGATCGGACAGGTCGTCCGAATAGTCCAGCTCCGTGATGTCCGCCCCGAAACGCTTGTGCCCGGGCGTGTGGAAAGAGATATGCCGCTTTTGCGCGCGCAGCATGCGGGCGATGTGACAGACCATCACGAACCGTACGTATCCACGAGGTAGCGCAGGAAGGAGACCGTCTCGAAGTTGAGATCGCTCCCGTCGAGATAGTTGTTGTAGAGGATGACGAGATTGATATTCCTCGTCGTCTGCGACCCGTCGGAATCGGTGTAGTAGAGCAGATCGTTCAGATCGCTCAGCCCGCCCACGTTGATGCCGAGGGCGACGGTCCCGTCCGAGCCATCCACCTCGTACACCGTGTGCGAGAGCAGCCCTGCCCCGAACGCCGCCGAGACGGCGATATAGTCCTCGCGCAGCTTGCGCAGACGGGCGTATTCGTCCTCCAGCCCCTGCGCCTTCTGCTCCTGCGTCTTGTAGCGCTTGTCGCCGTCGTTGCGCGCAAAGCTCTGCTCGGGCGTGCGTTCGCCGTCGAAGGCGTCGCTCTCCGCCCAGTCGTCGCCGAAAAACGCTGTGAGGTATGCCTCGCACTGCTCCATGTAATAGACCGTATCGTAGGTCGTTGTTACCGTGCCCGCGCCGCTGTAGGCGGAGCCGCCCGTAAAGCTGTAGAGCTGGGACTCCGTCTTGATGACCGGCTCGCCGTCTTCGTCAAGGACCTGATCGCCGTTCTCGTCCGTCTCATAGACGCGGTTGTCCGTGATGAACATGACCGTCCCCTGCCCCGCGGCTCGGCGCGCGGAGTAGGTTGCGGAGGCATAGTTGTTGCCCGCAAAACTCTCCGCCGTGACCGAGAGGATGTCATAGGAAAAGACGTCCCCGTCCAGCAGCGTGTCCCCGAGGGAGGTGAACGACGACGTTGCCGTCAGATCGGTATAGCCGTAGATGCCGTATTCCTGCGTGTTCTTCGGGCGGGTCGCCGTCATCGTGAACAGAAGGACAAGCACGAGGATGAAGGCGAGAATGGTGACAAGCATCTTCAGCCAGTCATAGGAGATGAGGTTGCCGAGCCTCTGTTTTGTGATGCGTGCGTCCAAAGCTTCCTCCTTAAAAAGGGCACGGAAAACCTCCGTGCCCCGCGCGTTATTTCTTGGGTTTCATCGTGGGGAACAGCAGGACATCGCGGATGCTCGCGCTGTCCGTGAGCAGCATGACGAGCCTGTCCACGCCCATTCCCAGCCCGCCCGTGGGCGGCATGCCGTATTCGAGCGCGTTCAGAAAGTCCTCGTCCACCTCGGCATTGGCGCCCTGCGCGCGCTTTGCCGCCGCCTGCGCCTCCATGCGTGCACGCTGGTCGATGGGGTCGTTCAGCTCGGAGAAGGCGTTGCCCATCTCCATGCCGCTGATGAAATATTCAAAGCGCTCGGTCATGGAGGGATCCTCCGGCTTGCGCTTGGCAAGCGGGCTGATCTCCACAGGGTAGTCGTAGATAAAGGTGGGCTGGATGAGCTTGTCCTCGACAAAGGCGTCGAAGAACGCCGCGAGGATGTGCCCCTTGCTCTCCTTCCCCTCCTCCAGCTCCACGCCGTGCTCCCTGGCGGCGGCGCGCGCCTCCTCGTCCGAGGAGAGGGCGGCAAAGTCCACGCCCGAATACTTCTTCACCGCCTCGGTCATGGTCATGCGCTCCCACCGGGAGAGGTCGATCGTGTTGCCGCGGAAGGGTACCTGCAGCGTGCCGCACACATTCATGGCGACCTGCTTGTACAGCCCCTCGATGAAGTCCATCATGTACATGTAGTCCACATACGCCTGGTACATCTCGATGGTGGTGAACTCGGGGTTGTGCGAGGCGTCCATGCCCTCGTTGCGAAAGATCCGCCCCACCTCGTACACCTTTTCATATCCGCCCACGATGAGCCGCTTGAGGTACAGCTCCGTTTCGATGCGCAGATACATGTCGATGTCAAGCGCGTTGTGGTGCGTCCTGAAAGGGCGCGCGTCCGCGCCGATCTCCAGCGTCAGCAGAACGGGCGTCTCCACCTCCATATAGCCGTGGCCGTCGAGGTACGCCCTGATCTCGCGCAGAATGGCGGCGCGGCGGGTGAACGTCTCCTTTACCTGCGCGTTCATGATGAGGTCGACGTGACGAAGGCGGTACTTCATGTCCACATTGGTCAGGCCGTTGTACTTTTCGGGCAGGGGGAGCAGCGACTTGGTGAGCAGTTCGATGTGCGTCGCGTGGACGGTCACTTCCCCCGTCTGCGTTCTGAACACGGTGCCCGCAATGCCCACGATGTCGCCGATGTCGAAGTCCTTTTTGTAGGACATGTACACGTCCTCACCCACGTCCTGGCGGGTGACGTAGATCTGAATGTCGCCCTCGCCGTCGCGCACGTGCGAAAAGGACGCCTTGCCCATGATGCGGCGGGACATGAGCCGCCCGGCAATGCGTACCTCTTTCCCTTCCCATGCGGAAAAGTCACCCTTCACCTGCCCCGAGCGGGCAGTGACGGCGAACTTGGTCTTGCGATAGGGGTCGTTCCCCTCCTCGCGCAGTTTCTTGAGTTTTTCGCGGCGGATGCGCGCCTGCTCGATGAGCTCGCCGCCATCCGCGCCCAATGTATTCTCGTCCATAGGTATCAGCTGATCTTGAGGATCTTCAGGGTGTATTCGCCGTTGGGCGCCTGCACCGTGACGGTATCCCCCACCTTCCTGCCCATGAGCGCCGCGCCCACGGGGGATTCGTTGGAGATGATATTTTTCATGGGATCGGCCTCCGTCGTGCCCATGATGGTGTACTCGACGTCCTCGTCGAAATCGGTATCGTGCACCGTGACCACCGAGCCGAAGTGCACGGCGGAATTGTCCGCGTTCTCTCCGATGACTTTCGCGTTCTTGATCTGGAAATCCAGCTCCTCGATCGCGAGTTCGTTCGCCGCCTGCTCGTTGCGCGCCGCGTCGTATTCCGCGTTCTCCGAAAGGTCGCCGTGGCTGCGCGCCTCGGCAATGCGCCGCACGATCTCTTCGCGCTTGACCTTGCGCAGATACTCGAGCTTTTTGACCGCCTCTTCGTACCCCTGCTGCGTCATGAGAAATTCTGCCATCTTTTTTCTTACCCTCACTTGTTCCGTGCATTTGCTCGGAAAATCTAAATTGACCCCCGCCATACCTGCTCTGCGGGAGTCTCCGAAAGACCCGTGACACCCTCTGCGGGCGTCACGGGCTCTCTCATTTCTATCGTATTATACGTCATCTGCGCCCGTTTGTCAACCTGCTTTTGCCCGCGTCACGCATTTTTCCGCAATTTTTCCACAAAACGGGCGATGCGCTCCGCCGCCTCCTTGAGTTCGTCCATGCCCGTGGCATACGAACAGCGCACGTGATACCTGCCGCACGTGCCGAAGGCGTCCCCGGGCACCACGGCGACCTGCTCCTCCTTCAGAAGGCGCTCGGCGAACTGCTCGCCCGTCAGCCCCGTTGCCTGCACCGAGGGGAAGGCGTAGAACGCCCCGCGCGGCTCGAAACAGGAGAGCCCCATCGCATTGAACGCACCCACAAGAAAGCGGCGGCGGCGGTCGTACTCCTCCCGCATCTTTGCAACGGAGGCAAAGCCGTCTGAAAAGCCGCCCGTGAGCGCCGCCACGGCGGCGTGCTGGGCGATGCGCGGCGCGCAGAGCATGGTGTACTGGTGCACCTTGAGCATGGCGGCGTCGAGCGCCTTGGGCGCGCACGCATAGCCGATGCGCCAGCCCGTCATGGCGAACGCCTTGGAAAAGCCCGAGAGCAGAACAGTGCGCTCCTTCATATCCTCAAGGGACGCCACGGAGCAGTGCTGACCGCCGTAGGTCAGTTCGGCGTAGATCTCGTCGGAGATGACGAGAAGGTCGTGTTTTTTGAGAACGGGCAGGATCTTTTCGAGCTGCTCCCGCGTCATGATGCCCCCTGTCGGGTTGTTGGGGTAGGCGAGGATGACCGACTTGGTGCGCGGCGTCACCGCCTCTTCGAGCGCCTCGGGCGTGAGGATGAACCCGTTCTCCGCGCTGCAGCGCACGGGAACGGGCACCCCGCCGCACAGGCTGACGATGGGCGCGTAGGAGACATAGGCGGGATCGGGCATGAGCACCTCGTCGCCCGCCTCGCAGGTGGTGCGCAGCGCCAGGTCGATGCCCTCGCTCGCCCCCACGGTGACGATGATCTCATCGGGCGCATACTGCGCGCCGAAACGCTCGGAAAGATAGCGCGAGATGAGTTCGCGCAGCTCGTAGAGCCCGCGGTTGCCCGTGTAGGAGGTGTACCCCTTCTGCAGGGAGCGGATTCCCGCGCTGCGGATGTCCCAGGGGGTGACAAAGTCCGGCTCGCCCACGCCGAGGGAGATGGCGTCGGGCAGCGTCTCGACGATGTCAAAATATTTGCGGATGCCGCTCGGTTTGAGCGCCTTGGCGCGCCCGGTGAGAAAGTCCCTCATGCCTGTACGGACAGCCTGCGTGTTTTGTCCCGCCCTGCGGTGAGCGCTCCCTCGATCTTGTACTTTTTGAGAATGAAGTGGGTGGCGGTGGAGAGCACGCTGTCAAAGGTGGAGATGCACTCTGAGACAAAGCGCGAGACAGACTTGATGGACCCCGCCTCCACGATGACCAGAAGGTCGTAGGCGCCGCTCATGAGATAGAGCGTCTTGACCTCCTCGTGCTGCGCAAGTTCCTGCGCGATGCCGTCAAACCCCGTGCCGCCGCGCGGGGCGATCTTGACCTCGATGAGCGCCTCGACGCACTCGTCCTCCTCCTCGTCGAGGTTGGCGATCGCCGTGTATTTGACAATGGTGCCCCGCTTTTCCATGGCGCGGATCGCATCGCGCACCGCCTCTTCGCGCTCGCCGAGCATGACGGCGATCTGCGCGGCATCCGTGCGGCTGTCCTCCTGAAGAATGCCCAAAATGTCCCGTTCCAGCTTGTTCATACCTTCCCCTCCGCGGTCGGCTCCCGTTGTTCGGGATGATTTTGTTTATTATACCGCAGTTTCCCCCCGCAAGTCAAATTATATTTGCTTTTTTCGCGAAACTTTCGTATAATAGGAGCATGTTCCGCATCTGGGCAAAGGTTTTCAAGGACGGCCATATCATAAAACAGACCACGTATGAGCGCGAGGAGAAGTTTTCCTATTCGCGCTTTTTCCGCTATCTCGCCGACATCTGCGACGAGCTGGACGTGCCCACGCCCGTGCTGCTCAAGACGAGCATTTTCAACTACGCCAAGTTCAACCACGTCGTGTTCCGCCCCTCCGACTTCATGGAATCCGTTCCGTTCGACAGACTTGTGCTGGAAAATATTTTATAGCGCTCTCCGCTATTTCCCGAGGGGATTCTTACTGCGGCTGCGCCCTCCGCTCTGCTCGCCGCCAAAGGCGGCACACGAGGGCCATAGGGCCGAAGTATGACATAAGCCCAAAGAGTGCTCCTCCGACCGTTAATTTTGTGAAATTTTTCGTTTTGCTGCGCTGAAACCCGAACAGCGTTGACAAAACCTCCGCTTTTTGATAAGATATATTCTGTAAGAAATCCATTTTACGGCACAAAAGCAATGAAAAACAAGAAAAAAACCAAACAGAACCCCAAGAAAAACCTGTGGGTCAAGAAACGCCACGCGCGCGTGTTCGCCTTTCTGCGCTTTGCCATGGCGGGCTTTATCCGCCTGAAGTACCATTACAAGGCGGAAAAAGCGCCCATCGAAAAGGGTCCCTGCCTCATTCTGCACAATCACCAGGCAACGATGGACCCTTTCTTCGTCTCCAAGGCGTTCCGTTTCCCCATCTACTTCATTACCTCGGACGATTTGTTCAACCTGAAGGTCTCCCCGCTCATCCGCTACCTGGCGGCGCCCATCCCCAAGTCCAAGTCGATGACCGACCTTGCCGCCGTCAAGAACGCGCTGCGCGTGCTGCGCGAGGGCGGCGCCGTGGGCGTTGCGCCCGAGGGCAACCGCACCTTCAGCGGCAGGCAATGGGAATTTTCCGACGCCATTGCCAAGCTCGTCAAGACGGCGAACGTGCCCGTCGTGCTGTTCAACCTGTGCGGCGGCTACGGCACCGATCCCCGCTGGGGGCACAGCGTGCGCAGGGGCACCAGATACACGGGGCGCGTCACGCGCATCCTCTATCCCGACGACTACAAGGACATGTCCGCAGAGGAACTGTGCGACCTGATCAAGGCGGAGCTGAACGTGGTGGACGCCGATTCGGGCGAGCGCTACAAGAGCCGCAAGCGCGCCGAATACATCGAGCGCGCCCTGTACATGTGCCCCGTCTGCGGCAAGATCGGCACGATCGCCTCCAAGGGCACGCACTTTGCCTGCTCGTCCTGCGGCACGGCGGCGGAGTACACCGAACAGCTCACCATCGACCCGCCCTACGGCGGCTTTACGAAAATTTACGAGTGGTACGATTGGGAGCGCGCCGCGCTCATCCCGCGCATGCTCGGGGGCGAAGTGCTCTCGGACAAGGACATTTTATTCATTGACAGCGTCAAGTGCAAGCGCAAGATTTTCCTGGACGGCAACGCCGTCGCCATGGATGCGCGCGCGATCACGGTGACGGGACTGGGCGGAACATACGTGTTCCCCCTGGATGAGATCGACGCGATGGCCGCCGTGGGAAAGAAGAAGTTCAACTTCTATTTCCGCGGGAAAATATATCAGATCAAGGGAAACGTGCACTTTTGCGGCGTCAAGTACGTGCACGCCTTCAACGGTCTGCGCGCGGCACGCATGGCACAGAGCGCAGACAAACAAGGAGAGGACGCATGAGTTTTGCCGAACTGAACATCTGGACCTTCATCATGATCTTTGCCACGCTGCTTGCGAGCATGCTGGTGGCGAGCATCCTCAAGCGGTTTATCCCCTTCCTGCAGAAGACGCTCATTCCCGTCTCCGTACTCGGGGGGATCATCCTGCTCATCATCTCCACCGTCGTCTACTTTACGGCGGGAGACTATCTGTTCAACCTGCCCGTGTACGGCGACGGTTCGGACGGCGCCAAGACGGGCATGGAAGTGCTGGAGATGATCACCTATCACTGCCTGGGCATCGGCTTTATCGCCTCGGGCATGCGCAGTTCCAAAAAGAAGTTTACCAAACAACGCGCGGGCGAGATCTTCGATTCGGGCGTGACCACCGTCAACGGATACCTCATCCAGGCGTTCGCCGGACTGATCATCACCATCATCGCGGTGTGGGCGATCGGCACGGACGGCATGATCTCGGCGGCGGGCATCCTGCTCGCCTTCGGATTCGGCCAGGGCACGGGACAGGCGCTCAACTACGGAAAAATGTATGAGAACGACTATGGCTTTGTGGGCGGTTCCAACTTCGGGCTGACCATCGCCGCGCTCGGCTTTCTGGTCGCCTGCATCGGCGGCGTCATCTACATCAACGTGATGCGCAAGAAGGGTCAGATCAAGATCGACACCTCGGTGCGCCGTTCCACCCTCGCCGATTACGAGGATGAAAACGAGATTCCCGCCGTCTCCTCCATGGATAAGATGACCATGCAGGTCGCCGTCGTGCTGGCGATCTATGCCATCTCCTTCGGCATCATGTACGGACTGGCCGCTCTCTTTGGCGACAGCCTTGCCGATACACTGTTCGGGTTCAACTTCCTCATCGGCGTGCTGCTCACCGTTCCCGCCAAGGCGATCCTGAACAAGCTCTACGACAAGGGCGTCATCAAAAAGCGCGTCATCAACAACTACATGATGGATCGCATCAGCGGGCTTGCCTTCGATCTGATGATCGTGGCGGGCGTTGCCGCCATTCAGCTGCCGCTGCTTGCCACCTACTGGGGCGTGCTCATTCTGCTTGCAGTGGCGGGCACGGTGCTCACCTTCCTGTACGTCAACTTCGTCTGCAAAAAGCTCTTCCCCGGCTACCGCCACGAGCAGTTCCTTGCCTTCTTCGGCATGCTGACGGGCACCGCCAGCACGGGCATGATCTTGCTGCGCGAGATCGACGGCAGCTACCGCACCCCCGCCAGCGAAAACCTTGTGTACCAGAGCCTGCCCGCCATCGTGTTCGGGTTCCCCCTCATGTTCCTTGCCCCGTGGGCGGCGGAGAGCAATATGGCGGCGCTCATCGTCTGTATCATCGTGGGCGTGTGTTTCGTCGTCCTGAACGTCGTGCTGTTCCGCAGGAGCATCTTCAAAAAGCAGTTTGCCAAAGCCGCTGCAAGGCATGCCGCCGCCGGAGAGGGCGCGGACGGCACCGATACGCTACCCCTCCCCTCGGACGCAGATGCGTCCTCTGCGGACATGGGCGATTCGGACGGCTCCCCCTCGGACATGCCCCCGTCTGAATGATTTACAAGTGTGCTTTTTCACGAACATGCAGACATGCCCTGTTTGAATGATTCAATGATCAACCCCAGCCCGCCGTCCGATAGGACGGCGGGCTGGGGTTTTTGTCGTCAGTTATAGCCGCGGCTTAGCGCCTCGATCAAACGTCATTCTGAAGAGCGCAGCCCCGTGAGAATCCCCCCTGTCCTTCGGATATCCCCCCTTAAAACAAAGTGTTAAGGGGGGCGAGAGACCACGTAGTCTTGCCCGTAAGACGACGTATGAGGGGACTCTTACAGCGGCACATGTATTCACATATGCCTTGTGCGCTGCGTCGTCAAAATACTTCCGCAGCCGTGGCGCACAAGAGCCAAAGGCTCGATGTAGACCCGAAGGGGCGAAGTTGTGACGGTTGGCGGGGATTATTCGGCATGCGCGATGCTGCCCTGCGGCGGGAAACCGCGCTTGCGGAAAATTTTCCCGAAAAACACGCATACTGCGGGCATGAAACTGACGACGATCTTGTGCTGTGGGGTGCTCATCGCGTTCGGGCTGGGCGCGTGCATCTTTGCCCTGACGGGCTTTGACGTACTTGCCTTTTTCACCTTGGGCAATGCCGCCGCCTACCGCGCACTGCTCTCCCTGACGGGCGTGGCGGCGCTGTGGGTCACGTTCTGGCTGATCTTCTTCCGCCCGACGCGCCGTCTGCGCTGAAAAACGCTTGACGCGCCCTGCAAATTCTTCTATAATAGATGGCAACGGAAGGTTTTCGGTCAACACTTCCGAATAAAAAAACCGAGGTTTTTTCATGTTCCGGAACATTTTCACCACCAAGCGCATCTGCCGCGCGGGCATCATCGCCGCGCTGTACGTGGCGCTCACCTATGCCTTCGCACCCGTTGCGTTCGGCATCTTTCAGATCAGGCCTGGCGAGGCGCTCACCCTTCTGCCCCTTTTCTTCCCCGAGGCGATCCCCGCGCTGTACGTGGGGTGCCTGCTGGCGAACCTCGCCTCCCCCTTTCTGCTCTACGACCTGACGATCGGCCCGCTCGCCACCCTTGCCGCCGCCGTCTGCACCTATTTTATCGGCGTTGCCCTGCGCAAATATACGGGCAAGGGCGCCGCCGTGGCGAAGGTGGGGCTGGGCGGAATCTTCCCCATTCTGTTCAATGCGTTCGTCATTCCCGCCGTCATCGTGTTCCTGTGCAGCGAGGGCGCCGACGCCACCATCGCCGCCTACTGGCTGACCTTCGCCTCCTTCCTGCTGACCGAAACGGTATGGGTGATCGGGCTGGGCACCCCCCTGTACGCCTTTGTTTCCAATATGCGCAGGCGGGGCATTGCCGCCTTTACGGACGGCAAAAAGAAACCGCTGCCGCCTGCCGAGCCGCACGAACCGACCGCGCCCACCCCGCAGGCATAACATTCAAAACCCCGCGTTCCGACCGAAGAACGCGGGGTTTTTTGTTCGTGCGAACGGTTTTTTTCATGCAAACAGCGCGGTGGAGAGATACCTGTCCGCGCCGTCGGGGAAGATAACGGCGATGTTTTTGCCCGCAAACTGCGCGCGCCCTGCAAGCTGCACCGCGGCGCACAGCGCGGCGCCCGACGAGATGCCGACGAGAACGCCCTCCCGCCCTCCCGCCTCGCGCGCAAAGGCGAATGCGTCCTCATCGGAGACGGCGAACACCTCGGAAATCAGCGACGTATCGAGAATTTCGGGCACAAAGCCCGCGCCGATGCCCTGTATGGCGTGCGGCCCCGCCTTTCCGCCCGAGAGAACGGGGGAGCCGGCAGGTTCGACGGCGGCAATGTACACCCCGGGGTTGCGCTCGCACAAAAACCTGCCCGTGCCCGTGAGCGTGCCCCCCGTGCCGACGGCGCTGACGAGGGCGTCCACCCTGCCTTCGAGCGCCCGATCAATTTCCGGCCCCGTCGTCTCGTAGTGGGCGCGCGGGTTGGCGGGATTGGAGAACTGCCCCGGCAGATACGCCCCGGGCGTCTGCGCCGCAATGCGCTCCGCCTCCGCAATGGCGCCCGCCATGCCCTTCGCCCCGTCCGTGAGGACGACTTTTGCGCCGTATGCCTCGAGCAGCTTGATGCGCTCGCGGCTCATGGTGGAGGGCATGGTGAGTATGACGCCGTAGCCCTTTGCGCGCGCGATGGCGGCAAGCCCGATGCCCGTGTTGCCCGAGGTGGGTTCCACGATGACGCCGCCCGGGGCAAGCCTGCCCTCCTGCTCCGCCGCCGCGATCATGTATTTGGCGACCCTGTCCTTGACGGATCCTGCGGGATTGTTCTTTTCCAGCTTGGCGAAAATGCGGCCCTTCAGCGCACGCGCCGCACACAGACGGCGCATCTCGAGAAGGGGCGTTCCGCCGACCATGTCCGAAATATCCGAAAAATACGGCATACCGTGCCCTCCGCGTCTTTTCCTCTATTATACGCCCTCAGGCCCCGTCTGTCAACGATTCCGTGCGGCGCGTATCTTCCTCCGCGCGGTGATAATAGCGCAGATAGGACTGCCTGCAGTAGGCGCACACCTCCCGATCGGAGGCGGGCGGCGCGCCGAAATCGTAGCCGCCGTTGACCCGCCAGCCGTTGAGAATGCCCGTGCGCACGGCGTCCTTGGGGCAGCCGAAGGCGCACGCCATGCAGATGGCACAACTGCCGCCGAACACGGGCATGCCGCCCTCCATACGGATGTTGCCCTGCGGACAGCTGCGCGCGCACAGCCCGCAGCCGATGCACGCCTGCGTCACACGGAACCCCCTGCCGATCAGCGGGGCGGCGGGGTGCTCGATGCGGCAGACGGCGGAGACCGTTCTCCCCCACAGTCCCACGGCGGGAAGGGAACCTTCCCCCGCGGCGATGCACGCCGCGTCGCGCGCGATGCGCGCGAGCACCGCCCGCCACATGCGCGACGCCATGCCGTCCGAATGGCGGAAGATGATGTTGTAGGGCATGACGTAGTGAAGATCGCCCGCCACGCGCCAGCCCTTTTTGCGCAGCATGCGCGCGGGCGCAAGAACTGCCGCATCGTTGAGGGAGAGCGGCTCGCCCGACGTGCGCAGAAGGTATGCGACGCCCCCGTCGGAAGCGGGGAGCGACTTCAGATAGCGAAGGACGGGCGCGGGCGCATTGAACCCGTGCACGGGAAAGGCGACGATAAGGCGGTCGGCGTCCGAAAGATCGGGCGCGGGACGGTCGGCGCGCAGCAGTTCGATGCGCGCATCGCCGCCCTGTGCGCGGAACGCCTCCGCCGCCGCCTCGCACACCATCTTTGTGCTTCCGGTGCCCGTAAAACAGACAAATACCGCGTTCATGCTCCCTCCGTATGCCGCATGGACGGCCTGCCGTCCGCGTCCAAAAAGTAACACACGTCCTCGTCTTTCGCGTGCGTATCATACCACACCTGCGCGTAATAGGGACTGTGCTTTGCCTGGCGGTCAAAGTCCCACGGCATGGGCGCGCAGTGCGGGCACCAGTGCCCCGCCCCCATCACCGTATAGGGCGACGCCGTAAAGACGTGCCCGTCGTGGCAGCGCCACTGCGCGGGCGCATAGGCGCCATCGTATGTCTCCGACAAAAAGGTTCCGCCGCGGAACTGCGCCGCCGAAACGCAGTCGGCGCGCGTCCACGCCTCGGGCGGCTTGGTATCGTCAAACCCGTGCGCGAGCAGCCTTCCCTCCGCCGCCGCGCGCCCCTCGTCGCGCAGTGCGTCGTAGTCGCCGAAATCCCCCTTCGCCATGAGCTTTACCTCCTCCCACGTGTCGGGAATGCGCCGCGCGGCCTCTTCCCCGCCGTAAAAGGCGAACACGCGCGCCGCGTCGCCCTCTTTGCGCCAGCGCATGGGCGCATTGGGATGGTCGAGCAGGCGGCGGAAGAAGGTGCCCGTGATGAGCGCGGGCGGCAGGAGCGATGCAAGGCGGAAGGCGCGGTGACGGCGGGCGATGTCCGCCCAGACCTCCTCCACGCCGTCGCGCTGATAGCCGAACAGGCCCTGCAGAACGTCCGCGTCCGCCAGCCATACGCCGTGGAAATTGCGCGCCGCCAGCCATGCGGGGCGGAAGAACTCCTCGGGACTGCCGCCCATGACGGCGAACCCGACGCGGAAGGTATCGTACCCCGTCTGCCGTCCGTGTCTGCCGCCGCCGATGTTGTACACCCTGTTCCAGAACGCGCCCAGCTCCCCCGCCCCGTCGCGCTCGAGGATGCGGCGGATGAGATAGCCCGAATCGCGCGCACTCACCCACTCGAGCGGGGAATTGAGGCAGGTGTGGAACATCAGCCCGTCGCTCATGTTGCTCTCGAGTATCTTCGGGTGCAGCATCGCCGTCTGGCGCAGGATCGTCCAATTCTCCAGCCCCGCTTCCAGCACGCTTCGCTCCGCCTGCAGCTTGTGCACGGAGTACATGTCGAAGGGGCTGATGAGCAGCGGATCGCCCACGCGGGCGAAGGGGTGTTCCTGGTTGCGGCAGCCGTAGAGGGCGATGGAGGAGATATGCACGAATTTTGCCTGTTTCGGCATGGCCTTCACGGCGCCTGCAAGCGCCGCCGCCCCGCGGGCGTTGCATGCCTCGCTTGCGGCAGGGTCGGCGTCCGAACGGGGCGGAATGACCGCCGCCATGTTGACAACGTAATCGCTCCCCTCCACCAGGTCCGCGCACGCGCGCGCATCCGCAACGTCTCCCCAGACCATCCGCACGCGGCTGCCGTATTCGCGCTGCAGCCCCGCCGCGAGCTGCCTGTTTTTCTTTCTGGGGGTGAGCAGCACGCACACCTGCCGCACGGCGGAAAGCGCAAGCGTCTGCCGGAGCGCCTCCGCGCCCATGTTGCCGCTCACGCCTGTCATGGCGATCTTCATTTGTAAACTCTCCGAATATTTTTCTATAGCGTAAGGGAGCAATACGAATCCGATCAAAAGCGGCACGCTCATACTTTGTCTGAGACACACATCTTGCCGCTTTTGATTGCGCAGCACTTTTGGCGAGCACAGTTTCGTGTCAGATTTTTGCGAAGATGACGCCGCAATACCCAAGTATTGCAAGGAAGATGAGCGAAAAGATGCCGAAAGAGCGCCGCCAAAAGCGTGGTTCGTATTTTTCCCTTATGCTATAGTATACTCTTTTTATGACGAATTGTCAATCGGTAATTTTTTTCTATGACATATTTTCCCTTTGCACCATACGGCATTCTGCCGTCCCTGAAAAATCCCGCCCGCCGCAAACTTGCGGCGGGCGGTGTTTTATATTTCCTGCACCTTTAACACAAACTGTTGTCCGTTCGGGAGCCGACAAAGCAGTCCGCCCTCCCCCCGGGAACATTCTCCGACAAAGTACTCCTGCACGAGCGGCAGCAGCGATTCCAGAATATCCTCTGCCGTGACCGCTTTTTCGACCGATGTCGTCCGTTCGCTTTCCGACATGTTGTTCCTCCTCTTTTGTTTCAGATTTTCTGCCTCGTATAATATTATACCCCTGTGTCTGACAAAAATCAAATTGTTTTTGTCGAACCGTAGGATAATTTTTTGTCGAAGGAGGTCTATTTTATGGAGATTTTGTCGAAACTGTCCGGGCGGCTTGCGGAACTGATGAAGGAATCGGACTTGAGCACTCCGCTCCTGGCACGCCAGACGGGCATCGACCAATCGGTGATCGCGCGCATTCTGCACGCCGAACGCATGCCCTCGGCAAAGACGCTCTCCGCCCTTGCAGACTTCTTCGCCTGTTCGACTGACTATCTGCTCGGCAGAAAGGACCTCCCCGACGAGCGCACGTTCCTGCCGCGCCCGCCCTTTTGCGAGCGGCTGGGCGAGCTGCTCGCGCACTTTCAGGTCACGAAATACCGCCTGGAACAGGAAACGGGCCTGACGGAAGAGACCGTCAACCGCTGGCAGAAGGGCGCTTATGAGCCGAGCGTGGAGAGCCTGATCCGTCTTGCCGACCATTTCGGCTGCTCGGTCGACTTTATCCTCGGCCGCGAACGCTGACGCCCCGCCCGAAATCATATCATGTATACATTATATAATGCAAATGTCTATTTGTCAAGCGTCTGCATGCCCTATAATATATCATGTGTACATAAGATATGGAGGGACACGCCATGCACCTTCGGATCGACGAAATCCTGCAAGAAAAGGGAAAGAGCAAGTACTGGCTGTACATGCAGCTGGGGTTGAGCTATCAGAACTTCAACCGCATCGTCAACAACCAGACGAGCGGCATCAAGTTTGACAACCTGAAGGCTCTGTGCGACATTCTGGAGTGCACCCCGAACGATCTGTTCCGCGAATACCACAACAAATCATAACCCCTTTTGCCGCCCGCGCACGCTGTGCGCGGGCGGCGTCTTTTCTGCCTGATTACAAAAAATTCGGTAATTTCCAAAAAAAAATTGTTTTTTCACGCGAAAAATATTTGCATTTCAAAATAAATTGTGTTATTCTATTCATATAATTTAGCAATCGGGGGACGGATGCGTGGAAACAGGACGATCGGCACAGACTGCCGACAATACGCGGACGATCTCGCTGACGGTGACGCAGCGCTGCAACCTTGCCTGCATCTACTGCTACGAGCACAACAAATCCGCCGCGGACATGACCTTTGAGACGGCAAAGCGCATCCTCGATGCCGAACTGCGCACAGGCGCCCCCAAAGAAAACACCTATCTGGAATTTTTCGGCGGGGAACCTTTCCTCAACTTTGCGCTCATGCGCGAAGTCTACGACTATGTGCGCTCCTTCTACCGCGGCAAACTGCGCTTTCACACCTGCACCAACGGCACGCTCGTGCACGGCGAGGTGCAGGCATGGCTGAAGGCGCACCCCGATTTTTCGGTGGGGCTGTCCGCCGACGGCACAAAATACGCGCACGACCTCAACCGCTCGGGCAGCTTCGACCAAATCGAC
Organism: uncultured Clostridia bacterium; assembly: GCA_944340905.1. Classification (GTDB taxonomy): domain Bacteria; phylum Bacillota; class Clostridia; order Christensenellales; family Borkfalkiaceae; genus Gallimonas. Next base: position 28,589 of record CALVLT010000019.1, read on the forward strand.
TTCGATTTCTTTTTGCAAAACTACGCACATCAGCCCGTCAAGATGACGGTGTCCGCCCTCTCCCTGCCCTGTCTTGCCGAGAGCGTCATCTATCTTTCGGAGAAGGGCTTTGACGTCTCGTGCAACCTTGCCTACGGCATCGACTGGTCGGCGGAAGAGAACAAGGCCGTTCTGGAGGAACAGCTCGAGGCGCTCATCGCTTACTACCTTGAACGGCCGCAGGCAAAGCGCTGCAAGCTGCTCGATTTTTCTATCGGCGTCCTCGCCCGCCCCGCGGCGGAGGGCGGCACGGTGCGCAAATACTGCGGAACGGGCACGTCGATGGTATGCTATTCGGTGGAGGGCGAGGCGTACCCCTGCCAATTCTTCACCCCCCTCTCGGCGGGAGAGCGGGCGCTCCCCTTAAGCGAGGCGCATTTCACGCGCGACATTGACCGCGCACTGCTGCCCGAGGACTGCCGCAGCTGCTACTTTCTGCGCATCTGCCCGCGCTGCATGGGCAGCAACTATCTGGCGACGGGGGATCTTTACCGCCCCGACGGCAGCTACTGCGCGCTGCACAAGCTCATCTTCAAGGCGAACGCCAAGCTCAAGGCGCTCGAATGGGAACGGGGCATGCTCGCCCTCTCCCCCGACGAGGAACAGGCGTTGCTGCGCAGCATCGCAACCATTCAGACACTTTGATCGAGGAGGAAGATATGTTTCAACTGACGGAAGAACTCATTGCCAAAATCAGGGCGCGCATCACGGGCGAGGCGCTCGCGCCTGCGGGCGTGCTGGAGCGCTATGACTGCAGCGGCGCCTGCTCGAGCGACTGCTACCTTTCCTGCGGCGAATCGTGCACCTACAGCTGCGACGGCACCTGCGACGGCTCCAGCTCCGGCTCGGGCGGGGGCGGCGGTTGGTAAATGCTTGTCGACTGGCGGGCGCTGACGGACGGCGCGCTCCCCCTCGACTACTACGCCGTGACCGTGCGCGGCGGCGCCATCGCCGCGCAAAAGGTCTACTACCGGACGGACGCGGCGCGGACGGGGCTGCTCCTGTTCGACGGACTGTGCACGGCGGGGCTGCTGCGCCCCTTTTCCTTCGGCAGGGACGACGCGGCAAACGAGAAGTTCGATTTTGAACTGGTGCGCGAGTTCCGCGCGGTCTGCCATGCCGTCGCGCGGGAGTACCCCTTTTTCGACGCGGCGCGCGTGATCGCGCTGGACGCCCTGATGCAGCGCCTTGGCGCGGAAACGGGAAAAATCGCGGGGGTAAAAATGCAGGGCGGCGGCGTGAAGAGCGTGTGCCTGTACCTGCGCACCGCCCTGCCCTGCAGCGACAAACGCGCCGCCGACGCGGCGCAGCAGGCTGCCGCGTTCGCGCGGGTGCAGGCGCCCTCCTGCGATCTGCCCTCCGGCAAGGACGCGCTGCTCTATCTCGTGGCGCTCGACTTTGCACAGGCGGCGTGCAAACTCAAACTCTATTATAAATTTCTGGAAACGGCTGCCGCGGCACAGCTCGTTCCCCTGCTTGCGCGCAGCGGCTGTGCGGACATTGCCTCGCAGCTCTTGCAGGCGGGAGGCTTTTTGGAGGGCTTTCAGGTCGCCCTGTCCGAAGGGGGCGAGAGCTTCAACTTTTACCTGAAACCGCCCGCCGCATGAAAAAACTTGTTGGGAGGTAGGATATATGGGCTGTCTTTTGCGTGTTCTCTGGTGGATCTTCGTCGGCGTTCTGGCGTTCTGCGTGATCGGGGGGATCGTCTGTTCGATCACGGGCGAGACCGAACTGGCGCGCACCTGCTGGATCGTCTCCGCCGTCATGTTCGGCCTCGTGCTCATCGGCGCTTTCATCAAAAACAAATTTGACTGAACCATGCACCGCAATGCGGGCAACGGGCGGCCGAGCTTTCGGCCGCTTTTTTTTGGACGTTTCTCTTGCCTGTAAGACGACGTAAGGGGGATTCTGCGTCGCGGCAAGGCGCATTTTGCAGGTATTTGGCTGCGCCAAATACCTTGCCTGAAACGCCTGCCGCTCCTTTTCACAAAAAAGCTTTGCGAGCAAATCTTTTTTGTGAGTGCTGTGGATTTACATTTTTGCTACGCCCCCTCTGAATGACGCAAGCGAGCCAGAAGAACCGTCATTCAGAGGAGCGGCGCAGCCGCGACGAAGGAATCCCCTCGCAAGGAACAGCAAGCGCAATCCTCCCGTCACTTCGTGCCCCCCTTAAGACAAGTATTAAGGGGAGGCGGGAACCCGCGCGTTTTTATATCTCCTCCTGCTGGCGGCGCTGCATGCGCATCCAGTTGAAAAAGCCGTACAGGTCGTTCACAAAAAACACGACAAAGCAGATGACGACGGATAGATAAGACAGATCCTGCGCCGCCGCCAGCGACCAGAGCACGATGAGCACGACGTCGTTGGCGGCATAGCCGAGCGCATAGAAGGGGCTGCGCCGCGCGGTGAGGTAGACGGCGACAAAGCTCGTCGTCACCGAAATGGTGCTCGGGATGAGGTTTGCGGTGTTCAGCGCCCGCAAAATGAAGTAAAAGGCTGCCGTCACGGCAGCGGCGAGCAGTGCCATGAGCAGGTACTCGCGCGCACGCAGGCGGTTGACTTTGACCTCCGCTCGCCTGCCCGCATAGGGATGGCGCAGCCACACGATGAGTGCCCAGACCGCCATGGGCGCCGTCATGCCGACATAGGTGATCATCTCGCCGTAATAGGCACTCTCCCACGAGATGATGCCGTACAGCGCGGCAAAGACGATGATGAGCACCTGTCCCGCGGGATTGCCCTTGGCGCAGAAGATGAGGGACATCACCCCGACGAGCGAGGCGGCGAGGGTGAGATAATTCATCCGATCCCAGATGCAGAACGCGGCGACGATCAGGACAAGGGAGCCAAGCCAGAGCGCAAGCTCTCCCTTGGTGAAATAAGCGTGTTTCATGTAATACTTCGTCCTATATTTTGATATACGTACATAAAAAAGCGTCCGCAACCCATTGCCTGCTAAGACCTGACGGCAATGGCACGAACGCTTTTTGCGTTTCTCTACCCGGTGGCAGTATTTGGTTGTAAGCGCGCTATCTGCGCTTTCCCTCCCGCTTGGCGGCGGGGTTCTTCATGGTGAGCGAGATGCGCTTTTTGCCCTCGTCCACCTCCTTCACCCAGACGGTGACGACATCGCCCACCGAGAGCACCTCGGACGGGTGACGGATGAAGCGGTCGCAGATCTGCGAGATGTGCACGAGGCCGTCCTGATGCACGCCGATGTCCACGAACGCGCCGAAATCGATGACGTTGCGCACCGTGCCCTTGAGTTCCATGCCCGGCTTTAAGTCCTTGATCTCCATCACGTCCGTGCGCAGGATGGGCGCGGGCAGTTCGTCGCGGGGATCGCGCCCCGGCTTTAAGAGTTCCTGCGCGACGTCGCGCAGCGTCGGCACGCCCACGCCGCATGCCGCCGCCATCTTCTCCTCGCCGTACGCCCTGATGCGGTTTTTCAGCTCGGAAAGCCTGCCCGCGCGCACGTCCTCCTCGGTGTAGCCGCACAGCTCGAGCAGTTTTTCCGCCGCCCCGTAGCTCTCGGGGTGCACGGCGGTGTTGTCGAGGATCTCCTCGCTCTCGGGCACGCGCAGAAATCCCGCGCACTGTTCGAACGCCTTGGCGCCCAGCTTGGGCACCTTCAACAGCTGCTGCCGCGACGTAAAGCTGCCGTTTTCCTCGCGGTACTTGACGACGTTCGCCGCCGTACCCGCATTCAGCCCTGACACGCGCGCCAGAAGGGGCGCGGACGCCGTGTTCACATCGACGCCCACCGCATTCACGCAGTCCTCCACCACGCCGTCCAGCGCCTCGGTGAGCCGCTTTTCGGGCATGTCGTGCTGGTACTGCCCCACGCCGATGGACTTGGGGTCGATCTTGACCAGTTCGGCGAGCGGATCCTGCAGCCGCCTTGCGATGGAGACGGCGCTGCGCAGATTGACGTCGAAATCGGGAAATTCCGCCGCCGCCAGCGGGGAGGCGGAATACACCGACGCGCCCGCCTCGTTGACGATGGCGTAGGAGACGCCCGCGTTCGCACCCAGCCCCGCGATGAGTTCGACGGTCATCGCCTCCGTCTCGCGGCTCGCCGTGCCGTTGCCGATGGCAATGTGCTTTACGCCGTCCTTTCTGATGAGCGCCGTAAGCTTTTCAATGCAGTCGCGCTTTTGCTTTTCGCCGTGCGTGGGATAGACGACGGTGGTGTCGAGCACCTTGCCCGTGCCGTCCACGACGGCGACCTTGCAGCCCATGCGATAGCCCGGGTCCAGCCCCATCGTGACGAACCCCTTGACGGGGGGCTGCATCAGGAGCGGCTTTAAGTTGAGCGCAAACTGTCCGATGGCGCCCTCGCTCGCCGTCTCGGTGAGGGCGGCACGCACCTCGCGCTCCATCGAGGGAGCGATCAGGCGGTCGTAGGCGTCCGCGGCGGCGTTCTCCACAAAGGCGGTGGAGGCGCACTTCTTCTTCAGCACGCGGCGGTATACGCCCGCGAGCGCCGCGTCGCGGCTGAGCACGACGGCGACTTTCAGGACGCCCTCCTTTTCGCCGCGGTTGACGGCGAGCACCTGGTGGCCCTGGATCTGGTTGACGGGCGCGGTGAAGGCGTAATAGTTGCGGTAGACGGTATCGGCGGGGTTCTTTTCCGCCGCGACGGACACGATGTCCGCCCACTCGTTATAGAGCGCGCGCAGGTCCTTTCTGACGTCCGCATCGTCCGAGATGGTCTCCGCCACGATGTCCGCCGCGCCCGCGAGCGCCTCTTCCACGGAGGCGACGCCCTTTTCCTCGTCCACATATTCCTTGGCGGCCTCTTCGGGAACGGGGCAGTCGGGCTGCTGTGCGTACAGCAGCTCGGCGAGCGGGGCAAGCCCCTTTTCGCGTGCGACGGTCGCGCGCGTGCGCCGCTTCTGCTTGTAGGGGCGGTAGATGTCCTCGACCTCGGCAAGCGTCTTTGCCTCGTCAACGGCGAGCGCCAGCTCGGGCGTGAGCTTGCCCTGATTTTCAATGGAATTTTTGACCTCCTGGCGGCGCGCCTCGAGGTTCCTCAGATATGTAAGGCGGTCGGCAAGGTTGCGGATGGTCTGATCGTCCATCGCGCCGTGCATCTCCTTGCGGTAGCGCGCAATGAAGGGAACGGTGTTCCCCTCATCCAGCAGCGTGACGACGTTCTCCACATAGTCCTTGCGCTGCCCGAGTTCTTCCGAAAGTATTTCGGTGATCGTCTGCATATGCTCTCTCCTTTCTCCCGTGTCGGAACATGGTACCGTATGATTATACCATGTCCGCGCGCGAATTTCAATGCTTTTTTTACAAAAATCCGCGCACAAATTTGCGCCTTTACAGGAGCTGCTTAAGCTGCGCAAGCTGCGTGATGACCGCTTTCACCCGCACGCCCTGCGGCAGGGGCGCGCCGCGGCGGTTGAACCAGATGCAGTCCATGCCCGCGCCGTTTGCCCCCGCAATGTCGGAGGCGAGCGAATCACCGATCATCAGGCATCTGTCCGCCGTCGTCCCCAGTGCGCGCAGCATGTGAGCAAAGAACGCCGCGTCCGGCTTGACCAGCCCCATCTCCTCCGAGACGAACACCCGCTCGAAGATGGGGGCGAGCTGCGAGAGCCTGCCCGCCTGCATGGCGGCAAGCCCGTTGGTGGCAATGCACAGCCGGTAGCGCTGCGCAAGCGCCGTCAGCGTCTGCACGGCGCCCTCCACGGGATGCGCCGCAAGGGCGAGCGCCTCTTCAAACGCCCGTTCCGCCGCCTCCCTCTTTTCGCCCAGCCCGTACATGGTATCGGCAAAGCGCATGATCTCGCGGACATGGGTGTGGTATAATTCGTGATAGCGGCGGCGCAGTTCGGGCAGATGCACGTCGTTCAGCCCCAGCATGCCCCAGTTCTTCGCGGAGAACGCCCAGCACGCCTCCACCATGTCCGCGCTCGCCTGCATGCCCGCCGCGGCAAACGCCGCGCGGAAGGCGCGCCGCTCGTCCGCGTCGAAGTCGATGACTGTATGGTCCGCATCAAAGATGAGATAGTCGTATTGCATCTGTATCCTTCCTGATTCAGAATTGGCAAACGGCGGGGTTCGATCCCCCCTGTCGCGCGGAGCGTACCCTCCCCCTTGAAACAAAGTGTTAAGGGGGGCGAAACCCCCTCATCACCGCCTACGGCGGAGCTTCCCCCCAAGGGGAAGCCTACTCCCTCAGTCACCTTCAGTGACCGAGGGAGTCCCTGCCCCCCTTAACGCCCGCAGGGCTTTAAGGGGGGTGTCACGAAGTGACGGGGGATCGTTCCTTTTATTACCCCTCATCCGTCAGGCTCGCAAGCTCGCCTGACACCTTCCCCCCAAGGGGGAAGGCTACTAAGACAACGCACACACGGCAACGCGCTACCAGTCCTGCTTTTTCAGGCTCTTGTCCTTCACGTCGTCGTACTTTTCAAAATACGCCCGTTTCCATTCGGCGGGCGAGGGCGCATTCTCCTGCCCGCTGCAAAAGTCGAGGTATTCCTCCAGCTCCTCGGGCGTGAAATCCCCCTCGCACACCTCGCTGTCATAGCGAGAAAACAACTTCATCAGGTCGTACTGCGACATAACCCCTCCCTTCCACACTGCACCCATGTTATCCACAACGCGGTTGTGGATAAGTGGATAACTCACCGGAAACAATTGCCCGCCGCATCATAGCGGCAGCCGATGGCGGCAAGGCGCTCCTCCAGCTGCGCGCGGTCAAATTCCAGATCGTCGCACAGCGCGTCCAGCGAATCGTACGTATCGCGCAGTTTCATGTTGACAAAACTCAGCAGCATCGCGCTGTCCTGCATCATTTCCATGCCCCTATTATAGCATACGCGGGGCGAAAAGGCAAACGGGCGTTCATGTGATTTGCTTGACATTTGCAAAAAGCGGGCGTATAATCAACATGAACCGTTCGGCAGAACGCCGCAGCCGCGGCAGGGGAAAAACATGCAGCAATCACCGGAAGAACAACTGATCACCGCCTGGGTGCGCCTGACGGGCATTTTCAAGAACACCCGCATCACAAAGGGCATGGTCTATAACGAGGCGATCGTCATGCTGGTCGCCTACAACCGCTACCGCGAGGACGGCGTGGGCATGGTCTCGTTCAAGGAGATCGTCTCCGAGACGCGCATGCTCAAATCACTCGTCAACCGCACCATCGACTCGCTGGTCGCCAAGAACTTTTTAGAGCGCTGCGAAGGGAGGGACAAGCGCACCACCTTCGTGCGCATCCTGCCCGACAACATCGGCGCCTACCTTGCGGTGCACGAACAGTCCCTTGCGCTTGCACGCAGCATGATCGACATCATCGGGGAAGAGGACACTGAGGCTTTCCTGCGCATCGCAGACAAGATCGCTGCGCACAGCAGGCATTGAATCGGAACGAACGCGCGCCCGCGGCTTACAGCCGCGGGCGCGTTTTTCTCTATACGTATTAAGTTTTCAGGTTCTTTCCCATGCACACGGCGTCCATCTCGCAAAAACCGTGCGCGCGGTAGAAGGTGGACGCCTTCCCCTCGGCATGCAGCACGATGCGCACGTAGCCGCGGTAGCGCTCCAGCGCCGTGTACAACAGCGCCCTGCCCACGCCCTTCCCCTGCCAGGCGGGCGACACGAGCAGATAGTGGATGTAGGCGGTAATCTCGCCGTCGTCCATCGCCGCGAGCAGGCCGATGAGCTTTCCGCCGTCGCGCGCAGAGAGCACGGTCGGGAACCCCTGCATTGCCCGCACAAGGCGCTCGGGATACTTTGCCGATTCCCACCCGACCGAGGAGAACAGCGCGCCCAGTTCCTCCGCCGTAAAATGTTTGTCGTCCGAATACGTCAGCATCACGTTCAGTATGCTCCTTTGCAGGCGATCATATTCCGTCCGCGCCGCCCTGCTCTTCCTCCCGCAGGCGGCTCACGCACCAGCTCTTTCGGCCGCAGTACGGGCACTTCAGCCGCCGCTTTTTCGTCGTGTGCAGCGACCACAAAAAGGCGGAGAGCGTGGGCACGAAGGTCTTTTTGCACTTCGGGCAGGTGTACACCTCCGTGTTGACCGCCACGATCAGAATGGGCGCAAGCACGGCAGAGATCCCCAAAAAAGCGCAGACGATAACGACAATGCGCGCCCATACGGGCAGATCGCAGAAGGCGGCGATGAAGATGAGGACAAGCCAGACGGCAACGCTCACCCAGCATGCCGCATTGCACACGATGACCTTTGTGCGCGGGTTCGTGCGGTCGCGGGCGAAATCCAGAAGCTGCTGCTCCGCCCGCCTGCGGTACTGCTCCCCCTCCAGCCGTTCGCCGCTGAGCAGCTCGTTGACGGTGATGCCCAACAGCTCGCACACGGGCAGCATCAGGCTGACTTCGGGCAGTCCCCGCCCCGTCTCCCACTTGGAGACCGTCTTTTCCGAAATGCCGAGCCGCTCGGCGAACGCGCTCTGCGTCCAGCCGCGCTCCGTGCGCAGCGCCTTGATGAATTTCCCCGTCCGCACCTGATCCATACTGCCTCCCCGCGGTGGGCATGAACGCGCCCCGCACACCCCCATCCTATCATAAACGGCAGAAAAAATCCACCCACGCTCCGTAGAGTGCCGTTCTTTTTGCAGAGCAGCCCCTGCGCCGCGGCGCAGTTTCTGCATGGCTCAATCGTCCCAGACGATCCTGTCTTTCAACGATTCGTCCCAGCCCGCAGGCCACTCCTCCGGCTCTTTCGCATGACAGTAAATTTGCGCATTGTCGCAGCCATAGAATGCATCGCTCCCAATGCTCGTCACTGTGCTCGGAATGGTGATACTTATCAATCCCGCGCAACCCTCAAAAGCACTCCTTCCGATCCCTGTCACACTGTTTGGAATCGTGATGCTTGTCAATCCCGTGCAACCCGAGAAAGCATGCGACCCAATGCTCTTTACGCTGTTCGGAATCGTAATGCTTGTCAATCCTGTGCAATTCCAAAATGCGGACGATCCAATCTCCGTCATGCTGTCCGGAATTGTGATGTTTGTCAATCCCGTGCAACCATAGAATGCATACTCTCCAATGCTCGTCACGCTGTCCGGAATCGTGATGTCTTTCAATCCCGTGCAATCCGAAAATGCCCAATCTCCAATGCCTGTCACGCTACCATCTGTTGGAATTACGCTTGTTTTGCAGCCTGCCACCAATACTTCTTCTTCCGTTTGGATCAGGCAATTCCCGTCGCTGTGACAAACTGGATTGTCGGGGTCTACAACAATGCTCGTCAATCCCGTGCAACCACCGAATGCCCCGCTCCCAATGCTCGTTACACTGCTTGGAATCGTGATGCTTGTCAATCCCGTGCAACCATAGAATGCATACTCTCCAATGCTCGTCACGCTGTCCGGAATCGTGATGTCTTTCAATCCCGTGCAATCCGAAAATGCCCAATCTCCAATGCCTGTCACGCTACCATCTGTTGGAATTACGCTTGTTTTGCAGCCTGCCACCAATACTTCTTCTTCCGTTTGGATCAGGCAATTCCCGTCGCTGTGACAAACTGGATTGTCGGGGTCTACAACAATGCTCGTCAATCCCGTGCAACCACCGAATGCCGCATACCCAATGCTCGTTACACTGCTTGGAATCGTAATACTTGTCAAGCCCCTGCATTCCACGAATGCATTATTTCCAATGCTCGTCACGCTGCTCGGAATGGAAATGCTTGTCAATCCCGTGCAACCATCGAATGCCCCGCTCCCAATCTCTGTTACGCTGTTCGGAATCGTGATGTCTTTCAATCCCGTGCAACCATTGAATGCATAACCTTCAATGTTCCTCACGCTGTCCGGAATCGTGATGCTTGTCAATCCCGTGCACCACTGAAACGCACTATTCCCAATGCTCTTAACGCTGTTCGGAATTGTGATGCTTATCAAACCCTTGCACCCATCGAAGACACCATCTCTAATGTTCGTCATGCTGTCCGGAATCGTGATACTCGTCAATCCCGTGCAGCCACGGAATGCCTTGTCTCCAATCTCCGTTACACTATTTGGAATCGTTATGCTTGTCAGTCCCGAACATCCCTCGAATGCTCCCCCTTCAATGCTCGTTATACTGCTCGGAATTGTAATGCTTGTTAATCCCATGCAATAATTAAATGCTTTCTCCCCAATACTTGTCACGCTGTTCGGAATCGTGATGCTTATTAATCTCATACTAAACTGAAACGCGCTATTCCCAATGCTCTTGACGTTGTTCGGAATGACGACATCGCCCCCCGTTCCCTTGTATTTTCTGAGAACGCCGTTTTCGATCTCGAAATCACTCAACGGACTTGCCTTGGGCGCGGGTTTCGGCGCAGGGGTGGGCGCGAGAACGGGCTGTTCGGCAGGTTTTGCGGCTGCCGCTTGCGCCTGTTTCTTCAGCTTTTCCAGCTCGGCGCGCAGGGCGGCCGCCTCCTCCTCGGCTTGCCTCTTTTCCTCTTCCGCCCGCTTGCGTGCCTCCTCTGCCTTTTTCTTTTCTTCCTCAGCACGGCGCACTGCCTCCGCCTCGCGGCGTGCTTCCTCTGCCTTTTTACGTTTTATCTCTTCGTATTCCGCATACGTATCGACAAATTCCCTGCCGCCGCATTCTGAACAGAACTTTGCCTTTTTTGCGTTCCCCGCACCGCAGGAGCGGCAGTATTTGACGTTGGCCGCAGGCGTTGCGGCAAGCAACTCCAAAATGCGTTTCGCAACAATATCCTTATCTTTGCAATATTCAAATCCAGCAAAAAATTCTTTTACAATGGCATCCGCTGCCGTGCCCGTATATTTGTCGATAAGATACTCCACCCGCGGTCTCTTGACTTCCTTGGGCATTTTGGCATAGTTGCCGCGGTACTGCGGCGCCGCCTCAAAGTCACATTTCTGAATATAAGAAAGTTCCTTCAAGGCATCGCAGTCGCGGCTGCGCGAGTTCTTTGACGATACAAACACAACCGTGCGACAACTGTCCATGGCGCTGCGCAGCTGCTCCTCGTAGTTCTGTATCGCACCGTGCTGCAGATTGCGCGCCGCCACAAAACAACTGATCTTCTGCGCCTCGAGCGCCTCCACCAGTTCCCCCACCTGCGCAATATCTTCATGGCTATAGGCAACAAACACGTCGCGCGGAATCGTCGCGTCATATATGCCCGCGTTCAGCTTTTCCGCCTCGCGCGCAAGTTGTTCGTTGCAGCGGCGGAACCCTTCCATATCCAGCCCCGCTGCTCCCGCGCGCGCCAGAAGATCGTTCACGGCAAGCAGCGTCTCCTCCCGCAGCGGGCGCAGCAGAAAGGCGAGCATATCCCAGATATACATGCTCTGCGCCTTGACGTCCGCGGCGTAGAGAAAGGCGTTCAGCCTGCGCGTATCCCTTCCCGTTGCCAGATCGCAGAACTGCGCAAAGAAGTCGTCGGGCAGATACGCCATGATGCCCTTGGCAAGGCGGGAAATTTCCGCACGGTCGTAAAATTCTTCATTGAATTCCACCCACAACTGCTGACGAAGGTTGGCGACGCGCTCCTGTTTTTGCTCGTCCAGAAGGCGCGCCATCTCGTCCGCGACGCGGCGGGCATCTTCTGCCTGATACTCCGCCCCGCACCCGAGGCAGACATATTTATCCCCTCTCTGTTCCAACGCCAGCCCGCATTTTTTGCAACGCAATTCCTGCATGACCCGCTCTCCTTTTGTACATTCTTTTACCATATAACAGTATACCATGAATATATTCGTATGTCAAGAGAAGTGTACTACTTTTTTTCATTTTTTACAATGTAAAGGAAAGCATTGCCTTGTGTGCAAAGCCCTCCCTGTGTAAGGGGCGAATGTGTGCGTTATGCGCAGCACCACAGTGTGGTGTGCGCGCACGCATGAGCTGGCAATTTTGCATATGCAAGCAAAATTGCTGACCGCCCGACGCGCAGCGGCGCACGAGCGCAGCCGAAGTTACGCAAGGTCTACTTGCGTGAGATGGTGCCGAGCTTGCGAGGCGGGAGGGTTGTTGTGCTTGTGCCGTTGCGAACTTTACAACCCTTTCGTCACGGCTTGCGCCGCGCCACCGTCTTGGCGGCGCCAAGGGAGAGCGACGCCTACGGGCACGAAATCGCCTCTGATATGGCAATTTCTTGACCAAGGAGGCGCTTCTCCTTGGCGCCGACGAGACAGAGAGCGTAGCTCTCTTGAGCCCAAAGCGTTGCAAAAAGAAAAGAACGTCTGCGAAATATGCAGACGTTCCGTGTCTGGAAAGGCGGCAACGACCTATCCTCCCAGGCTGTTAAGCCAAGTACTTTGGGCGAAAGAGAGCTTAACTTCTGTGTTCGGGATGGGAACAGGTGGGTCCTCTCTTCTATGGTCA